>NZ_JACAQC010000030.1:77608-83388 GCF_013385345.1 Pseudomonas sp. I8001
CTACCGGCCGGCTTGAGTGTTTTAGAGCAACAGCACAATCAAAAGCTAAAGCGGGCACGGTCCAAATGTGGGAGCTGGCTTGCCTGCGATGGCATCAACTGGGTGTACCTGATGTACCGAGTTGTCTGCATCGCCGGCAAGCCAGCTCCTACAGATCAGAACCAGGTACATTCGCCGCCCCTCATGCCTGGGTGGAGTCCGGGGAATTTGTTTTGGCTCGGAAACGAAAAATCCCGCCATTGGCGGGATTTGTCATTTAAAGCAGGCTTGATCAGGCCGGGAACAGCTCGCTCAATTTCATGGCCAGCATCATGTCGCCTTCAGTGCGCAGTTTGCCGCCCATGAATGCCTGCATGCCGTCGGTGGAGCCGTCAACGATGCCTTTCATGGTGTCGCCGTCCATCACCAGGGTGACTTGGGCGTCCGGGTTTTCACCTTCCAGCAGTTCGCAGGTGTTGTTTTTCACGACCAGCGAGAAGTTCTGGGTGTCGTCGATACGGAAACCGAACACCAGGTCCAGGCCGTCGGCAGCGGCTGGGTTGAATTTGGCTTTCATTGCTTCTACGGCTTTAGCTACGTCAGTCATGGTTTCGATCCTTTTATGGTGAGTCCAGTGACCTTGGGGTCACGGTTGGCCGCAGTTCATCGGAAAGTGATGAGCTGCGGCGCCTTCAACAGTTGCAAGTGGGTATGGCTGTTGAAGGAAGCCAGTGCCACCTCGCGACCACGGAATTTCAGTTGGTTGAGCGAGGTGTTGACAATTTGCCAGTTCAGTTCGAAGGCCTGTGCGGCAGGCATTCGGGTAATCAGGTGGAGCAGGGCCGTAATGGTGCCGCCGGAGGTGAACACGGCGATCTTGTCACGGTTGTCGGCGGCTTCGAGGAGGCGTTGCAGGCCACCCTGGACACGTTCGACAAATCCCAGCCAGCTTTCCAGGCCCGGCGGGTCGTAGGTGCCGGCCAGCCAGCGTTCGATGATCAGGGAAAAGATGCGCTGGAATTCGCCACGGTTTTGCGCGGCGTTGCGCAATATGTGCAGGGCTTCGGGTTCGCTGTGCAGCAGGTCCGGGAGCAGGGCGCGGATGATCGCCTCGGCGTCGAACTCGTTGAACGCGCTGTCGATTTCCAGCGTGGGTACCGGCAGGCCGAGGGCGCTGTATTGTTCGAAGGCGGCGTTGGCGGTGTGCTGCTGGCGGCGCAGGTCGCCTGACAGGCAGCGGTCGAAGCCCAGGCCCAGTTCCGCCAGGTGGCGGCCAAGCACTTGCGCCTGTTGCACACCGATGGGCGACAGCACGTCGTAGTCGTCTGCACCGAAGGAGGCCTGGCCATGTCGAATCAGGTAGATGCTGCCCACGTCCGTTTTCCCGGTACGTTGAAAGTCTGGCGAGGTTATGAGGATGCCGGGAAGCTGTCAATGAAAAAACATACGCTTGTTTTAAAAGGTCGTTAGAGGCCCGCTGCTGGCGGTTTGATCACTGGCCCCATGGCGGTGGCGTCGGTATGCTTGGACAATCCGCGCCTGGCGCACTGCACTTGTAAGGAGTCACATGGATTTTCTGGCCGAGTACGCTACTTTCCTGGCTAAAACCGTCACCCTGGTCGTCGCCATCCTGGTGGTGCTGATCAGTTTCGCCGCACTGCGCAGCAAAGGCCGCCGCAAAGCTGCCGGCCAGTTGCAGGTCAGCAAGCTCAATGACTTCTACAAGGGTTTGCGTGAGCGCCTGGAGCAGACCCTGCTCGACAAGGACCAGCTCAAGGCCCTGCGCAAGTCTGAAGGCAAGGCCGAAAAGAAGAAGGGCAAGAAGAAGCCAGAAGCCAAGCCACGGGTGTTCGTGCTGGATTTCGACGGCGACATCAAGGCCTCGGCCACTGAAAGCCTGCGCCATGAAATCACGGCACTGCTGAGCCTGGCCACACCCAAGGACGAAGTGGTGCTGCGCCTTGAAAGCGGCGGCGGCATGGTTCACAGCTACGGCCTGGCGTCGTCGCAACTGGCGCGTATCCGCGAGGCGGGCGTGCCGTTGACCGTGTGCATCGACAAGGTCGCGGCCAGCGGCGGCTACATGATGGCGTGCATCGGCGAGAAGATCATCAGCGCACCGTTTGCCATCCTTGGCTCGATTGGCGTGGTGGCGCAGTTGCCCAACGTCAACCGCCTGCTGAAGAAGCACGACATCGACTTCGAAGTGCTGACCGCCGGTGAATACAAACGCACCCTGACCGTGTTTGGCGAAAACACCGAGAAGGGCCGGGAGAAGTTCCAGGAAGACCTGGACATCACCCATCAACTGTTCAAGAACTTCGTGTCGCGCTACCGCCCGCAGCTGGCGATTGATGACGTGGCCACCGGCGAAGTCTGGCTGGGTGTCGCGGCGCTGGACAAGCAACTGGTGGACCAGCTGCAAACCAGCGACGAATACCTGGCGACCAAGGCCAAGACCGCCGAGGTGTTCCACCTGCACTATGCCGAGCGTAAAAGCCTGCAGGAGCGGGTGGGCCTGGCTGCCAGCGGTTCGGTCGACCGGGTGCTGCTGACTTGGTGGAGTCGCCTGACCCAGCAGCGTTTCTGGTAACAATTCCAGCTGACGTTCGAAGATCAAAATGTGGGAGCGGCGGTGCGACGATTCGACTTGCTCGCGAATGCGGTGGATCAGTCACAGATGTATTGACTGACCCACCGCATTCGCGAGCAAGCCCGCTCCCACATTGGGTCGTGGTGGTCGCATTATCGAGTCAGTAAAGAGACCTGCGGCACCGCCGGTATGGGATGCCGCATCAACGATCCCACCACCAACGCCCCCAGCAAACCCAACAACCCCGCCACCCATAGCACCACGCTGAACCCGCCGACGAACGCCTGCCGCGCCAGTGGCTGCACCGTGTCCCGCGCGGACTCGGGCAGCAACGCCATGGCCGCCGGCATATCGCCAGCCACTACCCGTGAAGCAATCCCTGCCGCCTGTTCCTGCCACTGGGAGCCGATGCTCGTGTGCAGCAACTGTTCGCTATGGCTGCTCAACAACGCCCCATACACCCCGATCGCCAACATGATCGCGCTGAAGCGCATGGTGGTGCTCATGCCCGACGCCATCCCCGCGCGGTCCCGTGGCACGCAAGCCATGATGTTTTTCTGCGTATCGCCATTGAGCAATCCCGCGCCGGCCCCCGTGACGGCAATCGCCAGGGCGAACGGCAGATAGCCGCCGATATTGACCGCCCAGGCACTCAGCAGGTTGCCGCACCCCACCAACGCCAGCCCCGTCGCCATCATCGTTGCCGGGGCAAAACGGCTAGCCAGTCGGGCGCCTATCCGCGGACAAATCAACATGGTCAAGGCAAACGGCAACATGCCCAGCCCGGAGGCAATCGCGGATAAGCCCAGGCCGTTTTGCAAGTAGAACGGCAGCAGCGTCATCATCACCTGGGCACAGCCGGCGTAGGCGAACATCCCCAGCAGTGCGCCGATAAAGCGCGGGTGCCTGAACAGTTGCAGGTCGACCATGGGCCGTTGTTGCAGGCGTTCGGCGAGTACAAAAACACCCAGCAACGCAGCGCCTCCCAGCAGCCGCGCGTAAGTCAGCGGGTTGTCCCAGCCGATACGGTTGGCTTCGATCAAGCCCCAGATCAGGCACAGCAGGCTGGCACTGAAACTCAGGCTGCCCCAAGGGTCGAGCCTTGCAGCCTGGGCATCGCGGGATTCCGGAATCGCGCGCAGCACCAGTCCCATCAGCACCAGGCCGACCGGCAAATTCAGATAGAAAATCCAGCGCCAGCCCAGGTATTGGGTAATCAACCCGCCGAGGGTCGGTGCGGCGGTCATCGCCACGCCCATGCACGCGCCCCAGAAGGCCCAGGCCTTGGCGCGTTCCACTTCGTCATGGAAGGTATGGCCGATGGAGGCCAGGGCCGAGGTCAGCAGCAGCGCTGCGCCGACACCTTTGACGGCGCGAGCGATATCCAGGAACAACGCATTCGGCGCCGCACCGCAGCCGAGGGAGGCGAGGATGAAAATACCCAGGCCCCAGACCAGGGTCTTCTTGCGGCCAAAGCGGTCGGCAATGCTTCCGGCCGGCAATAACAGGGCGGCGAAGGCCAGCATATAAGCGCTGACCACCCATTCGATATCGGCAAAATTCGCCCCCAGGTCCCGGGCGATGCTCGGCAGGGTCACGGCGACGATGTTGGTGTCGAGCACGATCAGCGAACAGACCCCGGAGGCGGTCAGCAGTGTCAGGCGCGGGCTGACCTTGCTCATGGCTGCACCGAAGCCACCGCCGCGAGGGCGATCTCGTCATCGTGGGCCGGAGTATCTGCGCTGATGCCGATGGCGCCCACTACCTGGCCTTCAAGGATGATTGGCTTGGCGCCCTTCATCATCAACAGGCCGGCGGTGATGGCTGCCGGGCGGCCATTGTTGATGGCGTTTTCCAGGTCCCCGGACGGCCGCTTGAAGAGCGCTGAAGTGCGCGCCTTGCCTTGGGCCAGCTCGATACCGGCCACCACGGGAGCGCCATCCATGCGCAGCGTCAGGATCGGCCAGCCACCGTCATCGACGATGGCTACGGCGCAGGGCCAGCCCTTGTCGGCGGCGACCTTGCGCGCGTGTGCGGCGATCTGCTGGGCCGTTGCCAGGCTCAGGATTGCCTTGTGGGCAATGCTTGCGGGGGCTTCTGCGGCCAGCGCTGCGGGCACGGTGCAAAGACCGGCAAGCACCAGGACCAATGATTTGACGAACATGGGAAAGCCTCTCTACTGTGAACGTACTGCGAGCTTATCCCCGGCAGGTGGCGTCCTTGTTAGGCGCCATACAGAACTTCATTACCTTTGAGCTAATCCTGTGATGGAAATACGTCATTTCCGCTACTTCCTGGCGGTTGCCCGGCAACGCAATTTCACCCGTGCTGCCGAACAGCTGGGTATCGCGCCGCCGACCCTGAGCCGGCAGATCCAGGACATGGAAACCACCCTCGGTACGCGCTTGTTTATCCGCCGCCAGCGCGAGGTCAGCCTGACCGAGGCGGGCGCGGCCTTGCTGATCGAGGCAGAGGCCACCGTGCGCCAGTTCGAGTTTGCCCAACGCAATGCCCAGCGCGCCGGGCGTGGCGAGATCGGTCATATCGAACTGGGTTATGTGGCGTCGGCGGTGTATTCGGGGTTGTTGCAGCGTCAGGTGCAGTCGTTCTGCGCGGACTGCCCGGACGTGAGCCTCAGCGTGCGCGAGAGTCCCATGGCGGCGTTGCCGGGGCTGGTGGCGGAGGGGCGTTTCGACATTGGCTACATTCGTTCGCCGATGACCTTGCCTGATGGGGTCGAAGCGGTGCGGTTGAGCAGTGAAGGGTTTGTGCTGGCGTTGCCCCAGGATTCGTGGCTGCTGGGGTTGAAGGCAATCAGTTGCGAGCACCTGCAGAACGAGACGTTTATCTTGCCCGAGCAGATCAGCGGCACGCTGCACGTGGCGGCGCAGGGTGGTTATGCGCCGCGACTGGGGCCACAGCCGGGTGGGTTGGTGGCGGTGATTGCGTTGGTGTCACTGGGGCAGGGCGTAGCGGTAGTGCCGGAGTCGGTGGTGGGGCATGTGAGCTTGCCGAATGTCGTGTACCGCAGCATTGAAGGCAGCGAGGCGTCGTCCTGGTTGTCGCTGATTTACCGGCGCTTTGAAAAGGCGCCGGCGGTGGCGCGGTATATAGAGCAGGTGAAGCAGGTAGCCAGGTTGAAGGTTTGATCGCGGCGGGTTAGGTGCTTCACGGGTTAAGTGTGTTGCTGCCTTCGCGAGCAAGCCCG
>NZ_JACAQC010000030.1:83401-121773 GCF_013385345.1 Pseudomonas sp. I8001
GCGGGCTTGCTCGCGAAGGGGTCATTTCAAGCACTACACCAACCGCGGTTGAACCGAATCCGCCAATCGCGTCAGTATCAAGCAGCACGATACCGCTCCGGCATCCAGTACACCCAGTGAGCGCTCGCCCAGGCGGCTGGCGCGGCCGATTTTTGCCACCAGGTCCCTGGTGGAATCCCGCCCCCGCGAAGCAGCACTTTTCATCGCCTCCAACGCCTCACTGAATGACGCCCCCGACCCATTGGCCTGTTCAAACGCTTCCACCGCCGGAATCAAGGTGTCCATCAAACACTTGTCACCCACGCCGGCTTCGGTGATGTCCTGCAACGAGGTCAACCCCCCCCGCAGCAAATGGGCAAAGGTCGCCGCGTCAATCTGTTCGCTGCCGCGCACCTCATCCGCCATGCCGATAAACAGGCTGCCATACAACGGCCCCATGGAGCCGCCGATGCCTTCCATCAGGCTCAGTGTCAACTCATCCAGGGCTTCGGCCAGGGTCAGCTGGCGGCCTTCAATGGTGCGCCCGCAATGGGCAAACCCCTTGGCCATGTTGATGCCGTGGTCGCCATCGCCAATGGCGCCGTCGACTTCGCTCAGGTATTCGCGGTTGGCAACGATCACGCTGACCAGGTCGGCGACGATGGCGCTGCCGTCGTGGGTGGAGAAATGCTGGCTCATGGTTTAGTCCGCCTGGGTCATGCCGATGGAACGGCAGGGTTGGTCGATCAGGGATTTCAGCTCGGCGTCCAGGCCCAGCAAGGTCAGGGTCACGCCCATCATTTCCAGGGAGGTGAAGTAGTTGCCCACGTAGCAGCGGTGAATCTTCAAGCCCCTGGCTTGCAGCTGACGTTCAACCTCGGCGTAGAAAATGTAAAGTTCCATCACCGGCGTCGCACCCAGGCCCGAGACCAGCACCACCACGCTGTCGTCCTGGCTGAAGTCGCGGTCGGCGAGGATCGGTGCGAGCATGCGGGCCGCCATGGCCTCGGCGGATTCGATCGGGATGACTTCAATGCCCGGTTCGCCGTGATGGCCGATGCCCAACTCCATCTGCCCGTCGGGAATCTGGAAGTTCGGCTTGCCCACCGCTGCGATGGTGCAGGGCGTGAGGCCGATGCCGATGGAGCGGCAGTTGTCGACCGCTTTCTGGGCGACACGAATCACCCCGTCCAGGTCGTAATGCTGGGCCGCGGCCGCACCGCCGACCTTCCACATGAAGATCTCGCCTGCCACGCCGCGACGCTTGGCGATGTCGGCCTTGGGCGCCGAGGCCACGTCGTCGTTGGCGACCACGGTGCGGATGCGCATGTCCTTGCTGGCGGCCATCTTCATCGCCAGCTTCACGTTCATGTTGTCGCCGGCATAGTTGCCGTACAGGCACGCCACGCCGGCGCCGTGGTCGGCGGCACGGAAGGCGTCGAAGAAGCTTTTGGCGGTGGGCGAGGAGAAGATTTCGCCGACGGCCACGGCGTCCACCAGGCCCGGGCCGACATAGCCAAGGAACGCCGGTTCATGGCCGGAGCCGCCGCCGGTCACGATGCCCACTCGGCCCTGTGGTGACGGCTTGGCCTTGCCGATCACCCGGGGATTGGTTTCGTATTGGCGCAGCTCGGGGTGCGCGACCAGAATACCCCGCAGCATGTCCTCCACCACCTGGTCCGGATCGTTTATCACTCGATTCATAACGCGGTTTCCTGTGTTCTTGTTCTTGGTGTGGGAGCCGGGGGCTTTTGTGGGAGCTTGCTTGCCTGCGATTGCATCGGCTCGGTGTCACAGATAGACCGAGGCGTCTGCATCGCAGGCAAGCCAGCTCCCACAAAAAGCCTAAGCCCGGCGCCCGCAGGGTTTTGTGTTATTGGGCCAATCAGGGTTCCAGGACGACTTTAAGCGACTTGTCCCCGCGCTCCATCACCGCAAACGCTTCCTTGAAGTCCGCCAGGGCAAACTTGTGGGTCACCACGTCGCGCATGTCGATCTTGCGGTTGCCGATAAAGTCGATGGCGCGCGGGTACATGTAGGGGCCGAGGTGCGAGCCCAGCACGTCCAGTTCCTTGCGGTCACCGATGATTGACCAGTCCACCGTGGCCTCGTCGTTGAACACGCTGAATTCCACGAAGCGCCCCAGCTTGCGCAACATCGCCAAGCCCTGGTTCACCGCCTTGTGGTGCCCGGTGGCTTCGATGTAAATGTCGCAACCGTAGCCGTCGGTGATCTCGCGAATCTTCGCCATCACGTCGACTTCGGCCGGGTTCCACACTTCATCCGCACCCATGCGCAGGGCGAGGGCAGCGCGTTCGGGTTTCATGTCGAGCACGATGAGTTTTTTCGGGTTGCGCATGCGCACCGCACCGATGATCCCCAGGCCCAGGGTGCCGGCGCCGGCCACCACCACGATGTCGTCGAAATCCACATTCGCCCGTTCCGCCGCGTGCAGCGAACAGGCCAGGGGTTCGATCAGGATGGCTTCGTCCGGGGCAATCGAGTCCGGTACTTTGTGGATGATGCCTTCCTTGGTGAAGATCATGTACTGGGCCATGGCGCCCTGGACGTTGTTCTGAAAACCATACAGGTCGTGTTTCTGGCACATCCAGTACTGGCCGTGGTTGCAGAAGCGGCAGCCCCAGCACGGCACGATCTGTTCGGAAATCACCCGGTCGCCGACCTTCACCCCACGCTTCTCCGCGCCTGGGCCAAGGGCGACCACGCGGCATACGAATTCGTGGCCGGGAATCATCGGCGGCTTCACGTAGCGCGGCTGCTCGGCGTCGCCCCAGAACGAGGGCGCGCCGCGGTAGGTCTTGATGTCGCCCATGCAGATGCCGCACAGCTCGACCTTGGTGAGGATCTCGTCGGGGCCGGGCGTCGGCACATCGACGGTCTCCAGGCGATAGTCTTCGGGGCCGTGACAGACCACGGCCTGCATGGTTTTCGGAATGACGGGAGACAGTTGTTCGGCAGTGCGTTCGGTAACGGTAGACATGACGATAAACCTCACGACAAAAGATCAATTACTGGATGCTGTAGCCACCGTCGATCACCACGTTTTCCCCGGTGATCATCTGTGCGGCGTCGCTGAGCAGGTACAACGCCAGCCCGGCGATTTCTTCCGGCTGGGCAAAGCGGCCCGCCGGGATCTGCAATTTGGCCCGTTCCCCCAGCTCGCCCGCCCAGGCCTTTTTGCCGAGGGCGGTTTCGACGATGGTCGGGGAGATGGCGTTGACGTTGATATGCGGCGCCCATTCCATGGCGAGCACCTTGGTCATGCCGACCACGGCGGCCTTGCTGGCGCAGTAGGCGACGTGACGGTCCAGGCCGATCACTGCCGCTTGGGAGGCGAGGTTGACGATGCGCCCGCTGCCCTGGGCCAGCATGTGTTTGGCGCAGGCCTGGGCCACGAAGAAACTGGCCTTGAGGTTGATGTCGAGAGTGGTGTCCCAGGCGTTTTCACTGACGTCGAGGGCCTTGTCCAGCAGGGCCACGCCGGCGCTGTTGACCAGGTAATCCAGGCGTTTGAAGTGATCGAATACGTAATCGACGGTGCTGTGCACCTGGTCGAGTTGGCGCAGGTCCACGGCGATGCCGATGTTCCCGGCGCCGAGGCTGGCGGCGACTTCGACCACGGCCGGGTCGCGGTCCAGCAGGGCCACCCGCGCGCCGCGTTCCACCAGCAGGCTGGCACAAGCCAGACCGATCCCGGCGGCCCCGCCGGTGATCACGGCGCAGCGGCCGGTGAGGTCGAAGGCTTGATTCCAGAATCCAGACATGAACATGACTCCATTTTTCAGATCGGTGGAGATCCAATGTGGGAGCGGGCTTGCTCGCGAAAGCGGTGTATCAGGTGGCACATCTGTTGAATGATCCACCGCTTTCGCGAGCAAGCCCGCTCCCACACTTGACCGGGTTTCAAGTCAAAACTTACTTCGTACCGCTCACCTGCTGGTACAGCGCATCCGCATTCGCATTGGTCACCGGCACCCACGGCAGGATGTAGTTCCTGGCGGTGCCGTCACCCCATTTCACGTCCTTGCCATAACGTTCCCAGATCACCGACTGCGGCTTGTAATCCTTGCCTGCAAGCGCCCGCAGCGCCACATCCAGCGCGCCTTGAGACTGGGCCTGGGCGTCCTGCAGGAAGGTGGTCACTTCATCTTTCTTCGCCGCCTGGATCGCATCCGGCATGCCGTCGATGGATGTCACCGGCACATCCTTGGACGTCAGCCCATGGGACTTCAACGCCTGCACCGCACCGAGGGCCATGTCATCGTTTTGCGCGATCACCCCGTTGATGCCCTTGGGGTGTGCGTTCAGCCAGTCTTCGGTCAGGGCCAGGGCCTGGGCGCGGTCCCAGTTGGCGGTTTTCTTCTCGATGATCTTGATGTCCGGGTGCTTGCCCAGTACTTCCATCTCGCCCTTTTCGCGGTCGATCTGCGCCGACTGGCCAATCGGGCCCTGGATGATCACCACGTTGCCGCGGCCCTTGAGTTTGTCGACCATGGCCTGGGCCTGCAGGCGACCGCCTTCCACGTCATCGTTGCCAACATAAGGCACGTTGGCGTCCGCCACCTTGGTGTTGGAGGCGATCACCACCACGTCATTGCTCATGGCGGCCTTCACGGTGCCGACGCCGGCCTTGGTGTCGATCGGCACAAACAGGATCGCGTCGTAGTGCTGGGTCACCATGTTTTCAATCTGGTTGTTCTGGGTCAGTGCGTCATAGTTGCCGTCGAACACGGTCAACTGCACGGTGCCGTCCTTGACTGCGGGGTGTTCCTTCAGCTCGCGCACCCAGTTCTGCATGAACTGGCCCTTGAGCCCGTACACGGCGGCGCCGATCTTGTAGGTCTTGCCATCGGCGGCCAGGGTGACACTGCTGGCGAGCAGGGAGAGTGCCGCGACGGCGGCCAAAGTCGTACCAGGTTTCATGAGAGAACTCCGTTATTGTTGTAGTGGTAGTTTTCAGAACTAGCGTTTCTTCTTGCGCCACACGTCAATCAGCACTGCGAACACGATGATCAGGCCCTTGGCGACCTGCTGGTAATAGGAGGACACGCCGAGCAGGTTCAGGCCGTTGTTGATCACGCCGATCAGCAATGCGCCAAACAGCGTGCCGACAATCGTGCCGGTACCGCCCGACAGGCTGGTGCCGCCGATTACCACGGCGGCAATCGCATCCAGCTCATACGAGGTGCCGGCCTGGGGCAGGGCAGAGGTGGTGCGCGCCGACAGCACTACACCGGCCAGCCCGGCGAGCAGGCCCGAGACCACGTACACCGAAAACATCACCTTGCGCACGCCGATCCCGGAGGTGCGCGCGCTCTTCTCGTTGCCGCCCACCGCGTACACATAGCGGCCGTAGGTGGTGTAGCGCAGCACCATCCAGAAGATCAGCGCGACCACGGCGAAGATCACGATGGGCACGCCAATCGGGCCGATCTTGCCGATACCCAGTGCCAGGTACGCGTCGGGCAGGTCGGTGATCGGGCTGCCGTCGTTGAGGATGAAGGTCATGCCCCGGGCAATGCTCAGCATGCCCAAGGTCGCGACAAAGGGCGGGATCGACAGGTTGGCGACCATAAAGCCGTTCACCACCCCGAGCATCGCCCCGGCGAACATCCCGGCGCTGACCGCCGCCAGCACGCCATAGCCCTGGGTCGCGACCATGGCGCTGCACAGCCCGGCAAAGGCCAGGATCGAGCCCACCGACAGGTCGATGCCCTTGGTCAGGATCACGTAGGTCATGCCCACGGCGAGGATCCCGTTGATCGAGGTCTGGCGCAGGATGTCCATCCAGTTGCGCCAGGTCATGAAGTATTCGCTGGCGAAGGCCATCACCAGGCACAGGAGGATGAACACCAGCGGCAGGCCGAAGCGGTCGAGGGACAGGCGCAGGCGGCTGCGGGGTGCGGTCGTGACGGGGGCGGCTGCAGGTGTAGAAAGTGATTTGGCATTCATGAGGCAAGACTCAACAAGGCTTCCTGGGAAAGGGCGGTATCGCTGCTGATGGTCACCAGCCTTCCGCCTTTGAACACGGCAATACGGTCACTCAGGTGCAGCAATTCCGGGGCTTCGGACGACACCACAATCGCCGCGCCGCCGGCGCGCACGAACTGGTCCAGCAGGTGATAGATCTCCTGCTTGGCGCCTTCGTCGATGCCCCGGGTCGGCTCATCGCACAGCAGGCAGATCGGCTGGGTCGACAGGCATTTGGCGAGCACCACTTTTTGCTGGTTACCGCCGCTCATGGATTCCACCGGCAGGTCCAGGGAAGTGGTCTTGATCTGCAGGCGCTTGACCATGTCCTGGGCCAGTTGGTTTTCCTTGCGGGCATTGATCAGCGACCAGCTCGACAGCTGCTTGTACGCCGACAATGCGATGTTCGAGAGGATGCTGCCGCTGAGCACCAGGCCGCTGTCCTTGCGGTCTTCGGTGACCAGTGACATGCCGGCCTGGATCGTTGCCTTGGGCAGGCCGATGGGCATCGGTTTGCCTTGCAGGGTCACGCTGCCGGAGTCCGGCGTGGTGAGGCCGTAGATGCAGTTGAGGAATTCGCTGCGGCCCGAGCCCATCAGCCCGTAGATGCCGAGAATCTCGCCCTGGCGCAGTTGCAGGCTGATGTCCTGGAACTCGCCGGCGCGGCTCAGGCTGTCGACGTCCAGGCAGCATTCGGCGGCGCATTCGCGGCCGACCTTGTGGTCGATGCGGGTCAGTTCCTGGCCGACGATGCCGCGCACCAGGTGGGCGCGGTCGATATCGGCCATGCGCCCGGTCTCAACGAAGGCGCCGTCGCGAAAGATGCTGTAGTCGTCGGCAATCTGCGCCAGTTCACTGAGGCGGTGCGACACATAGATGATGCCGGCACCACGGGCGGTGAGGCGGCGGATGGCCTTGAACAGGGTTTCGGCCTCGCGCTCGCCGATGGCCGAGGTGGGCTCGTCCATGATCATCACCTGGCAGTCGTGGCTGAATGCCTTGGCGATCTCCACCAGCTGGATCTGCGCCACGCTCAGGCGATGCATGGGGCTGGTGGCGTCGACGTCGAACTCCAGGCCTTCCAGCAGTTCGCGAGTGCGCCGGTTGAGCTCCTTGCTGTCGACGATGCAGCCGGCGCGGCGCGGTTCGCGGCCCAGCCAGATGTTTTCGGCGACGGTCATGTAGGGAATGGGTTCCAGCTCCTGGGTGATCATCGCGATCCCCGCCGCGAGTGCTTCGCTGGGGCGGTTGAACTGAACGGGGGAGCCGTTGAGCAGGATGGTCCCGGCGTCACGCTGGGTGATGCCCATCAGGATGCTCAGGAAAGTCGATTTGCCTGCGCCATTGCCGCCGCACAGGGCGTGGACGCTGCCGGCCCGCAGAGAGAGGCGCCCCTCACGCAGGGCAGGAATCCC
Source organism: Pseudomonas sp. I8001 (assembly GCF_013385345.1). Lineage (NCBI taxonomy): Bacteria > Pseudomonadati > Pseudomonadota > Gammaproteobacteria > Pseudomonadales > Pseudomonadaceae > Pseudomonas > Pseudomonas sp. I8001. Next base: position 90,787 of record NZ_JACAQC010000030.1, read on the forward strand.
GGCGTAAGCCTTGGCGACGTGTTCAGCCTGGAGCAGTAATGGCGTGGCCATCGGCGTGTCCTCGTGCTGTGAATTCTTATTAGGTCGCACAGTCATGTTTCGCTGTGAGCATATGTGTATCAAATGAAATTCTGATCAGTCAATCTCTTTCACTGAAAAGTTGTAAATGGATGGATTTGCGCAAAGTACGCCGATTTAGAGGGCTTTGACTGGGAGGTCAGCTAAATCCTGCTTGACAGGGCGACTGGAATATCCGAGAAATGACTGAGCTAAATTTCACTGAGTGATCATATGATCACTCTCCAGCACCCAAAACGGCAGCGGAGCCAAACGCCATGAACACACCTTTCCCGGTGGCTATCGGATGCGATGAAGCGGGTTATGAGCTCAAAGAACTGTTGAAGCGCCATATCGAGGCGCTGGGTTACCCGGTGACGGACTTCGGCACCCATTCCACGGCGCCGGTGCTGTACCCGGACATTGCCCTGGCGGTGGCCACGGCGATCAATGCCGGCGAGCAACGCTTGGGCGTGCTGGTGTGCGGCACCGGCATCGGCATGGCCATCTCGGCCAACAAAGTCCTGGGGATTCGTGCGGCCCAGGCCCATGACACCTATTCGGCGGAGCGGGCACGCAAGAGCAACGATGCGCAGATCCTGTCCATCGGTGCACGGGTGATCGGCGCGGAACTGGCCAAGAGCATCGTCAAGTCGTTCCTGGAGTCGGAGTTCGAAGCCGCGCGTTCCGGGGCCAAGGTCGACCGCATCAACGCGATCGAGCGTGACGGGCATCAGTAGTGGACGGAACGGGGCAAGAGTCGGGAGAATGCGCCTTTGACACCGAAACGGAAGCCCGTGCCCATGAGTGACAGTACCCAGCGCATCGCCAGCGACATCGACCTGATGACCGAAGTGGCGATGCTCTATTACCTTGAGAACGTCACTCAGGAAGCCATCGCCAAGCGCTTCGACCTGTCCCGGGCAAAAGTCAGCCGCCTGCTCAAACGCGCACGGGATGAAGGGATTGTCGAGGTGCGGGTGTTGCAGCACCCGGCGATGAACAACGAGCTGGAACAGGCGCTGGTGGAGCGCTTCCAGCTGGACCGCGCCTTGATTGCGGTCGACCACAGCGACCCGGACACCCAGCGCTCGGCGGTGGCGAGCCTGGTGGCCAACTACCTGAACAAAACCCTCAGCGACGGGATGATCGTCGCGGTTGGCATGGGGCGTAATGTCGGTGCGGTGGCCGATAACGTATTTTTGCCGGTGACCCGCAACTGCACGTTTGTGTGCGCCATTGGCGGTTCGCTCAAGGCGGGTGAATACATGAACCCCGACCATATTTGCCGGCGCCTGGCCCTGCGGTTTGGTGGCGAGAGTGAAAGCCTGTACGCCCCGGCGCTGGTGGCCAACCCGGAACTGCGTGGGGTGTTGATCAGCAACGATACGGTGCGTTCCACGCTTGACCGTGCCCGCCGTGCGGACATGGCGTTGATCGGCATCGGTGACATGAGTGAAAACAGCAACATGGTGCGCATGGGGTGGTTTTCGCCCCAGGAAATTGCACAGGCGCGGTTGTCCGGCACGGTGGGGGACATGATGGGTTATGACTTCATCGACATTCATGGCCAGCCGGCGGTCAACGCGATTCAGGGGCGGGTGATCGGGTTGACGGTGCAGGAGCTGTTTCGGATTCCGGATGTGGTGGCGATTGCCAGTGAAAACACCAAGGCGGCGGCGACGCTGGGGGCGTTGCGCTCGGGAGTGATCAATACCCTGGCGACCACGGTGACCAATGCTCATACCATCCTTGCGCTGGATGACGCGACGCGTAAAAGCTGACACCGCCGATAGTCCAGGCCCTGAACATCACCTGTGGGAGCTGTCGAGCTTTGGCGAGGCTGCGATGGCATCACCGCGGTATGACTGGAGTACCGAGTTGTCTGCATCGCGGACAAGCCCGGCTCCCACAGTTGACTGCCTCAGGGTTTCCACACCTGCACATCCTGCGCATCCACCGCCTTGGGCAACAACCCCGCCTTGAAGAACGCATCCGCAATCTTCTGTTGCTCCCCCAGTTGATCCAGCGTCACCGGTTGTACCTCATAACTGCGATGAGCATTGGCGGCCTCGACAGTCTCCACATCCAGGTTGCCCCACAATGGCCCCAGCACTTTCGCGGCATCACGCGGGTGGCTCTTCACCCACTTGCCAGCCTGGTGCAACTGCTCGTACACCAGCTTCAGCACTTCGGGATGCGCCTTGGCGTAGGGCGTAACCGTCAGGTAATAGCGCTTGTAGCTGGCCAGCCCGGTACCGTCCGCAAGGGTGCGGGTGGGCAGTTGGCGCTGCACGCTGGTGAGGAACGGTTCCCACGTGACCCAGGCATCAACCTTGTTGTTTTCAAATGCAGCGCGGCCATCGGCGGGCGTCAGGTACGCCGGCTCGATATCGGAGAAGGCCAGCCCCGCCTTGTTCAAGGCAGCGATCAATAAATAGTGAGTGCCGGCGGCCTTGGTCACGGCGATTTTCTTGCCTTTCAAATCCGCCAGTTGCTGGATCGGCGAGTCCTTGCGCACCACGATCGCCTGGGCTTGGGGCGAGGGCGCTTCCTGGGCGAAGTAGGTGAGCTTGGCCTGGGCGGCCTGGGCGAAGATCGGCACGGTGTCGGCCACGTCGGCGCTGATATCCACGTTACCGACGTTGAGTGCTTCCAGCAGCGGCAGGCCACTGGGGAACTCGTGCCAGGTGACGTCGATGCCGTCGGCCTTGAGGGCTTTTTCCAGGGTGCCCTGGGTTTTCAGCAAGGTGATCAGGGTCGAGGATTTCTGGTAGCCGATGCGTACGGTTTCCTGGGCTTGTGTGCTCAGGGTGGTGCAGAGGCCCAGTGTGGCCAGGCCAGTGATGAAAAGACGATGGAGCGAAAACTGGGGCATGGCGTGCTCGACTCTTAATGGATTAAGGTGAGCTTATTGTTCTAAAAAACATTCGATAAATAATTTTTCGATCTTAGCTTAGGCCTTTATCGGGTGCGCCGTTCGCGGCCTTTCAGCGTCAGGATGAAGGAGGGCGGTATGCAGTTGTATGTTGTTCGTCACGGCGAAACTCAAGCCAATGCCGAGGGGCGTTACCAGGGCTCGCTGGACATTGATCTCAACGAACGGGGCGTGCTGCAGGCGCGGGAGTTGCGGGAAAAATTGCCGGCGCAGATCGACGCCGTCATCGTCTCGCCGCTGCGCAGGGCTCAGCAAACGGCGGCCATTGTGTTTGCGGATGATGGGCTGCAACTGCCTACGCTGGATGCGTTTCGTGAGCGCGGCGTGGGGGTGTTTGAGGGACTGACCCAGGCGGAGGCGGCGCAGCGTTATCCCGACCTTTGGGCGCAGAATATTACCCGGCAATGGGAGCGGGCACCCACGGACGGTGAGTCAATCTCGCAGTTCGTCGAGCGCATCCGGGGCGGATTGAATCAGTTGCTGGTGAACCATGGGCAACAGGTGGTGGTGCTGGTTGCCCATGGGGTTGTCGCCAAGGCGATTCGCGCATTGGTTCGCGATGATTTCTCAGACTTCTTCGCCTGGCAGTTGCGCAATGGCGAAGTGCTGAGCCTCAACATCGACGCAGAGCCCAATGTGGCGAGGGAGCTTGCTCCCGTTGGGGTGCGAAGCGCCCCCTGGTAGGCCGCTGCGGTCTTTCAGGATGGGCCGGTCAATGCTTTTGGGGTTGCTGCGCAACCCAGCGGGAGCAAGCTCCCTCGCCACAGTGTGGGTGTGAGTCATGTCTACAGGGGAACGCTCAACGCCTGCGCAAACGCCTGGGGCGCAGGGCTTTCCGGCCAGGTCGGAACACCCTCCGCCAGCGTTACCCACGGCTGCTTGTGCCGCAGCCAGATATGCGCCACCGGCTGCACGGACGGGCTCTCATCCAGTGTCCCGACCCGCAGCACAACCAACCCCGGCGCGGCCGTCGTGGTGTTGCAGATCCGCGTATGGCACACCCCGCACAACCGATGTTCCGAGCGCTGCCCATCAACGTCATAGGCATATTCCGTCAGCGAACCTTCAACCCGCAGCGCATCCGCCGGCAACAGCGCATGCAGGGCAAACGCGCTGCCGCTCCAGGTCTGGCAGTGGCGGCAATGGCAGGCATACACCGCCAGCGGCGCGTCGGTATCGAGGGTGTAGGTCACGCGGGTGCAGCGACATTGGCCCGTGAGTGTCATCAAAAACGATCCTGTGCAAAGTGAGGGCGAAAGCCCCATCGGTTATGCTCGCCAGCATGCCGCAGCCCCCGAACAAAGAACATCCGCCAAAACTGCCCAGCGGCTCACAGGAAATGTATGAACGCCCCGCAACTCCAATGGGAAACCCAGCGCGCCTTCCTCGCCGTGTTGCGCACCGGCAGCCTTTCGGGCGCGGCCCGTTTGCTGGGGATCGCCCAGGCCACCGCGCGGCGACGGATCGAGGCCCTGGAGCAGAGCGTCGGGGTCAGCCTGTTTATCCGCTCACCTGCCGGGCTGTTGCCCACCGACACGGCCAAGGACCTGATCAGCCACGTTGAAGCGATGGCCGTTGCCGCCAACGCCTTCAGCCGCGCAGCCTCGGCCGACACGGCCCTCGCCGGCGGCACGGTGCGGCTCACCAGCGGCAAGCTGCTGGGCGTTGAAGTGCTGCCGCCCATGTTGCGCAGCCTGCGCCGTGATCATCCGCAATTGGCCATCGAGCTGAGCGTATCCAATCGGCTGCAGGCACTTGCCCGGCAAGAGGCCGACGTCGCCGTACGTATCCGTCGCCCGGTCGAATCCACGGTGGTCGCGCGCAAGGTCGGCGACCTTCACGTAGGGTTGTACGCCGCACCCGAACTGTTGGCAGAGCAGGGCACGCCGGACACCGTTGCGCAATTGCACGGCTACCCGCTGATCGGGCCGGACCGCAACTTGCTGGAGATCGAATTCCTGGGTGAGCGCGGTTTCGACTGTTCGGCGCCCAGTACGGTGATTCGCACCGACGATCACCTCGCGCAGTTGGCCGCGTTGCGTGCGGGGCTGGGGATCGGCGTGTGTTCAGCCCAGGTGGCACAACGTCACGGGCTGGTGCGGGTGTTGCCCGCGCAGGTGGATTTCAAGGTTGACGTGTGGATCGCCATGCATCAGGACATGCGCAAGGTCCCGCGCATCGCCGTGGTGTTCGATGGCTTGGGCGCGGCCCTGACGGACTTCTTTCAGCCGCGATAACGCAACGCGTCAACCAACAATGCAAATGCGGGCCAGCCCGTGCGGGCCATTCGCCCCGGCGACACGGTATGGATTGCACCCGGTGTCAAGGATTGGCATGGCGCCACGGCGAACACCGCCATGACCCATATCGCGATCAACGAAATGCTCGACGGCAAGGTGGTGGACTGGATGGAGCAGGTCAGCGACGAACAGTACGCCGCGCAGTAATCGGTTTCACCGCCGCAACTGCGGCTCGCCTTCAATGCAGCTCACCAGAAACTCCATCACCACCTTCACCGAAGGCGAGCGGCGCATATCCGGATACACCGTCAGCCAGATATCGCGAACCGGGCCTTCGGTGGTCGTTGCCAGGCGCACCAATGCCGCGTCGTGATCTCCCACCAACGTGGGCAACACCACCGCACCCACCTGGGACCGGGCGGCCATTTGCTGGGTGATCAGGTCGCTGGCGGCGAAGGCAATCGTGCGGTTGCCGCGCACCTGATGCATCCACGCCTGTTGGGGCAGGTGGTCGCGGGTGGCGTCATAGGCAATGAATGTCCACTGTTCAGCGGGTAACTGCTTGAGCTCGGGCGTGGCATAGAGCCCGAAACGCACGGCGCCGACCTTTCTGCGTACCAGCGCTTCTTCATCGGGACGCACCGTGCGCAGGGCAATGTCGGCTTCGCCTTTGTCGAGGGCGGCCAGCGTCGTCGAGGACATCAACACGATATTCAGCTTGGGATATTGCGCCCTGAAGCGTGCGACATGGGGCGCGATGCAGTGGATGGCAATCGACGGCGGGCAACTGACCCGCACGGTGCCGGCCACTTCGATCGAGGCCACGCGGGACAGGCGCATCACTTCGGTGGCCATCTCGCCCATGCCGGCCGCCAGCTTCGCCAATGCCAGGCCTTCCTCGGTGAGCGGCCGGCTGCGGGGCAGGCGATCCACCAGTTTGACGCCGAGGGCTTTTTCCAGGGCATTGACGCGCCGGCCAACAGTGGCGTGTTCCACCTGCAGTTCGCGGGCGGCAGCCGACAGTGATTGGGTGCGCGCCAGCACGGTGAAGAAATACAGATCCTGCCAGTCGAACATCGGGTTATTTTCGCACGGAGGGTGGGAGGTATTGGGGAATTCTCGTACAGAGTAGCGCCTTTTACCATGGCGCATTCCCACTGCAAACGGAGTTGTCTCGCGATGAAAGCCCTTACCCTTGAAACCTACGGCGGCCCGGAAGTTGTTCAACTGCGCCTTGATGTGCCCAAACCCCAAGTGACCGCCGGCCATGTACTGGTCAAGGTGGCCTGTGCCGGGATCAATTTCATGGATGTTCACACCCGCCAGGGCAAGTACGCCAAGTCGGTGACCTACCCGGTACGGCTGCCGTGCACTCTGGGTATGGAAGGGGCCGGTGTGGTGGTGGCGGTAGGCGAGGGCGTGAGCCATCTGGCGCCGGGTGATCGAGTGGCCTGGTGCATTTCATGGGGCGCGTTCGCCGAATACGCCAGCGTACCCGCCGCGCGGGTGGCGCAAATTCCCAATGCGATCAGCTTCGATCAGGCGGCTGCGGCGATGTTCCAGGGCTGCACGGCTCACTACCTGATTGAAGATGTTGCGCGGTTGCAGGCGGGCAACAGCTGCCTGATCCATGCCGCGTCCGGCAGCATCGGCCAGTTGCTGGTGCAAATGGCCCGGCGACTCGGTGCCACGGTATTCACCACCGGCAGCAGCACTGAAAAATGTGCGATTGCCCTTCAGCGCGGTGCTGATCACGCCTGGCCATACGACGGGTTTGCCGATCGAGTCTTGCAGGTAACGCAGGGGCGGGGTGTGGACGTGGTGTTCGATTCGGTGGGTAAGGCCACCTTGCGTGAAAGCTTCAAGGCCTGTCGTACGCGGGGGCTGATCGTCAATTACGGCAACGTCTCCGGTTCGATCACTGACCTCGATCCGATGGAGTTGGGGGAGGCCGGTTCACTGTTCCTGACTCGCCCACGGCTCAACGACCACATGGCCGACGGGCCTACGGTGCAACGGCGTGCCAATGCGGTGTTCGCGGCGATGCTCGAAGGTTCGCTGACGGTGGATATCGAAGGGCATTACGCGCTGGAAGAGGTGCAGCAGGTGCACGCGAGGATTGAGGCACGGCAGCAGATTGGCAAGGCGGTGATGTGGCTGGACCGTGAACTTCACTAATGGCCAGAGAGCTTGTGTGGCGAGGGAGCTTGCTCCCGCTGGGCTGCGAAGCGGCCCCAACACCTGCCAATGGGGTCTTCCTGGAGAAACGCGGTGAGTTCATTGGGGCTGCTGCGCAGCCCAGCGGGAGCAAGCTCCCTCGCCACAGGGGTCGTGGCGCTTGTGAGGATCAGTTAACAGCAGGCGAAAAAAAGCCGGCTGATCAGGCCGGCTGGGGGTGAACCGCGAACGACAGGGGTTACGCGCGGTTTTCCATCAGGCGGTCAGCGCCACCTTCAGCTACACGGTTTTCTTGAAGACGATCAGCACCACCTTCGGCTACGCGGTTTTCTTGAAGACGCTCAGCGCCACCTTCAGCTACACGGTTTTCTTGAAGGCGATCAGCACCACCTTCAGCAACACGACGTTCCAGCAGGCGATCAGACCCGCCTTCAGCAACGCGGCGTTCCAGCATACGGTCAGACCCACCCTCAGCCACGCGGCTGTCCATCAGGCGATCCGCGCCGCCTTCAGCGAGGGCAGGTTGGGTAAAGGCGCTTACAGCAAGTACCGAGAAAGCGAGGCTAAGCAAGAGTTGGCGTTTCATGAGGGTGTGCTCCGGGAAAGTCGTTGGTTGGTATGGATGCGATGTTACGCGGCAGATTTTTTAAGAGAACTTCATTGGGCTGATGGTGACTATCGACGCCAGCGATGGCCCGTTTTCCCGGGCCATCGCGTCGCTCATCACGGCATTTCTGGCAGTTCCCGAGGGCGCAGGTCGAACACCAGCACCTCGGCGTCCTCCCCATGGCTCAGGTGAATCTCCCGCTCATCGCGCACTCGGGCGCCGTCGCCTTCGTGCAAGCGCTGGCCATTGACTTCAACGCTGCCCCGCGCCACATGGATGTAGGCGTAGCGTTCCGGGGCCAGCGGCAGGCTGGCGGTTTCAAAGCCGTTGAACAGCCCGGCATACACCCGCGCGTCCTGGCGCACGCCGAGGGAGCCGTCGGTGCCTTCCGGCGAGATGATCAACTGCAACCGGCCGCGTTTTTGCGCCTCGGTGAAGTGCTCCTGCTGATAGCGCGGTTCGGCGCCCGCCACATCCGGCACGATCCAGATTTGCAGGAAGTGCACGCCCTGGGTGTGGCTGTGGTTGAACTCGCTGTGGGCCACGCCGCTGCCGGCGCTCATCAGTTGCACGTCGCCGGGGCGAATCACCGAACCGGTGCCCAGGGTGTCCTTGTGTTCCAGGGCGCCTTCGAGCACATAGGAGAAAATCTCCATGTCGCGGTGCGGGTGTTGGCCGAAGCCCTTGCCGGCGGCAACCCGGTCATCGTTGATCACCAGCAGGTCGGAAAAACCCTGTTCTTTGGGATTCCAGTAGTTGGCGAACGAGAAGGTGTGGAACGACTTCAACCAACCGTGATTGGCGGCGCCGCGTTCCGAGGCTTTGCGAAGGGTCAGCATGGGGTGTTCTCCTCAAGGGAAGCCTGGCTGCGAGATGCAGGGCTTCGGTGTGAGGAGAAGATTACTGGTTAACGATAGGTTGATTAAGAAGCTGAAATCGGAATGACTGTCTCTTTTAGATTGACGATCGCCAGCTGTGCCGTCCGCAGATGATGGCGGTAGTGCAGCTGAAGTTTGCGCCAGGCCATTGGGTTCACGCCTTCGCTGCGGCTGAACAGGTGACAGAAGTGCGCCTGGTCGCAGAACCCGCATTCCTGGCTGATCTGCGTCAGGCTCAGGGCGGAGCCGGTGATCAGCACCTTGGCCTGCTTGATGCGTTGCTGGCGAATCCATTCCTGGGGCGATACACCGGTGGTGCGCTTGAAGGCCCTGGAGAAATGGCTGCGGGACAGCTCACAGGCGCGAGCCAGTTCCGTCACCTCCAGGGGGCCAGCAAGATTGGCGAGGATCAATTGCTTGACCCTCTGTTCCCGCTCTGAACACAGGGTTCCGGTTGCAGCTGCTGGTTGAGCCATGATCGCTATCCGTGGTCGATGGGCGCTTGTTTTCACACACCTTACCGGTGAATGAATCCCCAGTGTAGACCGCTGCAAGCATCTGTTGAACTGAGCACATGCATGCAATTTTTCTGGATCGGGCCGTCGCACACTAGCGCGAACGTTCAAGCATCCAGGGGAAGGGCACGATGGACTCAACAGCACAAGGCGGGCCGGACGAGGTCGTGACCCTGGTGGTCAAGCACCGCATAAAACCCGGGCTTGAAGCCGACTACGAAGCCTGGCTGCGACGCATCGTGCGTATTGCCGGTGAGCGTCCCGGCCACCTCGGCGTTGACGTGGTGCGCAGCAAGCAGGGCGGCCTTGCGCTGTTCACCTGCGTGCTGCGTTACCGTTCCACCGAAGACCTGGAGCGCTGGCTCGATTCGCCGCAGCGCCTGGAGCTGATCAACCAAGCCGCACCGATGCTGGCCGACGGCGACCAGACCGAAGTCGGCGCGGTCAACGAGTTCTGGTTCTCGCCCCTGGCCGATGCTGCCGCCAAGCCGCCGCGCTGGAAACAGGCAGTGGTCACGCTGCTGGTGATCCTGCCGCTGACGTTGCTGGTGCCGATCATCTGGGGCCCGGTACTGCGGCTGCACCCGTTCCTGTCCAACTACATCGTCGCCACCTTCCTGGTCACCCTGACCATCGTTGTACTGGTGGTATACCTGCTGATGCCGGCGGCCACCCGCCTGTTCGCGCCCTGGCTTGAAGCCTCTGTAAAGGAAACCCTATGAACGCCGACCTGATTCTGTTCAATGGCCAGTTCCACACCGTGGACCGTGAAAATCCCCGCGCCACGGCAGTAGCGATCCACCAGGGACGCTTCGTCGCGGTGGGCACCGACGGTGAAGCCATGGCCCTGCGCGGCAGTGGTACCCAGGTCATCGACCTCAAGGGTCGCACCGTCATCCCTGGCCTCAACGACTCGCACCTGCACCTGATCCGTGGCGGCCTGAACTACAACCTCGAACTGCGCTGGGAAGGCGTGCCGTCACTGGCCGATGCCCTGCGCATGCTCAAGGATCAGGCTGACCGCACGCCCACGCCGCAGTGGGTGAGGGTGGTGGGCGGCTGGAACGAATTCCAGTTCGCCGAAAAACGCATGCCCACCCTCGACGAGCTCAACCAGGCCGCCCCCGATACGCCGGTGTTCGTGTTGCACCTGTATGACCGTGCCTTGCTCAACCGCGCGGCCCTGCGGGTGGCCGGCTACACCAAAGACACGCCGAACCCGCCCGGCGGCGAGATCGTGCGCGACCACAACGGCAACCCCACCGGCATGCTGGTGGCGCGGCCCAACGCGATGATTCTCTACGCGACCCTTGCCAAGGGCCCGAAACTGCCCCTGGAATACCAGGTGAATTCCACCCGCCAGTTCATGCGCGAACTCAACCGCCTGGGGCTGACCAGCGCCATCGACGCCGGCGGTGGTTTCCAGAACTATCCCGACGATTACGCCGTGATCGAACAGTTGGCTAAGGACCAGCAACTGACCGTGCGCATCGCCTACAACCTGTTCACCCAGAAGCCCAAGGAAGAACTCAGCGACTTCAAGAACTGGACCGGCAGCGTGACCCTGCATCAGGGCGACGACTACCTGCGCCACAACGGCGCCGGCGAAATGCTGGTGTTCTCGGCGGCCGACTTCGAAGACTTCCTCGAACCACGCCCAGACTTGCCGCTGACCATGGAGCAGGAACTGGAGCCGGTGGTGCGCCACCTGGTGGAACAGCGCTGGCCGTTCCGCCTGCACGCCACCTACAACGAGTCGATCTCGCGGATGCTCGACGTGTTCGAGAAGGTCAACCGCGACATCCCGTTCAACGGCTTGCCATGGTTCTTCGACCACGCCGAAACCATCACCCCGCAGAACATCGAGCGCGTGCGGGCGCTGGGCGGCGGCATCGCGATCCAGGACCGCATGGCGTTCCAGGGTGAGTACTTTGTGGAGCGCTACGGCGCCAAGGCCGCCGAGGCCACGCCGCCGATCAAACGCATGCTCGCCGAAGGCGTGCCGGTGGGCGCTGGCACCGACGCCACCCGGGTGTCGAGCTACAACCCCTGGACCTCGCTGTACTGGATGGTCAGCGGCCGCACCGTCGGCGGGCTGGAACTGCACGCCGAGGGGCTGCCCCGGCTGACGGCCCTGGAACTGTTCACCCACGGCAGCGCCTGGTTCTCCTCCGAGCAGGGCAAGAAGGGCCAGATCAAGGTCGGCCAACTGGCGGACGTGGCGGCACTGTCGGCGGACTTCTTCAGTGTCGATGAGGAGGCCATCAAGTGGATCGAATCGGTACTCACCGTGGTCGGCGGCAAGGTGGTGTACGGCGCCGGCGACTTTGAAGATTTCGCACCACCCAGCGTGCCGGTGCTGCCGGACTGGTCGCCGGTGGTCAAGGTCCCGGGCCACTGGCGCCCGGCGTCAGCGCTGCAAGCCCAGGTGCACCAATGCAGCGGCCCCTGTGGCGTGCATTCCCATAGCCATGAACGGGCGCGTCTCTCGAACGTGCCGGTCAGCGACTTCCAGGGTTTCTGGGGCGCGTTTGGCTGCTCGTGTTTTGCCTTCTGAATCTAACCTCAAAGGAGTATTCCCATGACTTACAAACGCCTGAACAAAGATGACGCCGTGGTCCTGCTGGTGGATCACCAGACCGGCCTGATTTCCCTGGTGCAGGACTTCTCGCCCAACGAGTTCAAGAACAACGTGCTGGCCCTGGCGGACCTGGCCAAGTTCTTCAAGCTGCCGACTATCCTCACCACCAGTTTCGAAAGCGGCCCCAATGGCCCGATGGTGCCGGAGCTGAAAGAACTGTTCCCGGACGCGCCGTACATCCCGCGCCCTGGCCAGATCAACGCATGGGACAACGAAGATTTCGTCAAGGCAGTGAAAGCCACCGGCCGCAAGCAACTGATCATTGCCGGTGTGGTGACCGATGTCTGCGTGACCTTCCCGACGTTGTCGGCCCTGGCTGAAGGCTTTGAAGTGTTCGTGGTCACCGATGCTTCGGGCACCTTCAATGAGACCGTGCAACAGGCGGCGTGGGCACGCATGACGGCGGCCGGTGCACAGCTGGTGAACTGGTTCTCGGTGGCCTGCGAGCTGCAGGTGGACTGGCGCAACGACATGGAAGGCTTGGCGAATCTGCTGTCGCCGCGTATTCCCAACTATCGCAATTTGATGAACAGCTACTCGGCGCTGACGGCCAAATAAACCGCTCTCTGATATGCAGGTAATCCAATGTGGGAGCGGGCTTGCTCGCGAAGGCGGTGTGCCAGTCAATACATGTACCGACTGACCCACCGCCTTCGCGAGCAAGCCCGCTCCCACATTTTGATTTGTGATGTGGCGACTGACCGGCTATAAAACAGCCCAGCGTCCACCGAGAAGCGACAATGAACCCCTTCGAAGACATGCGCCTGTTTTGCCAGGTCATGGAATCCGGCAGTTTCACCGCTGCCGCCGAGCATCTTGGCCTGTCCAAGCAATTTGTCAGCCGCCGCCTGATCCAGCTGGAAGAGCGCCTCGGCGTACGCCTGCTCAACCGCTCCACCCGCCGCCTGGACGTCACGCCGCTGGGCCAGAGTTACTACGAATCCGCCCTGCGCCTGCTCAGTGAAGTCGAGCAAGTGGAGCAGGGCATCGCCGGGCAAAACACCGAGCCCCGAGGCACCATTCGCCTGAGCGCGCCGTTGTCGTTTGCCATGGCGCACCTGGGTTGCCTGTTGCCGCTGTTCCTGCAACGCCACCCTCACGTCACCGTGGAAGTGGACCTCAGCGACCGCCCGGTAGACCTCATCAGCGAGGGCTACGACCTGGTGCTGCGCATCGGCACCCTCGAGGATTCGACCCTGATCGCCCGACGCATCGCCAGTGTGCAGCGCGTCTATTGCGCCAGTCCCGACTACCTGGCCCGCCACGGCACGCCGCAGAGGCCCGATGACCTGGCCGATCACGCATGCCTGCCTTACGGCCATGGTCGCCAGGTGCAATGGCACTTCAAGGTCGATGGCAAACCCCACACCCGCAACGTCAGCGGGCGCATGCGGGTCAACAACGGTGAGTTGCTGCGGGATGCCGCCGTGGCCGGGTTGGGCATCACCTACCTACCCAATTTTATCGTTGCCCAAGCCTTGCAGGACGGCCGCCTGGTGACGCTGCTGGAAGACTGCGCGCCCGAACCCCTGACCCTTTCCGCCGTTTACCCCCAGCACCGCCAGAGCTCGCGCCCGGTGCAGGCGTTGATCGAGTTCCTGCGTGAACGCCTGGCTGGCGGTTGTTGAATCAGAACGCGTACTGCACCCGGCTGTAGTAATACCCGCCGGTAAACCCGAACGGCGAATAGCTGCCCCAGTTATCGCCGAACGACGAGTTCTTCACGCCGATGTGATCCGGGTATTTGTCGAACAGGTTCTGCGCACCTACGGCCACCGTCAGCTGTTTGCTGATCGCGTAGGCCACGTCGAGGTCAGTGATCCACTTGGCCGAATACGTGCGGTCCAGGCTCGCGTCGCTGGAGCTGTTGACCTCGGTGTAGGTGCCGTAGCGAGTCAGGCGCAGGTTGACGTCGAAGTCGTGGATCGCCCAGTCGGCGGAGAAGATCATCTTGCTGCTGGGTGAGGTCTTGGTGATCAGTGCCCGTGACTGGCGACCCATCAACTGGAAGTTGCCCAGGGCGGCGAGCTGCGCCGGGGTGTCGTTGACGCTGAGGATCTGCGTGTGGTTGTAGTTCAGCGCCGCCGTCCATTTCACCGAGCCGTAGCGGTCGAGGTTCTGCCGGTAGTTGCCCACCACGTCCACCCCGGAGGTGCGGGTGTTGGCGCCGTTGGTGAAGTACTGCGCGCCCGCCGTGGCCGGTACGCCGATGCTGTCCAACAGGGAGGCAATGCCCGGGCCCTGGAAGCGTTCGCTGAGCACCAGGCGGTCCCGCAGGTTGATCACGTAGCCGTCCACCGTGAGGCTCAAGTCATCGCTTGGGGTCACGGCGAAACCGAGGCTGAAGTTGGTCGAGCGCTCCGGCTTCAGTGACTTGGCACCCAATGCCTGAGCGCCGGCGGAATCCACCGGCAGGATCACGTAGTTATACGACTGGTACACGCCATTGATGGTGTCGAACCCGGTGGAGCGTGCGGTGAAGATCTCGTTGGCCAGGGACGGTGCGCGAAAGCCGTTGCTCACGGTGCCGCGCAGGGCGAACACCGGGTTGAACGCATACCGCGTGCTGAGCTTGCCGCTGCGGGTACCGCCGACGCCTTCGTTGTAATGCTCGTAGCGTCCGGCCACGCCGACGTACCACTGCTCGGTGGGGTAGAACCCGAGGTCGACATAGCTGGCGACGCTGTTGCGGCTGACCTTCTGCGCGTCTTCCGGACGGATGCCGTTGGTGACCTGGGCCCCCGGATCGGGACGCTGCCCGGCACGCGGATGGCCTGCCGGGAACACGTAGCCGCCATCGATATAGGAAGCCTCTGAGCCGGCGCGGGTCTCGTAGCTTTCGCGCCGGTGCTCCAGGCCGAACGCCACGTCCAGCGGCTTGGCCAGGCCGATCTCGTAGGTGTTTTTCAGGTCGAGGTTGGTGGTGAGCTGGTCGGCGATGTAGATCCCGGAGGTGAACTTGTTCGGTGTGCTTTCGCCCAGGGACGGGTTCTGGTTGTCGTAGGTGCGCTGCTTGGCGTAGTTGCGCCCGTAGGTGCTGCTCAGGTCCCAACCCCAACCGCCGCCGAGGTCATTGCCCTTGGCACCGAAGGCCGATTGGAAGTCGGTCTCGTTGACCAGCCAGTACGGGCTGTAGCCATCGGGGTATCCATTGGGCCCGGTGGTGATGGTATTGCGGCCGTTGGGCAGGCGGAAGTTCTGGCCGTCGTTGTTCTCCCGGGTGGCCAGGGTGGAAAACGAGTACAGCGTCAGGTTGTCGTTCAGCGGCAGGTCGAGGTTGTACGCCACATCGCCCAACTGGCTGCGGGGCGAGCCGTAGCCTTTGTAGGTGTGGTGGCTGGAGGTGGCTTCGCGCGGGTCGGGGGAACCGTCCGCCAGCGGGTAGTAATGGCTGCTGTAGCCGTTGCTGCCGGCCTTGTTGTCGCGCTCCTGGTAGCGGGTGTCGAGGGACACGTTGAGCACCCCGGCTTCACCCACCTGGAAGCCATAGTTCAGCGCCTCCTGGCCGGTGCCGCGCTTGCCGTCGTAGTTCTGCCCCAGGGTGGTGTCGGAACTGCCGCCGGTGGTCTGCTTGAGGATGATGTTGATCACCCCGGAAATCGCATCCGAGCCGTATTGCGCCGCTGCACCGTCTCGCAGCACCTCTACATGGTCGATGGCAGCCACCGGGATCAGGTCGAGGTCGCTGGGGGCCGCGCCGCTGTTGATGCCGTTGATGTTCAGGGTGGCGCTGGTATGGCGGCGTTTGCCGTTGACCAGCACCAGTACGTGAGAGGCGGTGAGGCCGCGCAAGGTGGCCGAACGCACCACGCCGCTGGCATCCCAGCCGGCGCGGTCGGGCAGGTTGAACGAGGGGATGAGCTTGCCCAATGCCTCCAGCAAACTCGGCTTGCCCACGGCCCGCAGCTGTTCGCCGCTGATCACATCAATCGGCGTGGGGCTGGTGGTGACGGTGCGTTGTTCGGCGCCACGGTTGCCGGTGACGACGACGGTGTCGAGGGTGGGGGAGCGGTCTTCGGCAGATTCGACGCCGAAGGACGCCAGGCCGCACGCCAGCGAGAGCGGCAGGAGTTTCAGATGATTGTACCGGTGTAGCCTTTTACGATGAGCGAGCTTGCTGTGGTGAGGGAGCTTGCTGTGGTGAGGAAGCTTGCTGTGACGAGGGAGCTTGCTGTGGCGAGGGAGCTTGCTCCCGCTGGGCTGCGTAGCAGCCCCAATACGGTCTTCCGAGGAAATTGCGGAGTCAGGCTTCAGGGCCGCTACGCGCCCCAGCGGGAGCAAGCTCCCTCGCCACAAAGGTGCCGTCAGCCAGTTGAATTTTCGCATGAGAGTGGAGCTCCTTGGTCTCGAGTGATGTCCCTGTCAGCGTTTGCGCGCGGCAACCGCTTCGATTTCTACCAGCCCGCCGGGCAATGGCAACGCGACGACTTGCACCGCGGTGCGCGCCGGTTTTTTCGGCTGCTCGGCACTGCCGAAGAACGGCGTATAGCCTTCCTGCAACCCGGCAAAGTCGAGCTTGCCGCCCTTGGCTGGATCGCCCACCAGGAATATCCGCAGCTGCACCACATCTCCCAAATCCAGGCCCTGGCCTTGCAGCACACCCTTGAGCTTGTTGAGGATCGACGTGGTCTGGATGGCCGTGTCGCCATAGGCGGCAAACGAGTCTTTCGGCGCCTTGGGGTCATGCAGGTCGGCCAGCAACCCACTCACAAACAGCAGCTCGGTCTGCGGCGGCACCGACACCGCCAATGAGATCGGGAAGTTCGAGTTCGGCAGCGGCACGCGCTTGATCTCATCGGCGTGGGCGGCAAGGGTGGTGGCGGTCATCAGCAGTCCTGCAAAAAGCGTCTTCATCGGTTCATTCCTTGAGAGAGAAAAGTCAGGCGGCGACGCCCGGTTGCTGGCGTTCGGCATGCCGGCCGATCAGCGAGACGATGCGCCGCGCCGAATCGGCGGCGCTGTTCTGCCAGATGCCGACGCCGCCGTGGGCGAGGGCGTCGCTGGCCAGGTACGTGCGGCCCTGGGGCTCGTTGAGCAGGCGGTAGGCGCTTTCGCCGACCTCGTCGTTGACGATCCACGGGCCCTTGCTGTAGCTGACTTTCGACCAGTTGATCGCCACCGGTTTTTGCAGCTTGGCGCTGTGGCCGGGGTGCAACAGCTCCACCGCCTGGCGTGAGGAGGCGAACTGTTCGGCCAGGGATTTCTGGCTGAAGGCCTGGGCCGATTCACTGGTGTTGTAGGCCGCCACCAGAATCCCCTGGGCGCTGTTGAGGCGGTCGCTGGGGTACCACAGGCCTTTGACTTCATGGTCGAGGTACGACAGGCCGCCGTAGATGTTGAAGTCGGTTTCCCAGAAGCGCGGCGCCTGCCAGGCCACCTTGTTGGCCTGGTCGCTTTGCGCGGTCTGGATCGCCTGCTTGAAGGGTGCCGTGAAGTTGGTTGGCAGCTTGGCCAGCAGCGGCAAGGGCACGGTGACAATCGCGTAGTCGGCACTCAGCACCTGGGTCTTGCCGCTGATGCGGTCGCGGTAGGTGATCCGGCTGCCTTGCTCCGAGGTCTGGATATCGCTGACTTCGGCGTTGAAGCGCACCGCATCTTTCAGATGCTCGTAGAAGGCATACGGAATGCGGTCCATGCCGCCCACCGGCTGGAACATGGTGGAGGAAAACTCCGGGATTTCATCGAACACCAGCGCGCCCCACAGCTTGGGATTGAGCAGGGTCTGCAGCTCCAGCGGCGCGCGGGTCACGCCGGTCTGGTCGCCGGCGCCGGGCACGCGGGTGTAGCCGGAGCGCACCGAACCCTTGTATTGCAGGTCGCCGTTGAGGTCGCCGTACACTTTGAGGAAACTCAGCAGCGCCTTGCGGTCATCCACGCTCAGGTCCTGGTCCAACGCCTTGCGGCTGACCGTGCGGGCCAGCAGTTCCGAGAGCTGGCCACGGGTGTCGTTGACCGCCTGGCGCAACTGGAACGCCGGCTGTTGCGTATCCGGCCGGGCCAGGGCGTTGCGGCTGCTGTTGACCAGTACTTGCAGCTCCACACCCAGCTCGCGGCAGTAGCCGAGGATCGTCTGGTGGTGGCTGGGAATACGCGCGGGGCCGGCGTTGAAAAACTGCCCGTCATCAAAGTCGACGGTCTGGCTGACGCCGTCGTCGAAATCGACCTTGGTGCCTCGGCGCAGGGTCCAGTTGCGTCCACCCACCCGGTCGCGGGCTTCCAGGATCGTCACGTTGAACCCGGCCTTGCGCAGCTCATAGGCGCTGACCAGCCCGGAGATCCCGGCGCCGACCACCGCCACCTGCTTGCCTTTGCCGGTGCTGCCCAATTGCAGCGGGGTAAAGCTCGATGCCACCGCCTGAGGCGTCAGCCCCAGCGCGCCCAATGCGCTGACAGCGGCGGAATAACCGCCCACGGCGGCAATACGGGAAATCAGTTCCCTGCGGGTAAAAGCCATGATTCGCTCCTTGAGATAGCGGTTTGTCAGAGGTCGTAGCGCACGGTCAGCAACAGGGTTCGCGGGTCGTTGACCGAGTAGTAGCGGGCGCCGCTGGAGGGCACGTAGCCCACCGACTGCGGGTAGGCGCGGTCCAGCAGGTTTTTCACCGCCAGGGTGGTGGTCCAGTGGCCGTCGCCGCTGATGTAGCGGGTGTTGGCGTTCCAGAAGGTCTGTTGCGGGATTTCCTGGATGTCGTCGTTCAATGCGTTGGCGTAGGACTTGGTCTGGAACTGCGCATCGGTGCCTGCCAGCCAGGTGCCCGGCAGCCCGGCCGGGATGGTGTAGTTCAGGCCAACGCTCGCGTTCCAGCGTGGCGAGAACACCAGTTGCTTGCCGTTGGCATCCACCCCGGCACCGCTGGCGTTCTGGAAGTCGTCGTACTTGCTTTGCAGGTAGCCGACGTTGGCGGTCAGTTGCAGGTCGCGGCTCAGGGCGGTGAGGGTTTCCAGCTCCACGCCGTAGGTGTGGGCACGGCCGACGTTGGTGCGCAGGCTCACCCCCAGCGCCGGGTCATAGGCGTTGGTTTGCAGGTCTTTGTAGTCGTTGTAGAACAGCGCGACGTTGGCCCGCAGGCGCTGGTCGAAGAAGTCGCCCTTGACCCCGGTTTCCCAGGTGGTCACGTCTTCCGGGGAGAACGCCTGTTCGGCGGCGGCCTGGGTGGGGGCGCGGTTGTCGTAGCCACCGGCCTTAAAACCCTTGGCGACGTAGGCGTATTGGTTCAGGTGCGGGGTCCAGGCGTATTCGAAGCCGATCTTCGGGCTGGTGGACTGCCAGGATTTGCTCGACTCGGCGGTGAAGTTGGTTCCGGTGATTTGCCGGTCGGTGTTGATCGCGTAGTTGGTGAAGTCGAAATTCTTGTGCTCGCGGGTAAAGCGCAGGCCGGCGATCAGCGACAGTTGTTGCGTCAGCTTGTAGGTGCCCTGGCCATACAGCGCATAGCTTTCGGTGTTGGTGGTGCTGTATTGGCCCTGGCCGATCACCCGATTGCGGGCGATGGAATAGGTAAGGTTGTCGCGGTCGGCGTCGAACTTCTCGCGGTACAGGTACACCCCGGTGCTGAAGCTGAAATCGTCGTAGTCGCCGTTGAGCTGGAACTCCTGGGTCGCATAGTTCTGCTTGTACAGAATCAGGTTGTTCTGGATCAGCGCGGCTTGCCCTGAGTTGTCGTAGTCCACCGGTTGGTGGAACGCCGAGTAGGCGGTCACCGATTTGAAGTTCAGGTTGTCATTGATCGCGTAAATCGCCCGCAGTACCGAGCTGCCCTGGTCCAGGCGGTTTTTCGGGTCGAGGCTGCTGTAGCTCTTGAACTTGTCGAAATGCCCGTTGGCGTCGAAAGGCGTGTAGCTGGTGGTGTCGCCCCGGTCGAAGGTACCGGCCAGGGTCAGTTGCACATCCCACGGCGAATCCACCGGCTTGTAGCGCAGCTTGCCGCGGTAGGACTGGATGTCGACGTTGTTTACATCCTTGCCCCGGGTGGGGTCGGAGACGGTGCCGTCGCGGCTCAGGCGGATCGCCGAGAAACTGCCGAACAGCGCGTTGTCCACCAGCGGGCCGCTGATCAGCAGGCGTGCGTTCTGCGCATCGTAGTTGCCGGCGCCCAGCTCTACAAAACCACGGGTTTCCTGGGTCGGATCGCGGGTGATCACGCGGATCGCGCCGGCGCTGCTGTTGCGTCCGTACAGGGTGCCCTGGGGCCCGCGCAGCACTTCGACACGCTCCACATCGTTGAAGTCGAGCATCGACGAAATCGCACGCGGGATGTACAGGTCATCGGCATACACGGCGACGGCGGCTTCCTGGATCGGGTCGGTTTCACCGATACCGCGAATGCCGTAGGTCTGCGCGCTGTAGGAGATCGACTGGCGGCTGAGTGTCAGGTTCGGCACCTGGCCCGAGAGGTCGCGCACGCTGTTGATCTGCTTGTCTTCCAGGGCCTTTTCATCAAACGCGGAAATCGCCAGCGGGGTTTTTTGCAGGTCTTCGCTGCGGTGCTCGGCGGTGACATTGACCACCGGCAGGGCGGTGTCGTCGGCGTGGGCGGCGAGGCCAAACAGGGCGAGGGAAATGGCCAGTGCCAGGCGATTGGGTACGGCGGTAGGACTCATGATGGACCCCTGAGGTGGTTGACGGTTTAGGCAAAATTGGGCCTCCACCTGGTCAGGGGTCGGTACTGGATGTAACAGTATTTGTATAAATGCCGGGCGTAAAAGTCCGATTAGTTATAAGTTAATTATAAAAAATAGGTATGTATTGGTTTGAATGTGATGCGTAAGGCTGATGATATTTTTCAGCCGAACAAAAAACAAATGTGGGAGCGGGCTTGCCCGCGAATGCGGTCGCTCAGTCAACATTGATAGTGACTGAAACACCGCATTCGCGAGCAAGCCCGCTCCCACATTTTGATCTCTGTTGGGTTTAGTAACCGCGTTGGGTATCAGCGAGGTTTTCCAGCGGCCGATCACTCAGATACCTTTCCAGATTGCCCAGGAAACTGTCCGCAATATCATGCCGGCTATTGGTCGAAATCGCCGACGTATGCGGCGACACCCTGACCCTCGGATGCCCATACAACGCATGCCCGTCCGGCAATGGCTCGGGCTCGGTCACATCCAGCGAAGCCAGCCCGATATGGCCGCTGTCCAGCGCCTCCAGCAGCGCCTCATGATCCACCAATCCTCCCCGGGCAATATTGATCAGGTGCAACCCTGGCTTGGCATTCGCCAGCGCCTCCCGATCGACGATATGCCGTGTGGCCTCGGTCAGTGGCGCTGCCAGTACCAGGTGATCGGAACGAGCAAACAGGTCATGGATATCCCGCGCCGCTTCCACACCCTCCACGTCAAACGGCGTGTCACTTTGGCGTAATGCCACCACCTTGATCCCCAACCCATGAGCCTTCTGCGCCAGGCTGCGGCCAATCGCGCCAAACCCGAGAATCCCCAGGGTGGTGCCCTTGAGCGGGCGCAACGGGGTGAACTGCCATTGGGCATCCTTTACCCAGATATCCGGCAAATGCTTGGCCGCCGCGAAGATTGCCGCGAGGGCGAACTCGGCGAGGTTTTCGGCGGCGCTGCCCCGTGAGGTGCTCACCGGCGGCCCGTTGAACAGCCACCTGGGATAGAAGTCGATGCCCGACGACACCACCTGGATCCACTGCACGCCGTACGGCCAACCCGGTGGCGGTGTGTCCGGCGCGGTGTAGCCGCGCACATTGATCGGCCGGGCCAGCAGGATATTGGCCTGGGCCGGCAAGTCGCTGGGCACACCGGCCGGCACGCTGATCACCTCGGCACCGGGGTGCGTGAGGGCCAGGCGCTGGCGGATGACTTGATTGAAATCTTCGTCCAGCTGGCTGGCGATAATCACCTGGCTCATGGGCGTTCCTTGTGTCGTTGAGCGAAGACGGCCTTGCCGACGCCTTGCAGCACCGCGTCGTTCTGCGGGGTATGCACGCGGCTGCACAGCACGTCGCGGTAATGCCGCTGCAGTGGGCTATGTCGGGACAGGCCGGGATTGCCGGACGCCTCGATGGCCAATTCGACGGCACGGATCGCGTTGCCGGTCACCAGGTATTTGATCTGTGCGGCGTGGGCTGCCGGGGTGTGCCCGTCGGCGGCGGCGTCCAGCAGGCTGCGGTTGGCAAACAGCAGAGTGTCGATATGCCCGACGGTCTCCTGAAAGCGCGGCAAGGTCGACAGTGCGGCGCCGAGGTTGGACGGCTTGCGTTGTTCCAGCCAGTCCACCAGCCAGTCGCGCGCGGCCTGGGCCACGGCGTCGTACACCGATGAGAGCAGTACCGACATCCACAGGAACCCGTCACCGTCCAGTTCCGCCTGCGGTGCACTCCAGGGGCTGACGCTGACCGCGTGGTCCAGCGGCACCAGCACGTTGTCGAACACCACTTCATGGCTGCAGGTGGCGCGCATGCCGAGGTGGTCCCAGGTGTCGATGATGCTGATGCCGGGGCTGTCCCTGGGCACCAGCCAGGCGCCTACCAACGGGTCTTCATCGCTGCTGCGGGCCCACACGCTGAACCAGCTCAGGCCATGGCTGCCGGTGGAGTAGATCTTGCGCCCGCTGATGCGCCAGCCGGCGGCGGTACGCCGGGCGATGGTCGCGGGCAGGCCGCCACGGGCCGGGGTGCCGAGGTCGGGTTCGACGCGCAGGGCATTGATCAGCGCCCCATTGCGCACTGCATCTTCGGCGACCTGGGTGCGCAGGGCGGGCGGCCAGGTTTTGCTGTCTTGCAGGCGCGTGTGTTGCAGGTACTGCATCACCAGGATCAACGCGGTGGACGGCTCGCCCTTGGCAATCGCGCTGATGGCCTTGCGCGCCTGGCTCAGGTTGGCACCGCCACCGCCGAGGGCCTTGGGCACGGTCAGGGCGACGAGGCCGTGTTCGTGCAGCAGCTTGAAGTTGTCGTGGGGGAAGGTGCCGCTTTCATCAACGATGTGTGCAGTGGCGGCGAGCTGGGCGCTGAGGCGTTCCAGCAAGGCTTCGAAATTGGCCACTTCCACGGAGCGCAGTGACGGTTGAGAAGAAAGGCTCATGATAGGTGTACTCGTTCAAAATGTGGGAGCGGGCTTGCTCGCGAAAGCGGTGTGTCAGGTTGCACATCCGTTGGCTGATCCACCGCTTTCGCGAGCAAGCCCGCTCCCACATGGGTTATTCGGCGTTTTCGAAGGCGGGTTATATCGGCAGCAACTTGAACTGCCGGTCCCACAACGGGCTGACATCCAGCCGCTCGTTCAATACCCCGGCATTGAAGAACAGGTCCGCCACTTCCTGCTGCGAAGCGATGGCCTGGTCGTTCACCTCGATCACGCTGTAGGGCTGGCTGCGGTTGTTGTACACGTCGAGGAACACGGCCTTGTCCACACCGAGCAACTTCGCCGATTTTTCAGCCCACGGCTCAGGGTTGTTGTTCATCCATTCCAGCGTGCGCGCCTGGCGCTGCAAGTAATCCTGGATCGCCTGTTTGCGCAGCGGGTCTTCCAGGGCAGCGGGGCGGGCGCCGATCAGGTAGTTGCCGGAGAGGTAGCCGAGGGCGGTTTTCAATACCCGGGCGCCGCTGCGGAATTTCGCCAGCTGGATAAACACCCCGTAGATCACCCAGGCGTCCAGCTGGCCACTCTGGAACGCGCTGAAACCGTCCTGTGGCGTGAGTGCCACGGGGGTGATGTCGTTGAAGGTCAGCCCTTGCTCCTTCAAGGCCTTGATCAAGAAGTAGTGCGAGGTGGTGGAGCGCACATAGCCCACACGCTTGCCTTTCAACTGGGCGATGGATTCAATTTTCGACTCCTTGGGAATCAGGATCACCTGGTTATTCACGTCACCTTGCAGCACCGCAATCAGCTTCGGCTCGCGGTGGCTCTGGATCGAGAAGATCGGCGGGATCTCGCTCATGCCGCCAATGTCCAGGCTGCCGGAGGCCAGCGCTTCGACGATCAGGTTGCCGCCGGCGAACTCGGCGTAGTCGACTTTATAGGGCGTGTTGGAAGTGCCGGCGTCGTCGGTGAAGTACGAGTCCTGGCCACGGTAGGTGGCGACGGCCAGGGTCAGGTCCGAGAGCTTCGCAGGTGCAGCGAAAGCCCGGGGCACCAGCGAGGCGAGGCCCAGCGCGCCAAGGGCAATCGAACTGGCACCCAGGAAGCCGCGACGATTGAACTGTCCGTGTTTGATCGTGTTCGTCATGGTCGTGCCCTGGTCAGATGGCGATCTGCGTTGGTTGAGTTTCGAACGGGGTGCTGTAGCGGTTCGCCGGCACGTCCAGGCCAAGGTTTTCCCGCAGGGTGGCGCCGCTGTATTCGCTGCGCAACAGCCCGCGTTGTTGCAGCACCGGCACTACCAGCTCGGTGAAGTACTGCAAGCCGTCCGGCAGCAGTGAATTGATGATGAAGCCGTCGGCCGCGCCGGCTTCGAACCAGGTCTGGATCGCGTCGGCGACCTGCTCCGGGGTGCCGACAAAATCGCGCTTGGGCCGGGAGAACCGCAGGGCCACTTCCCGCAGGGTCAGGCGTTCATCGCGGGCCAGTTGCTTGATGCGGTCGGAGCCGCCTTTCTGGCTGTTGGAGCCCAGGTCGCCGAGTTCCGGGAAGGGTTCGTCCAGCGGGTACTTGCTGAAATCGTGGTCGTTGAACGGGCGGCCCAGGGCGACGATTGCGTCCTCGACGGTCACCAGCTCCACAGCTTGCTGATAGCGGCTTTCCACCTCGGCTTCGTCGCGGCCAACAATCGGCCGGATGCCCGGCAGGATCGACAACTGATCAGCATCACGGCCAAAACTGCGCGCGCGTTTCTTCAAGTCCTGGGCGTAGGCTTTGGCTTCGTCGAAGGTCTCGGCATGGACAAAAATCGCGTCGCTGTTTTCGGCGGCAAAATTGCGCCCGTCCTCGGAAGTGCCCGCCTGGAAAATCACCGGCTGGCCCTGGCGCGAGCGGGCGATATTCAGCGGGCCCTTGACCGAGAAAAACTCGCCTTTGTGTTCCAGTGCATGCAGCTTGCCAGGGGTGAAAAATTCGCCGCTTTGCTTGTTGTACGCAAAGGCATCGTCTTCCCAGGAATCCCACAGGCCCTTGACCACATTTACGTGCTCCCTGGCGATGCGGTAGCGCACGGCGTGGGGCGGGTGCTCGGCCTTGCCGAAGTTGTCGGCGGTGCCGCTGAGCCACGAAGTCACCACGTTCCAGCCGGCGCGGCCGCCGCTGATGTGGTCCAGGGAGGCGAACTGGCGTGCCACCTGGAACGGTTCGGTGTAGCTCACGGTGACGGTCGCCACCAGGCCGATGTTCGAGGTCAGGGCCGCCAGGGCCGAAAGAATGGTCAGCGGCTCAAAACGGTTGAGGTAGTGCGGGCTGGATTTTTCATGGATATGCAGGCTGTCGGCGATGAACACGAAGTCGAACTTCGCGCCTTCGGCCAGTTGCGTCTGGTGCTTGTAGAACCCGAAGTTGACGCTGGCATTGGGCTGCGCCTGCGGGTGGCGCCATTCGCCCCAGCCGTGACCGACGCCGTGCACCATGGCACCGAGTTTCAGTTGGCGTTTGCTCATGTTCTCTCTCCTTTTAGCGGGAAGCCTGGGTAAGCGGGGCACGTTTGGCGTTGAAGCTTTTGTCGAAGCCTTGGGAGACGTCGATGTGTTTGGTCAGCAGGCCTTCGTCCTGATAGATGTCGGCGGTGGTTTGCAGGCCGCTGATCACCGAGTCGTCAATCGCCACCGGTTGCATATGGGTGGCGTTGGCCACGGCTACGTGCACCTCCAGCGGCAAGCCGGTGATTTTGGCCATGGCGGCGGCGAACGCCTGCGGGTGATCGTTGCTCCAGCGGTAGGCGCGGTCGACCCGGGCCACGAAGTCGTCCAGCTGCACGCGCTTGTCGGCAATCGCCTTGCTGGTGGCGGCGAGGTACAGGTGATTGCTCAGCAGGTTGTTGCCGCTGGCAAGGACCCTTGCCTGGCTCTGGCTGGTGACCACGGTGGTGTAGGGGTCCCAAGTCGACCAGGCATCGGCGGTGCCGTTATCCAGCACCAGCCGTGACTCGCTGGGCAGCAGGAAGATGAACTGCACGTCGTGGGTGGAAAGGCCGGCGCTGCGCAGCGCCTTGATCGCCAGGAAGTGCCCGATGGAGCCGCGGGTGGTGACGATGCGCTTGCCCTTGAGGTCGGCAAGATCGTGGATCGGAGAATCTTTCGGAACAATCAGCGCGGTGGTGTTGCGGCCTTCGGCGTGGATGATGCTCACCACCTTCAGCGGTGCTCCGGCACCGAGGGCGAACACGTAGGGCGCGTCCCCCAGCGCGCCTATGTCCACGGCCCCGGCGTTGAGGGCTTCGCCCAGCGGTGCGGCGGCGGGGAACTCGGACCACTGGATTTCGTAGGGCACATCCCGGGTTTCGCCGGCGACTTCCAGCAGCGCCTTGATGGTGGATTTCTGGTTGGCCACTCGCAGGGGCTGCAGGTCGGCGGCCTGGCAAGTCGCACCCAGGGTGAGGGCGGCCAGTAAAAGGGCAAGGGTAAAGCGCATCAGGCGGGCTCCAGGCTAGGTCTTGCGTTCAGTCGCCTCCGCCTGGAGAAGGGGTCGGCTGGTAGTGGGAAGAGGAGCGAGCGGGCTCGCTCCTGGGGGTGTTCAGATCACATAAAACCCGTGGGTGCCGTCGCGGGCCAGCTGGTCCACCAGGCCGAACTCCCAGTCGAGGTAGGCCTGCATGGCTTCCTTCGGATTGTCGGTGCCTTCGTACGGGCGGCGGTAGCGGTCGATGCGCGGTGAAGCCAGGCGGGTCTCGCCTTCCTCCAGCGGCAGTTGCGCGGCGATCCAGCTGGCAGTGCCGTCCTGCAGCAGGAACACGGGCTTGCCGGTCAGCGCTTCGACTTGCGCTACCGCGAGGCGCGCCAGCTGGCTGCTGCCACAGGTCAACACGTAGCGTTCGGCAGCAGGCACCTTGCGCAAGGCTTCGGGCAACTGCCCGCGCAACGCCCACCAGGCACCGGGAATGTGGCGCTTGACGTAGTTGGCGCTGGCGGTGAAATCCAGTACTGCGGTGTCGCCATGAACCTGCCATTCGGCGAGGGTGTGCGGGCTGATGAGTTCGGCCTGTTGCGGCGCCGGGACGGGGGCAACCCAGGCCCCCGGTTCGCTGAAGTGCGCAGGTTGCAGGTCATCCAGCACATGCACTTCCCAACCCAGTTGTGCGAGCCAGGACGCAGACATATTGGCCCGCACGCCGTCGTCATCCACCAGTACCAGCCGGGCGCCGCGTACGCTGGCGACGTGATCGGTTTCCTGCACCAGTTGGCCGCCCGGTGTGGAGCGCGAGCCGGGCAGGTGGCCGGCTTCGAATTCTTCCGGGGTGCGTACGTCGAACAGGTAAGTGGTGCGCGTCGCTTCCTGCTGCCAGCGTTGCAGGTCGGCGAGGGTGGCGCGGCCTACGCGGGCCTTGTCGGCGACTTGGCGGGCGTCCCTGGCGGCGATCTGGCGGTGTTCTTCCGAGGTCGGCGCGAAGCGTCGAGCCTGGCCGTGTTGCAGCTTCTGCCCGGCCAGGGTCCAGCCGATGGTGCCGTTGCGCAGGGCAGACACCGGGTTGGCGATGCCGGCATTGATCAGCGACTGGGTGCCGATGATGCTGCGGGTACGCCCGGCGCAGTTGACGATAATGCGCGTGGCCGGGTCCGGTGCCAGCTCACGGGCGCGCAGCACCAGTTCGGCGCCGGGCACGCTGATGCCGGTGGGAATGCTCATGGTCTGGTATTCATCAAAGCGGCGGGCGTCGAGCACCACCACGTCGGCGTTGCTGTCGAGCAATGCCTGCACTTCTTCAGCCGCCAACGACGGTGTGTGGCGCTGGCTTTCCACCAGCTCGCCAAAGGATTTGCTTGGCACGTTGACGTCGATAAACAGCTCGCCACCGGCGCTGCGCCAACCGTTCAGGCCGCCTTCCAGCAGGCTGACCTCGGTATAGCCGAGCGCCTGCAAGCGCTGGGCGGCGATCTGTGCCAGGCCTTCGCCATTGTCGTAGACCGTCACCTGTGTATCCCGGCGTGGGATGCGTGAATACACTTCCAGTTCCAGTTTCGACAGCGGGATATTCGCGGCGAACAGCGGGTGGGATTCGGCGAAAGGCGCTTCCTCGCGCACATCCACAAGGGCGACTTCTTCACGGTCCAGCAGGGCCTGGCGAATCTGGGCGAAGCTGCGGTTCGATACAGTCATGGGGCAGGGCTCTCTTTGGACAGGGCGTCTTTGGACAAATCCCAGATGTTCGGGAGAAAAGCGTTGGAATAACCGGAGATAAACAGTTTCTCGCTGCCGTCCGGCTGGTACACGGCGCGACGCACCGCACCGATGTTGGCGCCATACACATGAATGCTGATGGACACCTGGTCACTGAAGGCATTGCTGACTTGATGGATGTCACCGATCTTCGGCGACACGGCTTCCACCTGGCCGGGTTCCAGCTGGATGCGCTTGCCGTCGGCGACCAGTGCGCCCTCGGCGTTACGCGCAAAGCCCTGGGAATACTCGGAACCGCGCAGCATGCCGATCAGCCCCCACACGCGATGGTCATGGATCGGCGTGGTCTGCCCCGGCCCCCACACAAAGCTGACGATGCTGAAGCGCTGCCGCGAATCGGCGTGCAGCAGGAATTGCTGATAACGCTCGGGGTCGGGTTGGGCAAACTCGTCCGGCAGCCAGTCATCGTGGCTGACCAGTTGCGCCAGCAGCTTGCCGCCGCGGTGCAGCAGGTCGCCTTCGCGAGGGTTGCCGTCGATCAATTCCGCCAGGGCGCCAATGAATGCTCTGAGTCTCTCCGGGTGTCGGGCCTGGGTCATGACAATTCCATCGTGGGTGGTTCGTGGTGATGGGTTTATCTAAGCATAATGTTTATAGTTAATATGCTATTTTTTAATGATTAGGTTATAGCGGAAAGTAATTTAGAACCGGTTTGAATAGCGTTAGACGTTATCGATCCGGGGGTTGGGCTATCCAGCCACCGTTTATGGAACTATGCTTTTCACACATCTTAATGACTGTTCTCTATGTGCGGCCCAAATGAAAATTGACGATATCGATGCCTTTGTCGAAGTGATTCGTTGCCAGTCCATCAGCCATGCCGCCGAGTCGCTGCAACTGACCCAGCCGGCCATTACCCGTCGCGTGCAGAACTTCGAGCAGGCGCTGGGGGTGGAGTTGTTCGACCGCAACACCAAGCCGCTCAAGCCTACTTTGATCGGTACGCGGGTGTATGAACAGTGCCGTTCGATCCTTCGGGAAATGGACGCCCTGCGTGAACTGGTGGCCACCGACGCGCCGCCCACCGGCCTGCTGCGCCTGGGGGTGCCGCAGACCATTGGCGACGTGGTGTTGCTGGACGCCCTCAAGCACCTGCGCAGTGAATTCCCCGAGCTGCGGGCCCAGGTGGCTACCGGCTGGGGCAGCCAACTGGTGGGCAAGATCGAGCGCGGCGAACTGGACGCGGCGGCGGCGCTGTTTCCGGCGGGCAAGATCTTCCCGGACAACATCGTCGGCGAGTCCATCGGCAAGATGGAACTGGTGGTGGTGTGTGCCAAGGCCCAACTGCCGAAGAAGCCCTGCAAGCTGGCGGACGTGTACCAGAATGGCTGGATCCTGAACCCGGATGGCTGCGGTTTCCGTGCCGGGTTGCAACGCACCCTGTCGGACCAGGGCCTGGCGTTGCGGGTCAACCTGGAGACCTTCGGCACCGAGCTGCAACTGGGCCTGGTGGCTGACGGCCTGGGCCTCGGCCTGGTGCCACGCCCGCTGCTGGAGCGCAGTGCCCATCGCGATCAACTGGCGGCCATGCCACTGAAGGACTTCAAGCCGGTGATGGACCTGTGGCTGATCTACCCGCATTTCCTGGGCAACCTGCAAGGGCCGGTGGACGCGTTTGGCAAGCTGGTGGCGGCGTCGTTGCACAAGGTGCGCAATGCGGCGTGATATGAAAAAAAATAATAATTAGCTTAGATTAAAATGTGCTTTTTATTATTTTTGGTCATCCCCTAGGCTTGCCTGGAAGTCCTTAAGGCCATCCAGGAAGTTTTGCCATGAGCAGCGTCACCTCGATCTCCAGTGTCTCGAACAACGTCCGCCAGCGGGTTACCCCGGAAGAGTGGGAGGTGCGCGTTAAACTTGCGGCGGCCTATCGGCTGGCGGCCTTGTACAAGTGGACCGACCACATCTACACGCACTTCTCCGCCCGGGTGCCGGGGCCTGAGGAGCATTTCCTGATCAATGCCTACGGGCTGTTGTTCGATGAGATCAGCGCTTCGAATCTGGTCAAGGTGGATATCGACGGCACGATTGTCGATGACCCTACGGGCCTGGGGATCAACTATGCGGGCTATGTGATCCACAGCGCTATCCATGCGGCTCGCCACGATTTGCAGGCCGTGCTGCATACGCATACGCGCGACGGTATTGCGGTGTCGGCGCAGAAGGACGGGTTGTTGCCGATCTCCCAGCATTCCATCGGGTTTTCCGGGCGCGTTGCGTACCACGGGTATGAAGGTGTGGCCCTTGACCTGGATGAGCGTGAGCGGTTGGTGGCGGACCTGGGGGACAAGAGTGTGATGATCTTGCGCAACCATGGATTGCTGACGGCGGGGGTGAGTGTGGAGCATGCGTTCCAGCAGCTGCAGGGGCTGGAGCGGGCGTGCAATATCCAGATTGCGGCGCAGGCGGGGGGGAATGCCGAGTTGATCTTTCCGCCGGCGGAGGTGGTGGCCAAGGTGGAGAAGCAGGCAGAAGTGTTCAAGAGCGGGGATGGGCCGGGGGTGGCGCGGCACTGGAATGCGTTGATTCGGCAATTGGAGCGTACGGATACTGATTACAAACTTTGACGTTGTGGGTTTGGTATTTACGCTTGGTTGTGGGTGTATATCCGTTATTTGGGTGATGGCCGCCATTGGTTCCGCTCTTACAGCG
>NZ_JACAQC010000030.1:121959-122194 GCF_013385345.1 Pseudomonas sp. I8001
CGGCCGGCTTGAGTGTTTAAAAGCCAAATCAAAAGCTAAAGCGGGCACGGTCCACTGTAGGAGCTGGCTTGCCGGCGATGGCATCACCTCGGTGTACCTGCAAGACCGAGTTGCCTGCATCGCCGGCAAGCCAGCTCCTACAGAAAAACAGAACCACCCCCCCACAGAAAAGCAGAGCTGCATCAGCTTCAGATTTGGCTTTCGCTCTGGATCTTGCCTTTGCTTTTAACACTCA
>NZ_JACAQC010000031.1:0-31784 GCF_013385345.1 Pseudomonas sp. I8001
GCAAGAGCGTTTTGCTTACTTTTGCGCTGTTCAAAAGTGAGCCGCTGTAAGAGCGGAACCAATAGCCGCCGTTACCGCAGCAACGGATATGTACTCAAACCTCACGCCCCCCCAAGGCCGAGCTGTTGCCTGACCAACACTTCCCACACACATTGTCGTTTTCAGCAATCCCCCAACCCTCCAATCCCCCCTGTTTACAGGCCCAAAAACCCGGCATGCCTTGTGCAATGACCCAGTTCCCGGACTTTAGGCCTGACCCATCATGCAAGAACCCGCCCCTTACCCGCGACGATCCAGCCCGTTGCTCCTTATCGGCACCGCCACACTCTGCGGCCTGCTCCTGGGCTGTGGCCAAGGCAGCTCAACCGTCACCCGCAGTGACCAGCCGGTAAAGGGCGGCACCCTCGTGTACGCCACCGACCGCGAACCCACCTGCCTCGACCCCCACGTGGCCGGCGACATGCCCCAGGTGTTCGTCGCCCAGCAGTACCTCGACTCCCTGGTCTCGATGGACGCCGACGGCCGCATCGGCCCCTGGCTCGCCAAGACCTGGGAAGTCTCCCCCGACGGCCTGACCTACACCTTCCACCTGCGCAACGACGTGCACTTCACCGACGGCACCCCGTTCAACGCCGCGGCGGTCAAGGCCAACCTCGACCACATGGCCAACCCCAAGACCCAGTCCAGCACCGCAGGCGGCTACATCCGCCAATACCGCAGCACCGACGTGCTCGACGAATACACCGCAGTGGTGCACCTGGCCACGCCGTACGCGGCCTTTCTTGAAGTCCTCGCCCAAGGCTTCCTCGGCATCGAGTCCCCCACGGCATTGCTGCGCTCGCGCGATGTGAACTGCGAAAGCCCGGTCGGCAGCGGCCCGTTCAAGGTCGTGCGCTGGGACCGGCAAAGCCAGGTCGAGCTGGTGCGCAACCCCGACTACAACTGGGCGCCACCCACCGCCAAGCACCAGGGCCCGGCCTGGCTCGACCGGATCGTCTGGAAGTTCATCCAGGAACCTTCCGTGCGCTTCGCCTCGTTGCAGGCTGGCGAGGTCGACGTGATCGAAGCGTTGCCGCCCGAATCCCACGAGGCCGCTCGACGCAACCCGGACCTGACCCTGGTGATCGCCCAACGCCCCGGCAACCCCACCAACGGCACGCTGAACATTACCCGTGCGCCGTTCGATGACGTGCGAGTGCGCGAAGCCTTTGTGCGCAGTTCCGACATCGAGGGCGCGTTGAAGAGCGTGTACTTCAACGAATTCCCCCGCGCCGGCGGGCCGCTGAGCCCAGCCACGCGCTTTTACAGCCCGGAGTTCCAGCACGCCCAGGATTACGACCCCGCCCGGGCTGCTCAGTTACTCGACCAGTCCGGCTGGACCCAGCGCGACAGCGAGGGCTACCGCACCAAGGACGGCAAGCGCCTGCAAGTTCACGTGGTGATGGGCAACCGCACGCCACCGTCGGAATACACCTTGTGGGAGCAGGTGCAGGCCACCACTCGGCAGGTCGGCTTCGAGCTGATCGTCGACCAGATGAGTGACGTGCAGGCCACCAAACGCCAGGCCGACTGGGACTACGACATTCGCCTCGGCTACTGGAACACCAACACCGCCGACGTGCTGCGGATCATCTTCGGCAGTGAGTTCATCAGCCCGGCGGGTGTCGGTGGTTACCACCAGAACACCGCAGGCTTCAGTGACCCGGCGTTCGACACGCTGATCCGGCAAGCCCTCACCACCCAGGACAGCGAGCAGCGCCGGGCGCTGTATTACCAGGCGCAGAAAATCGCTTCCAGCCAGTACCTGCAATTGACCACCTACCCGCAAAGCACGCGGCTGGGTATCTACAAGACCACCCAGGGCGTGCGGCTGGAGCCGTCGCTGGCGGTGACTTATCTCTATGACGCATGGGTGAACAAATGAGCGACACATCACTTGCCAACCCACGGCGCGAGCGCCTGGCCCGGCTCGGCAAACGTGCGCTGTGGCGCCTTGCCGGCGGCGTGCTGGTGCTCTGGGCGGTGGCCACGCTGACGTTCTTTGCCTTGCGCCTGATGCCCGGCGATCCGGTGCAGGCGATCCTCGGCGGCCCGAGCGGCAACCCCACCCCCGAGACCATCGCCGAAGCCACCCGCGAGTACGGCCTCGACAAACCATTGGCGGTGCAATACGCGTTGTACCTCGGGCGACTGGTGCAGGGTGACCTGGGGGTTTCCTATTCCCAGCACCTGCCGGTGACCCGAGTGCTCGCCGAGCAATCCTGGCCGACCCTGGAGCTGACCCTGACCTCGCTCGCCCTGGCCTGGGTCCTGGTGCTGGCGCTGACGGTGCTGACCGCCGGCCGGCGACGCTGGGTTGCCAGCCTGGCCTCGTTGGCCGAAACCCTGGCCGCCGCGCTGCCGCACTTCTGGCTGGGGATTCTGCTGCTGGCGGTGTTTGCGTTCGGCCTGCGGCTGTTTCCGCCGGCAGGCAGTGATGGCTGGCGCACCCTGGTGTTGCCGTCGTTCGCCCTGGCGATTCCGCTGGCCGGGTTTATCGCCCAGGTCACCCGCGAATCCCTGGATTTGACCCTCGACCAACCCTTCATCCTGACCGCCCGCACCCGTGGCCTGAGTGACTTCAACGTGCGCTTCAAACACGCGTTGCGCCACGCCGTGTTGCCGGGCATCTCGCTGTCGGGCTGGGCCATCGGCGCGCTGATCAGCGGTGCCGTGGTGATCGAAGTGATTTTTTCCCGCAAGGGCCTCGGCCGCCAGTTGTACCAGGCGGTGCAGGCCCAGGACCTGCCGCTGACCATTGGCATCAGCCTGGTGGTCGCCGCCGGCTACGTGCTCGCCAATATTCTGGTCGACCTGCTGTACCTGTGGGTCGACCCTCGCCAACAGGAGCTTCCAGCATGAGTGGCCTGACCCTGGAAACACCGCTGCCCGCGCTGCGGATTCAGCGCACCACTCGCACGCTGCGCCTCGGCCCGCTGTTGGCGATTACCTTTCTGTTGCTGGTGATCGTCGCGGCGCTGGTGCCGCAGTTGTTCGCCTACAGCGACCCGCTGGCCATCGTGCCCCGCGATGCGTTTCATTCGCCGAGCCTGGCCCACTGGTTCGGCACCGATCAGTCGGGGCGGGATATTTTTTCGCGGGTGATCCATGGCACCCGCCAGTCGTTGTTCATCGGCCTGGCTGCAACCGCTATCGCCATGAGCATCGCCATCGTTCTCGGCCTGTTGGGCGGGCTGGGCGGTACGCGGGTGGACCGCGGCGTGGGTTGGTTGCTGGAAGTGCTGTTTGCGTTTCCGAGCCTGATCCTGGCGCTGTTGTTCGTGGCGATTTTCGGCAGCGGCATCGGCCCGCTGATCGTCGCCACCGGGCTGGGCAGTGCACCGGGTTATGCGCGGATGGTCCGTGGCCAGGTGCTGGCGGTGCGCAACGCGGGCTATATCGAAGCCGCCCGCGCCCTCGGGCATCCGCCGCTGCGCATCATCCTGCGCCAGTTGCTGCCGAACGCCATGCGCCCGTTGATCGTGACCCTGACCATGGGCGTGGGCCAGGCGATTGTCTGGGCCTCGGCCCTGAGTTTTCTCGGCCTGGGCGCCCGTCCGCCGGCACCGGAGTGGGGGACCATGTTGTCCATGGGCCGCGACTTCATCGCCAACGCCTGGTGGCTGACGTTCTTCCCCGGGCTGTTCATCGTATTGACCACGCTGTCGACCACGGTCACTGGCCGTTACCTGCAACAACGCCTGGAGGGCCGTCTTTCATGAGCGACCAGAAACGCTTGATCGTTGAAGGGCTGTCCATCGAGTTTGCCGGGCAGTCGGTGGTGCGCAATCTGTCTTTCACCCTGGAGCCTGGCAAGACCCTGGCGCTGGTGGGCGAATCCGGCTCCGGTAAAAGCGTCACCGCCCGCAGCCTGATCGGCCTGGCGGGTGCGGGCGCGAAGGTTACGGCGCGCACCTTGAGCTATGACGGCGTGGATTTGCTCAGCCTGTCGGAACGCGGCTGGCGTCGTTTGCGTGGCAATGGCATCGGCTTCGTGTTGCAGGATGCACTGGTGTCCCTCGACCCGTTGCGGCCGGTGGGCAAGGAAATTCTCGAGGTGCTGGAGACCCATCGCTGGGGCGACCGTCGCAGCCGTGGCGAACGCGTCATCGAACTGCTGGACCTGGTGGGCGTACCCGAGCCGCAACTGCGTGCGCGCCAGCGCCCCGATCAACTCTCCGGCGGCCTGCGCCAGCGTGCGCTGATTGCCAGCGCACTCGCATTGAACCCCGGCCTGGTGATCGCCGATGAACCGACCACGGCGCTGGATGCCACGGTGCAGGCGCAGATCCTGCAGGTATTGCAGCAGATCAAGGCCCGTGGCGATTCGCTGCTGATCATCAGCCATGACCTGGCAGTGGTCGCGCAATTGGCGGATGAGGTGCTGGTGCTGCGCCACGGCGAAGTGGTGGAGCAGGGCCCGATGGATCAGGTGCTGCTCAACCCACGCCACGCCTACACCCGCTCGTTGCTGGATGCGGTGCCCGCCGAGCATGCCCGGGGCACACGCCTGTCGCCGGAGCGCAGCAACGCTGTGGCGCAACCACGGCCCGGCGCGGATTCGCCGGTGCTGCTCAAGGCCTCCGGCCTGGGCAAGCGGTATGTGGGCCCCGATCAACAGTCGCGCCAGGTGGTGGATAACGTCAGCTTCGAGCTGCGCGCCGGTCGCACCCTGGGCATCGTCGGTGAATCCGGCTCCGGCAAAACCACCGTGGCACGCATCGCCCTCGGCTTGCTGCAACCGGATGCCGGTGAGGTGCGTTTTCTCGACCAGCCATGGGCCGCGGCAGGTACCGAGCGGGTCGAGGAAAAGACCCGCCGTGTGCATCGCCGGGATATCAGCGTGATTTATCAGGACCCGCTGAGTTCGTTCGACCCGCGCTGGACGGTGGGGCAGATCCTCAGTGATGCGCTGGACGTTGCCGGTATCGACGCCGAGCAACAGGCGGCCCGCGTGACACAGTTGCTCGACCAGGTACGCCTGGCGCCGCAATTGGCCGAGCGCCGACCGTTGCAACTGTCGGGCGGGCAGCGCCAGCGCGTGGCGATTGCCCGGGCGATTGCCAGCAACCCCAAAGTGATTATCTGCGACGAGCCGGTGTCGGCGCTGGACGTGTCGGTGCAGGCCCAGGTCCTGGATCTGCTGGCCGACCTGCAAGCCTCGCTGGGCCTGGCCTACCTGTTTATCTCCCACGACCTGGGGGTGATTCGCCACGTCAGCGACGAAGTGTTGGTGATGCGCCACGGCCAGGTGGTGGAAAGCGCCAGCGTCGAGACGTTGTTTGAATCGCCCCAGCACGAATACACCCGGCGCCTGCTGGGCGCGGTGCCACGCCTGCCAGGCAGCGGCAAGCAGTTGGTGGTGCCGGCCCTGGAGCCGGAAAACCCCGGCTGGCTGTTTGATGAATCGCGCCTGTGGAAAATCGCCATCTAGACCTGAATCAAGGAAGTGCCATGAGCAAGTTGTCTGCTGTACCCACGCCGCCGGTTGTAACGGTGGCCGAACTGAACGCCCGTGCCGACCGCATCCTGCCGCAGATTGCCGCCGGCGCTGCGCAACGTGAGCGTGACCGCCAACTGCCGTATGAGGCCGTGGCGCAGATCGCCCAGGCCGGGTTGTTTACCGTGCGGATTCCCAAGCGGTTTGGCGGCGCCGGTGGTTCGGTCAAGGACGTGATTGCCTTGCTGATTCGCATCGCCTCGGCCGACTCCAACGTGGCCCAGGCGCTGCGCCCCGGTTTCGGGTTTGTCGAAGGCCTGCTGGCGTCCCGCGCCGAGGGGGCGGAGGAGGAGCGCGAGCGTTGGTTCGGGCGCTACCTGCAAGGCGCCGTGATCGGCAATGCCGGCTGGGAAGTCGGCGGTGCCAACGGTTCGATCAGTGCGCGCATCGTGCGTGACGGCGAGCACTTTCGCGCTTGCGGCAGCAAGTACTACAGCACCGGTTCGTTGTATGCCGATTGGGTCAGCGCCGTCGCCCTGGACGAGAATGACCAGCCCGTGTCGTTCATCCTGCCGCGCGACCGCCAGGGCCTGGAGTTGCTGGATGATTTCGACGCCATGGGCCAGCGCCTGACCGCCAGTGGCACCACCCATCTGCATGATGTGCAGGTGTTGGCCAGCGAGATCCGCACCCGCACCGTCGAGGAAGGCAAACGCACGATTGTCACGCCGTTCCTGCAAGTGTTCCTCGCGGCGGTGCAGGCCGGTATAGCGCGAAATGCGCTGAATGATGCGGTGACCTTTGCCAAGGAGCATGCGCGGCCGATCAAGCACAGCAGCGCCACGCGCTCGGTGGATGACCCGTACGTGGAACTGAGCGTGGGCGACGTCTCGGCCCGGGCCTTTACCGCCGAAGCGGTGGTGTTGCACGCGGCGGACTCCATTGACCGCGCCTGGGCTGCGGATCTTGATGCGGTGGCCGTCGACCAGGCGGCAGTGGACGTGGCCCAGGCGCAATACATCGCGGCCGAGTCGGCGCTCAAGGCCGCCGAACTGGTGTTCGACGTGGGTGGCGCTTCCACCACCGGCCGCGCGCATAACCTGGACCGGCACTGGCGCAACGCGCGCACCGTGGCCAACCACAATCCCCGGCACTGGAAAGCCGCAGCCGTGGGCGCCTGGCAACTCAAGGGCACGCCGCCTCCGACATCGGGGCTGTTTTGAACAAAGCCCTCGACCTTTCACACCCCTTGGGCGAGGTGGGCTCCGGGCACGCGCGCCGGGTGCCAATGATCATCGGCTGTGCGCTGTTCATGGAATTGATCGACGCCACGGCGGTGCTCACGGCGCTGCCGCAGATGGCCCAGGATTTCGGCGAGCCCAGCGTGCGCATGAACCTGGTGGTGTCACTATACCTGCTGGCGGTGGCGCTGTTCGTGCCGGTCAGCGGCTGGGCGGCCGACCGGTTCGGGCCGCGTCGGGTGTTTATCAGCGCCATCGTGCTGTTCACCCTCGCGTCGGTGGCCTGTGCCTGCTCGGGCTCGCTGTTGCAACTGTCCCTGGCGCGTTTGGCCCAGGGCGCCTCGGGGGCGATGATGGTGCCGGTGGGGCAGGTGATCCTGCTGCGCTGGTCGGCGCGGGAAAACCTGCTGCGTGCCATGTCGTACCTGACGGTGGCGGCGCTGGTTGGGCCGCTGCTGGGCCCACCGTTGGGCGGGCTGTTGGTGACGGTGCTGTCGTGGCACTGGATCTTCCTGATCAACCTGCCGATCGGCGTGCTTGGGGTGATCCTGGTGCTGCGCTATATCCCGGACTATTCCGGGACACCCGGCCAGCCATTGGACGTTCCCGGCCTGTTGCTCAGCGGCGTGGCATTGGGCGGGCTGGTGTTCGGTTTCGAGGTGCTGGGCCACGGCCTGTTGCCGCGCCAGTGGGCGTTGCTGCTGATTGGCGGCGGGCTGTTGAGTGCCTGGCTGTATGTCCTGCATGCACGGCGGACGGTGTACCCGTTGATCGATTTTTCATTGTTGAAAATCCCGACCTTCGCGGTGAGCTTCTGGGGCGGCAACCTGATGCGCATCGGCAGCGCGTCACAGCCGTTTTTGCTGGTGTTGCTGTTCCAGCTGTGTTTCGGGCTTAACCCGTTGCAGGCGGGGCTGCTGAGCGTGGCCGGTGGCGTGGGTGCGTTGCTGATGAAAATGCTGGCAGTGCGGATTGTCAGCCGCTTCGGTTTCCGGCGCACCTTGATCGGCAATGCGGTGCTCACCGGTGCAACCATCCTGGCGTGCAGCCTGTTCGAGGTATCAACGCCTTACTGGATTGTAATACTGGTGTTATTTGGCAGCGGGATCATTCGCTCGCTGCAATTCAGCACCCTGGGGGCGTTGACCTATGCCGACGTGCCACCGGAGCAATCCAGCCGCGCCAGCAGCCTGTCGGCGATGACCATTCAGTTGACGTTGAGTTTATCGGTGGGCATCGCGGCGGGGCTGCTCGGTTTGATCATGGCCGTGCGCGGGCATGCCACGGTCGAGCAGAGTGATATCGCCTGGATCATGGCGGGTGCCGGATTGCTGTGTGCCTTGTCGGGGCTGGTTTATCGCAGGCTGTCGCCCCAGGCGGGCTCGGCGATTTATGCAAAACGCGCAGAGGGAATTGGATGATTCGTGCAGCACGTATCGAGGACGCAGGTGACATTGCCTGGGTGCATATTCGCAGTTGGCAGCAGGCTTATCGTGAACTGATGCCGGCGGATTACCTGGCTTCGCTGGAGGCGACGCAGCCTCGGCGTGAAGCCTTTTGGCGGCAGTCGATTGAGCAGGGGAGCGAAGCTGTGTTTGTCGCGCAGGTCGAGGGGCGTGTGGTGGGCTGGATTGTTGTCAGCTCGAGTCGTGATGAGGATGCTGATCCAGGCGTAACCGGTGAAGTGCAGGCGGTGTATGTGCTGGCCGAGCATTGGGGAACGGGGGTGGGCAGGGCGCTGTGGCTCAGGGGGCTGGAGCATCTCGCGAGCCTGGGCCTGGAGACGGCGACGTTGTGGGTGCTGGCTGAAAACCGGCGGGCAGTGCGCTTTTACCAAAATGCAGGATGGATAGCGCAGCCCGAATCAAGCCGCACCCTTGCTCGGGGCGGTCGTGAGTTGGAGGAACTTCGCTACCAATCCCAAAAGTGACGCTGAACCTGTGGCGAGGGAGCTTGCTCCCGCT
Source organism: Pseudomonas sp. I8001 (assembly GCF_013385345.1). Lineage (NCBI taxonomy): Bacteria > Pseudomonadati > Pseudomonadota > Gammaproteobacteria > Pseudomonadales > Pseudomonadaceae > Pseudomonas > Pseudomonas sp. I8001. The sequence goes on from NZ_JACAQC010000031.1 coordinate 8,685, forward strand.
GGGCTGCGCAGCGGCCCCAAAATCCTGGGAGCGCTTCGCACTCCAGCGGGAGCAAGCTCCCTCGCCACAGGGGAATGCCGCTCTGGACGCTCTGCGTCCGCTCTTAAAATCGTGACGCAGAGCGTCACCGGATGCATTCCCACGCAGAGCGTGGGAACGATCACACTCACCATTTTTGCCTGAAAGCTGCGCGGCCACAGGCGTCATTCAGGAATGTCATTGGCCATGAGTTCGTCTTTTTCATTGTTTCGCACCTGGAATGTCCAGCACTTGCCATCGACGCCGGCGGCGTTTGTGCGGCATTTCATCGGACATTTCAAAGGTTGGTACCTGGCTATCCTGCTGCTGCAGATCGCCGCGGTGGTGTGTTCGATTCTGACGCCCTGGGGGCTGGGGCAGATCACCCGCACCGTGAGCAACGGGCTGGAAGCGGAGCGTGCCTTTGAAGTGCTGCAATGGCCACTGACACTGCTAAGCGCGCTACTGGTGTGCCAAGTACTGTTTACCCGTGCATCGGCAGGCTGCCATATCCACGTCTTGCCGTTGCAGCGGCGCACGGTGACGCATGTGGTGTTCGCCTATCTGCAGCAGCACTCCCATCGTTTCATCAGCAATGAGTTCGCCGGGGCACTGGCGCATCGGGTGGCGGAAATTACCCTGGGCGTGAATCAGACCCTGAGCATCTTGTTGTTCGACCTGATCCCGCTGCTGGTGACGCTGAGCCTGGCCACGGCCTTGCTATGGACCGCATCGCCGTTGTTGGCGTTGTTCATGGCGGGTTGGTCGGTGGCGTTTATCGCTATCTGCTACGTCCTCGCACGCCGCAGTCATCCTCTGGCGCAACAGTATTCGGCAGCGCGCAGCACCAGCACCGGCAAAGTGGTGGATGCGGTCTCCAACCTGGCCAATATCCGCCTGTTTGCGCGCCATGCGTTCGAGCACAGTTACCTCGGCACTTTCCTCGACAAGGAGGTGGCGGCTGCCTACCGATCCCTGGGGTATATGGAGAAAATTCGCTGGTTCCAGGCTTCCTGTGGCGTAGTGCTTAAGCTCGGCTTGTTATTGCTGGCGCTCTACCTGTGGCGCAGCCACCGTATCGACATTGCTGCGTTTGTCATGTCCACCAGCCTTTCGTTGTTGATCATCAGCGATGTGGAAAACCTGTCGCGACGCTTTCTCGAATTCTTCGAAGCCACCGGCAATATCGCCAACGGTGTGCGCACCCTGATCCGCCCCCATGAAGTCATCGACCAACCCGGCGCCAAGGCGCTGATGGTCAAGCGCGGCGATATCGAGTTTCGCGATGTCGGCTTCAGCTATGGCGGTGACCGTTCGATTTTCGAACACCTGAATATCGTCATCCCCGCCGGCCAGAAAGTCGGCCTGGTGGGTGCTTCGGGCTCCGGCAAGTCGACCCTGCTGAGCTTGCTCCTGCGTCTCTACGACGTGCAGCAAGGCCAGGTGCTGGTGGACGGCAAGGACGTGCGCGAGGTGACCCAGCATTCGCTGCACCAGCAGATCGGCCTGATTCCCCAGGAGCCCGGCCTGTTCCACCGCAGCATTCGCGAAAATATCCACTACGGCCGCCTGGATGCCTCGATGGACGAGGTCGCCGAGGCGATCCACCGCGCCGGCGCCAGTGAATTTATCGACAGCATGGAACACGGCTACGAATCGCTGGTGGGCGAGCGTGGGGTCAAATTGTCCGGCGGCCAGCGCCAGCGCATTGCGATTGCCCGGGTGTTGCTGAAAAACGCGCCGATCCTGGTGATGGACGAAGCCACTTCCAGCCTGGACTCGATCACCGAGCGCTTTATCCAGGACAAGCTCGACGAAATCATGGAAGACAAGACCGTGCTGGTGGTCGCGCATCGGCTGTCCACCGTGGCCCACCTGGACCGGATCCTGGTGTTCGACAATGGCCGGGTGATCGAGGACGGCAGCCACGAACAGTTGCTGCGCCAGGGCGGGCAATATGCGCGGTTGTGGAGTCGCCAGTTCAGCGATGCGCTGGATGAAGCGGTGGTGTGACCAAGCGGCGTACCGGGTACGCCGCGCAGTCAGGTTCAGATCGAGAGGTGCAGCACCCTGTCATCCTTGGCACCGGCCAGCGGGCGGCGCTTGTTGACCTTCAGCTCACCGAGGTTGATCAGCAAGGTGCGGGTCACGTTGCGGCTCAGCCCCAGCAACTCGGCGGTGTGCACCTGGTTGTGCTGGCACAGCCGGTAGGCGGCGGTGAGCAGGCTGCGTTCCACCTGTTCGTGGAGGTTTTCTATCTGCTCCTCGAACAGCCGCTGGAAGGCCTGGTCGAGCAGGTCATGGGCGGTGGTGCTGTCTTCCTGGCGTTCGATACGCAGGTTGGACATGCGCAGGTCATCGGCCTGGATCACGCCGTCGCGGCAGATCAGCAGGGTGTGGTGGATGACGTTTTCCAGCTCGCGGATATTCCCCGGCCAACTGTAGGTGGCCAGGCGTTGCTCGGCTTCCTTGCTCAAGATGATCTCGCCATAGCCGAGGCGGCGGGTGTAGGTGTCGATGAAGTACTGCACCAGCGGCAGGATATCGCCGGGGCGATCCCGCAGCGGGCTGAGTTCCAAGTTGACCACGTTCAGGCGGTAGAACAGGTCCTCGCGGAAATGCCCGGCGTTGATGGCTTTTTCCAGCTGCACGTTGGTCGCCGCCAGCACCCGCACATTGATCGGAATGCTTTTGCGCGAACCCAGGCGCACTACTTCACGCTCCTGCAATACCCGCAGCAGCTTGACCTGGATCGACATGGGCAGGTCGCCGATTTCATCGAGGAACAGCGTGCCGCCGTTGGCTTCTTCAAACCAGCCGGCCTTGGCACCGAGGGCACCGGTGAACGCGCCTTTCTCGTGGCCGAACAGCTCGGCTTCCACCAGTGATTCGGAGAACGCACCGCAATTCACCGCCACGAATGGCTGCTCCTTGCGGCCACTGAGGTTGTGGATATGCCGTGCGACCAACTCTTTGCCGGTGCCGGTTTCACCGATGATCAGCACGCTGGCTTCGCTCGGCGCGACTTGTTGCACATGCTTGAGCAAGGCCTTGGACCTGGGGTCTTCAAACACCTGCGCGGTGGCGCGGATGGAGGTGGCAAGGGCGGGCGAGGGCGGTAGGGTCAGCAGTTGCATGGTTATCCCTTTGAATAAAAGATCAGGAATAAAACGTCGGGATGGGCGCGGTACCGTTCAGTGCCCACTCGCCCAGTTCATGAAGTTTGTAGTCCAGCGGGTCATGCAGGCTCTGGGTGCGCAAGTTGCGCCAGTGCCTGTCGAGGGCCACCGAGGCGTTGGTCGCCCGTGCGCCGGTGACCTCGAAGACCTTGCTACACAACTCCAGGCCATTGCGGCTGGCGGCGACTTTGGCGGTGGCGATGGCAATCGCCGTTTCGCCGCGTTCCTCGCTGGTCAGGGCCGAGCCCTTGGCCCATGCCGCGTCCAGCACCTGGCCTGCGCGCTCCACCAGCAGGCGGGTGCTTTGCAGCGCCACCCAGAAATCGCCGTAGTGGCTGAGGATGTAAGGGTCCTGGGTGCTGTGGCTGGCGCTGGAACGGAACCACGGGCGGGCTTCTTCCAGGGTGTATTGGCGCGCTTCTTCGAACGCGCCTTCGGCGATGCCGAGGAAGATATTCGCGAAGTGCAGTTGCGCAATCAGCGGGCGCAGGCAGGCGAACGGAGTACTCAGGGGGCCCGGGTCCAGCAACAGGTCGGACTCTTCCACGCGCACGCGCTTGAAGGTCACGCTGCCGCTGTCGGTCTGGCGCTGGCCCATGTTGTTCCAGTCGTTGTGCAGGATGATCCCGCTGCGGGCGCTGGGAATCGCCGCGATCAGCAACTTGCCGCCGGCGCTTTCATCGATGGCCGAGGCGATCAGCATTTCCGAGTCGTTGGCCCCGGAGCAGAAGTTCTTCTGTCCCGAGAATTCCCGCCAGCCCGTGTGGCGCTTGACCACCGTGCGGGTGTCCAGGGGGTTCAGGGTGTTGCCCCAGAACCAGTTGTTGCTGGCCGTCAGGCTGAACCAGGTTTGCCATTGTGCGGGCGTGGCGAATAACCGGACGGTGGCGAGCATCAGGTGATGAAAGCCGAATACGTGGGCGATGGAGCTGTCGACCCGGGCGAATTCGCGCACCACCTCGAAGGTTTCCGACCAGTTGGCGTCCAGCCCGCCGAATTGCCCGGGGATGCTCAGGGACAACAGGCCGCTGCTGCGCAGTTTGTCGCGTTCGGCCTTGGGCGTACCGCCGCTGGCGTCGCGGTCGACGGCGGTGCGCGCGAACTCGGTCGCCAGGTCACGGGCAATCTCCAGTGGCGTCCTGCGGGTGCAGAATAAGTTGACCGTCACGCGTGAATACCTCGTTGCTTAAGTCGAGAATGCTCGAGCTGATTTGTTTCAACAGGCAATGGATAGAGCAAGACCCATACCAAGTAACAATAAGCCGATAACTTGCGACTTCTTACGGGGATGCAGGCGCGGACAGTGTCGAATACGCAACTTTTGTTGGAGGGCTGTTGGGATTTGCACAGTTGCGTCCTGTGCCCGCAGGGCGGGGCTTTCGTTATGCTTTTATTGCTTGAACATATAAGTGTTTGTGGGTGATTTTTGTATTGTCCGGAATCGAACATTTCACCAGCAAAGTGTTGCACTTGTGGCGATTAATAAGGGTGGCCGGCCAGTGTTTATTGAGGCTTGGACGTGGCATGAACCCTGCAAAGTTGAAAATAGAGCGCGACTATACGAATAGATGCTCCAACTAATTTGAGACCCCAGGAGTATTTAATTCATGCGGCAACTGTTTGAACCTCGCGCTCGTCGTTTTGAGTCACTGGCCACCGCGTCCAGCCTTGGCGTGCTGTTGATGTTGATACACGGCGCGGCCTTTGCCGCCCAGGCGGACCCGACCCTGGCCACGGTAGTGGTCACCGGTGCCGAAGCCACCGAAGCGCAAAAGGCCGAGAAGCAACTATCCAAGGTGCCCGGCAAAACCGCAGTGATCGACAACCGCAAGATCGAACAGGGCCGCGCGGCGAACGCCGAGGACGTGCTGGCGTTGCAGCCGGGCGTATTCGCCCAGGCCACCAGCGGCTCGGGCGCGAACAAGATTTCGATCCGCGGTTCGGGCCTCAACACCTTCTATCAAGGCTATGTGCTGGGGATCAAATTCCTCTATGACGGCCTGCCGTTGACCGGCCCGGGCGGCACCCAGGAAGACATGCTGGACATGGCCTCCGTGGACCACACCGAGGTGCTCTACGGCGCCAACGCCTTCCGTTATTCAGCCTTGTCCCTGGGCGGCGCGATCAACTTCGTGAGCAAGACCGGCCGCACCGATCCAGGCAACTACGCGCGTTTCGAAGCCGGCAGTTTCGGCTATCGCAAGGAGCAACTGAGCACCGGCGGCGTGGACGGCGACAATGACTATTACGTCAGCATCCAGCACAACGAGCGTGACGGTTACCAGGACAACACACCGAACAAGGGGCAGGGGATCGTTGCCAACTTCGGCCACGTGTTCAGCCCGCAACTGGAGACGCGCTTCTACATTCGCTACAAGGAAGAAACCCTCAGCCAGGGCAACACCCTGACCAAATACCAGCTCAAGCATGACCCCACGAGCAACCTCGTGCCCATCGGGCGCAAGAAGGACGGCTCGACCCTGCTGGGCAGCACCACCACCTACACCTTCGACGACAATGCCAAGCTCGAAGTCGGCCTGGGCTACAACGATTACCCGCTGGACAACGGCTGGCGCTATTCGCCAACACCACAGGAATGGCGCTCCCAGGACGTCAACCTGACCTTGCGCTACCTGCGCACCGCCGACACCTTCTTCGGCCTGCGCAGCGACAGCAGCGTGACCTTCAGCAATACGCTGGCGTACCTGGCCGATGTGAAATCCCACAGCAAGGCCACCGGCATCACCCAGCAGAGGACCAACTACACCGGCTCGCGGGACACGGTGTTTTCCCTCGGCAACGAACTGCAACTGAATGACCGCACGTGGCTGTCCACCGGGTTGTCATTGATTGATATCAAGCGCAAGGCGCAGATCGAATACAGCACCGCCACCAATACCAGCGCGTTCCCCAGTGGCGTTGAATACGACGAGACCGACGTCGCCCCGCGCATTGGCCTGCGCTATCAGTTGACTCCGGAATTCGAAGTGTTCGGCAACGTCAGCCGCTCGGTGGATCCACCGGTCACCTGGCAGCTGGGCAGCACCGGCACGCCGTACATCCGTGATGTGCGGCCGCAAAAAGCCAACACCGTGGAGTTCGGTATTCGCGGCGGCCACGGTATTTTTGACGGCAGCCTGACGGTCTACCGCTCGTGGGTGCAGAAAGAACTGCTGTCGGTGGTGGTACGCCAGGCGACGGCCACCCAGGACCAATTGGTGGCCACCTCCAACGGCAGCGCGACCATTCACCAGGGCATCGAAGCCGGCTTGAATGCGCAACTGTGGGACGGCGGCAATGGCGACACCGTGACCCTGCGCCAGGCTTACACCTTCAACGACTTCCACTACCGCAACGATGCGGTGTTCGGCGACAACCAGCTGCCGGGCCTGCCGCGCCAGGTCTACCAGGCCGAGCTGGAATATCGCCAGGGCAGCGGTTTCTACGCGCAGCTCAACGCCCGGGCGGCGTCCAGCTATTACGTCGACTTTGCCAACTCCCTGAGTGCGCCGTCGTATACGTTGTGGGGGGCCAAGGTGGGCTACGAGGCCCCGAGCAAGAAGTGGGAAGTGTTCGTCGATGCACGCAACCTGACCAACAAGCGCTATGCCACGGCCACCAACACCGCGTACGACGCCAAGGGCCAGGACTCGGCCAACTTCTATGTGGGGGATGCGTTCAACGTGACCACGGGGGTGGCGTTTCACTTCTGACCGTGACAGATCGTTCCCACGCTCCGCGTGGGAATGCCGCCTTGGACGCTCTGCGTCCGGCCGTCGATGCGAGAGGTGATGGTGACGCAGAGCGTCACGGTATGCATTCCCACGCGGAGCGTGGGAACGATCATTTCGAGGAACCTAGTTCTGCGGCCGCTGTTTGGTCGAGTCCAGCTCGGCCTTTTTGCCGGTGCTGATCTCGGTGATCTGCGCCGACTTGGCGATCGCGAAATCAAAGGTGTCCTGCATCTTGGCGATGGCATCGGTCGCCGTGCCGTTGAGCCCACCGTTGGCTGCCCAGTCGAAGTTCCACACCCCGGAAAAGTTATCGGCACCGGCCACATCATGGGTTTCGATCGCGGTGAACACGTCGGGATGGCGCTCCATGTACTGGGCCGCAGCGCTCACATCGGCCGGCACCTTGCCCGAGGCATTACTGGCCAGTTGCGAAAGCTCTTGCTTGGTAATGGCCGACTTGCCCGTTTGGCGCATGTAATCGGCGATGACCTTGCTCGACTTGGAAATATTCAACTTGTCGTCGAATACCGACGTCGAGGCTTTTTGAGTGGTCGGTCCGCCACCGGCGGGTGTTACGGTAGTAGACATCGGCGCTGCTCCCTCAATGAATTGGATGACATCGAAGCCGACGTTAGCATGGGCAATTGGCCATTTATCACCGGCTTCACAACAATTCGCAGCGGCCGGAAAATTTCACAGCGTTTCACCCGCATCCAACTTGGCCAGCAGACTCTGGCCCCGTTGCCACAGCGCGTCCTGTTTGGATTCAGGCATGCGGTCGAGATTTTTATAGAGCATGGCCATGCGCTGATTGCCCCGCAGCAGGTCGCCGTGGCGCATCAGGAAGTGCCAGTAAAGCGCATTGAACGGGCAGGCATTGTCAGCGGTACTTTCCGTGACTTTGTACGCACACCCTCGGCAGTAGTCCGACATGCGCTTTATATATTGGCCGCTCGCGCAATAAGGCTTGGAACCCAGGTAACCGCCATCGGCATGCATCACCATGCCCAGGGTGTTGGGCAGCTCGACCCAGTCGAACGCGTCCATGTAGATCGCCAGGTACCACTCGCATATCTGGCTGGGCACGATGCCGGCCAGCAGGGCGAAATTGCCGGTGACCATCAGCCGCTGGATGTGATGGGCATAGGCATGTTTCAGGCTTTGGCCGATCGCCTGGCGCATGCAGTTCATTTGCGTCTCGCCCGTCCAGTAGAACTCCGGCAGCGGGCGGCTGTTGCCGAATGCATTGCCAGCGGCATAGTCGGGCATCTTCAGCCAGTACACGCCGCGTACGTACTCACGCCAGCCAATCAGTTGGCGGATAAACCCTTCGCCAGCGTTCAGCCCGATGCTGCCCGACCAATAGGCCGCCTCCACATCGCTGCACAGCTGGCGCAGGTCCAGCAGGCCGATGTTCAGCGCTGCGCTGATACGGGCGTGAAACAGGAACGGCTCGTCGCTGGCCATGGCGTCCTGGTAGTCGCCGAAACCCGCCAGGCCATAGTCCAGAAAGTAGTTCCAGAGGGCCTGCGCGTCGGCGTGGGTCACGGGGTAATCGAAGGTGTCGAGCGAACCGTAGTGGCTGCTGAAGTGTTTACCTACCAGCGCCAGCACGTCCTGGGTGATCGAGTCCGAGCTGAAGCGCGCCGGGTAGGGCGCCTTGGTGCCCTTGGGCAAGGCCTTGCGGTTGTCCGCATCAAAGTTCCAGGCACCGCCCACTGGCGTACCGTCACCGTTGAGCAAGAGCCCGCTCTTGCGGCGCATCTCCCGGTAGAAGTACTCCATGCGCAGCTGTTTTTTACCGCTGGCCCAAGCGGCGAACTCGTCACGGCCGCACAGGAATCGGTGGTCGGCATGCCACTGGATCGGCAAACCGCAGTCCTTCAGGGATTGCTCAAGGCGCCAGTCACCGCATTCGGTCAGGTGTATTTCCCGGGGTTGCATCAGCGATTGCCAGCGCCTTAACTCGCCGGGCACCGAGCCGGTGTTTTGCGGATCGTCCAGGGTGACGTACTGCACCCGCACGCCACGCTGCTGCAACGCCTGGGCAAAATGGCGCATGGCGCTGAAGACCAGGACGATTTTTTGCGGATGGTGGGGCACATGGCTGGCTTCCTCCATGACCTCGACCATCAAGACCGCATCGCGCTGGCTGTCCAGCCCATCCAGTGAGGCCAGGTCAAACGACAACTGGTCGCCCAGCACCAGGCACAGGTTTCGAACTGCCTTGGTCACCACGGCGCTTCCAGGGAAAATGGCGTTCGCAGTGACTCGATAGCGCCTTCTCGCCGGCCGCACATTTCGTCATGCACGCACTGATGCACCAGGGTGCAGGGAAACGCAGGGACCGCCTGCAACACGTCACGCAAGTGATTGACGGAGCGAAAGTGCATGGGCTTCGCCGACTCGTCCAGCAGCGTGAACTGGCCGTGGTCCAGCGTTACGCGCGCCAGATAGAAACCACCTTCCAGCGACAGCAGTTCCATTTCGCGTACAGCGCCTTGGGTGGCCAGTTTGGTCAGGGCTTGCAGGTTCATGGTTCACTCCTTACCGGTCAGGGTTGTGAAGACTGGCGACGGAAGAACAACGTCACCTGGCCGACTTCCACACCCAACTTGGACATGCTGGAGCGGTTGATCAACGTGTCTTCGTCCATCAGGTACATCCAATCGTCGAGGCTCACTTCGTAGACGGATCCATCAACCGGCAGGTTCAGGACGTAGCGCCAGCGCAGTGCGTTGCCCGCCACTTCGCCCCTGGCCTCGCCCACCACATCACCGGCCCGTCCGCGCCAGTGGTTGGGACCGTTCGGGGTGAGGGTCCAGACACGTTGCTGGCGAGTACCATCGCTGTAGAGAAAGCGCTCATCGAGAATCAGGTTTTCACCCTCGCGGCGGCTGGCGATATTCACCTCGAAACGCTTGGCCACTTCACCCGAGCGTTTCTCGAAGATGCCCCAGGCCTTGACGGGCTTGCTGAAGAAGCTCACCAGGTCCAGTTGCGGTTGCTGGTCGGCATAGTGTTTTACATCCACGCTGCCACAACTGCTCAGGCCCAACACCAGGGCCAGCGAAACCAATAGACGGGTCATTGCGGTTCTCCCCGAGAGGGCTTGATACTGCTGATACTTGTACAAAATAATAAAATTGTACAGGTATTTAGCGCATTACCAGGATGTTACCGGCTACCGGCCTGCCCATTTATGGCGGGTATATGCAGCCTCGGGGGACCAGGTGCAGATGATCGTTCCCACGCTCTGCGTGGGAATGTCGCCTCGGACGCTCCGCGTCCCGCTGGCACCGCCGGATTGACGTCTCGCGCAAGGGTGACGCGGAGCGTCACGGTATGCATTCCCACGCAGAGCGTGGGAACGATCAACAATGGGCATACGCCGGCAGCGGTATCGCCCGTTCCTACGCAGACCGTTCCCACATAGATTTCAGGTTGCTTCCAGACCTTCTCGCCGCTAACCTTCGCGGGTCGCTGCCAATTCAGCGAACGGGTGTGGTAGCCCGGCTATTTCATAGATCCCAAAACGCTCAAGGGCGTTTTTTTGTGCGGGCTGCTTTGTGGCGGCTGTGCATGGGAGGCTTCGGCCTGCCGGGTTTCTATGACCGGTCTACCACCCCGTGTACAGTCGCCTCCTTAATCGTGTGGTAGCGAGCGTGGAGGTGCTTACTCATAGAGGAGCTTCACCATGAAAAAGGTCTCGCCCAACCCGCCGCATTACTTGAACGACCAGAAATTCCACGATGCTGCCCAGCGCGCATTCAAGCACTACGACCTCAATTCAGAACCTGCCGCTTCGCCTCCGTCCTCCAACAAACTATTCTCCGTACGTGCCGGCCTCAGCACCGAAGTCGCCTTGTGTAATGCCAGCGAGATTCTTGAATCGGCGGCTGTCAGCGCCTATGACTGTGCCGAGCATCTTGATGGGGCCAGCCGCAAGCAAGTGTTGGCAGTGGTGCAATTGGTGGAGATGGCGCAGTTGTTGGTGGATGAGGCGCTGAACCGGGAGTGTCCGGTGGCCTGATCACATCCGAAATCCAACTGGCAACATAAATCCAGTGTGGGAACGATCGGTCGCCCGGTTTATCAGTAGCGAATCATCACCGACTTGAGCTCGGTGTAATCCTCGATGAACGCCCCGCCAAACTCCCGTCCCACCCCCGAAGACTTGTTGCCGCCAAACGGCACCGCCGGGTCGAGCATCGTGTGCATGTTCACCCACACCGTCCCCGCGTTGATCGCCGGCACCATGCGCAGGGCCTTGCTCAGATCATTGGTCCAGAGACTGGCGCTCAGGCCGTAAGGCGTGTTGTTCATCAGTTCCAGCAGCTCATCCTCGGTGTCGTAGGGGAAAAACGTGGCGATCGGGCCGAAGGTCTCTTCGTTGAGCAGGGTGTCGTGGATCGTGTTGGCGAGAATCACGGTGGGCTCCACATAGCACCCCGGTCCGTCGATCAGCTTGCCGCCGTGGACAATCGTATTGTTCTCGGCCCGGGCCTTGGCGAAAAACCATTCGAGTTTCTGTTGGTGCTGGCGGTTGGTCACCGGGCCGAATTCGGTGCGCTCGTCCAGCGGCGAGCCGATGTTCAACCGGCCCAGGCGTTGCGCCAGTTTGTCCATGATCGGCTCGATCTGCGAGCGGTGGGCGAAGAAGCGTTCGGCGGCCGCGCAGATTTGCCCGGAGTGCAGGAAGCCGGCTTCGATGATGCCGTTGACCGCTTTGTCGAGGTCCACATCCCGCAGGAATCCGGCGGAGTTTTTGCCGCCCAGTTCCAGGGTCGCCCGGGTCAACCCGGCGCCCATGGCACTGCGGCCCACGGCGATGCCGGTGGGCACCGAGCCGGTAAACGAGACCTTGTCGGTGCCCGGGTGCTCCACCAGGCCTTTGCCCACATGGCCGCCACCGGTCAACACGTTCAGCACGCCCGCCGGCAGGCCGGCGTCGATGGCCAGTTCGGCGATGCGCAGAATGGTCAGCGGGGTGAACTCGCTGGGCTTGATGATGATACTGCAGCCGGTCACCAGTGCCGAGGCGAGTTTCCAGATGGCGATCATGGTCGAGAAATTCCACGGCACGATGCCCACTACCACGCCCACCGGTTCGCGCAGGGTAAACGCGGTGTAGCGTTCGCCGGCGAAGGAGGGCAGTGACGGGGTAAGGGTCTGGCCGCTGATCTTGGTGGCCCAGCCGGCGTAGTAACGCAGGAAGTGCGCTGCCTGATCGACCTCGAAGGCCCGGGAAATCTGGATGATCTTGCCCGACTGGCAGGTTTCGATCTGCGCCAGTGCTTCGCGGTGTTGCTCCAGCAGGTCGGCGAGTTTCAGCAGCACATTGCCGCGAATGGCAGGGGCGACCTGGGCCCATTGCCGGAAGCCACGCCGGGACGATTCCACCGCTGTGTCGATATCGGCCAGGTCCGCATCGGCAACCTGGGCGATCACCTCGCCGGTGGCCGGGTTGATCACTTCCAGAGCCTGGCCGGAATGGCTTTGGACGTACCCGCCGTCGATAAACAAGGCATGGCTTCGACGGAGGAAGGCCTGGACTTCAGGCAGCAGCGCAATATCGCTCATGGGATTTTCCTTGCTCGCAAAAGCCCGAGGGTAACCAGCGCCGCCGGGCCAGGCTTGTCCGTGCCTGCCGGGCGATATGTCTGTGGCTGCCAGGCCTGTGGAAAGTGCAATCTTGGCTGTGGAAGGTGCATTTTCCGGGGGTGTCGCCCGCTCCATACTGGCCCCACATCCAGCGCCGTTCGTTGAGTTTGAACGCCAGCCGGACATCCAATAATAAGCAGGGCCGTCCATGAAAAAGCCAAACCCGCTCCTCGAAGATCTCAAGGCGATTCTGCCGACCATCGCTGCCAACGCCTTCCAGGCCGAGCAGGACCGCAAGGTTCCCGACGAGAACATTGCACTGCTCAAGAGCATCGGCATGCACCGTGCCTTTCAACCCAAACCCTTCGGCGGCATGGAGATCTCCCTGCCGCAGTTTGCCGACTGCATCGCGTTGCTGGCCGGCGCCTGTGCCAGCACCGCCTGGGCCATGAGCCTGTTGTGCACCCACAGCCATCAACTGGCGTTGTTTCCCGCCAAGTTGCAGCAGGAAGTCTGGGGCGATAACCCGAATGCCACCGCCAGCAGCAGCATCGCGCCGTTTGGCCGCACTGAAGAAGTTGAGGGCGGTGTGCTGTTCAGCGGTGAAATGGGCTGGAGCAGCGGTTGCGATCATGCCGAGTGGGCGATTGTCGGTTTCCGCCGTAAAAACGCCGAGGGCACCCAGGACTATTGCTTCGCGGTACTGCCGCGCAGCGACTATCAGATTCGCGATGACTGGTTCGCCGCCGGCATGAAAGGCAGCGGCACCAAGACCCTGATCATCGACAACGTGCGGGTGCCAGAACACCGCATCCAGAAAGCCAAGGACATGATGGAAGGCAAGTCCGCCGGCTTCGGTCTGTACCCCGACAGCAAGATTTTCTACTCGCCGTACCGGCCTTATTTCGCCAGCGGTTTCTCCACCGTGAGCCTGGGTGTGGCCGAGCGCATGCTCGAAGTATTCCGCGAAAAAACCAGGACCCGCGTACGTGCCTACACCGGCGCGGCAGTGGGGGCGGCGACTCCGGCGTTGATGCGCCTGGCCGAGTCGACACACCAGGTGGCCGCCGCCCGGGCGTTCCTGGAAAAGACCTGGCAGGAACACGCCGAACACAGCGAACAGCACCGTTACCCGAGCCGCGAGACCCTGGCGTTCTGGCGTACCAACCAGGCGTACGCCACCAAGATGTGCATCCAGGCGGTGGACCGTTTGTTCGAGGCCGCCGGTGGCAATGCGTGGTTCGAGCACAACGAGATGCAGCGTCTGTTCCGCGATTCCCATATGACCGGCGCCCATGCGTACACCGATTACGACGTGTGCGCGCAGATCCTGGGGCGTGAGCTGATGGGGCTCGAGCCTGATCCGAGCATGATTTGACGCCGACCCGGCCATCACAACCATCAGGACTGCGCGTTGATGCAGTCCGGGAGTCTTGCATGTCTGATAACAGTTTCGACCCACGGGCCTTTCGCCGGGCCCTGGGTAACTTTGCCACCGGTGTCACGGTGGTCACCGCCGCTGATGCCAGCGGGCGCAAAGTGGGTGTCACCGCCAACAGCTTCAACTCGGTGTCCCTGGACCCGCCGCTGGTGCTGTGGAGCATCGACAAGCGCTCCAACAGCCACGAGGTGTTCGAGCAGGCCAGCCATTTTGCGGTCAACGTGCTGGCGGCCGACCAGATCCACCTGTCGAACAACTTCGCCCGGCCCAGGGACGATCGCTTTGCCGAAATCGAATTCGAGCCCGGAGAGGGCGGTTCGCCGGTCTTCGCTGATTGCTCGGCGCGGTTTCACTGCGAGAAGTACCAGCAGGTGGATGGTGGCGATCACTGGATCATGATTGGCAAGGTGGTGGCGTTTGATGATTTTGGTCGTGCGCCGTTGCTCTATCACCAGGGGGCGTATGCGCGGATCGAGGAGCGGCAACCGTAGGGCAACACCTCTATCGAAGGCTGAAGCAGGTTCAATGTGGGAGCGGGCTTGCTCGCGAATGCGGAGTGTCAGCCAATACATCTGGCGACTGACACACCGCTTTCGCGAGCAAGCCCGCTCCCACATGTGATCTCGGTAGCTCATTGCATCTGTGTTAGAACGGCACGGCCACGGTGACTTGGCTATAGAGATTGGTGCCATTGCCACCCACCTGGTTGCCGCCGTTGCTCTCATCCTTGTTGGGCTTGTACAAACCCAACAGCGGCGTGACGATCAGGTGTTCGTTCACCGCCCACTCCGCGTACAGGTCCAGTTCGCGCCCATCGAGGTTGAGCATGCCGCCCTTGCTCAACGTCTTGTAGTCGAAGAACAGCGCGCCCAGGGTGACGCTGTCCAGCGGCTTGACCTTCAACGCCACATGCTGCACCTCAGTATTGGTATTGAACGGCCCCGAATAATTGCCGGCCACCTCGCCCTGCACCCAGGTGCCGTAGCCACGGTTGAAGCCCGAAAACATCGCATCCCAGTTTTTCGAATAGCGGCTGTAGCGGTAGGTCAGGTCCGGCGACCACGGCAGCGCGGCGAAGGTATAACCGCCTTCGGTGTACCAGGCCTTTTCCGGGCCGGCGTCCTTGTCCTGCCAGGCGTATTCAAAGGAAAAGTGCGCGTTCTCGATCCCGGCATTACCGGCGCCCCGCAGGCTGTAGATGTTCATCCCGGCGCGCTGTTTTTGCAGGTCATTGGCATAACGGTCGTCGACGCTGATGCCGTGGATATAGGTCAACCCCAGGGTGCCGGGCGCGGCGGTGTAGTCCAGGGTGCCGGCAGCCATTTCAGTGTTGGCCTGGGCGCGGTTGTCGGACTTGATCCACATTACGCTGCCATGCACGCCGTCCTTGCCACCCAGGCGTAGCACTGCGGTTTGATCGAAGGCATGCCGGGCGGCGATGTAGTAGGCGCCGCCCCGGTTGAACTTGCCGTCATCCACGCCCTTGCCGAAGTTCGGGCCGTCATCGTTGATGATGAAACCGTCGCCGAGCATGATGACCTGGCGGCCGAACGACAGGTCCACACCCTCCTTGCCCAGTGCCGGAAACAGTTCCCCCGAGCGCCAGCCGGCGAAGGCTTCGTCGAACTTGGTGGTGCGCTCGCCGCCGGTGGTCACGCCCGACGCATCGCCATCACCCCAGGTGCCCGAGCTGACCAGGTTGGCCGTGCCATACACGCTGCCCAGGGCGCCGAAGCGCTGGTCGACGCTCAAGCCATACTTGATAAAACCTTCACGCCAGGTGGAACCGCCGGTGGTGCCGTCGTAGTTCTTGCGGCTGTTGAACATCCCGTACACCGCCAGGAAGTTGCCGGTGACCTGGGTGTCGTCATCGGCATACAGCTCGAACGCCTGGGCCGATGAGTCGATGATCATCAGCGCGACGCCCAGGCTGATGGCCCTGTACAGGTGATGGGTTTGTTGTGTGTGCTGCATTGTTATAGTCCCCAACAAGGTGAATTGAGGGAGCATTAGGGCGAGCGCCACCGGGCCAAGTCTTTCCCCTGCGTGCCAGGAAATTGTCCCAGGCCGCCAGTGGCGCAGCAGTGGCAGGCAGCAACAAAACCGGCGGCAGCCAGGAGCAAGACGATCAGCCAGGGCGGGCGCAGAGTGCCAATACTTCTAAAAATCCGCTTCTTGAGGATCTGCACCATGTCGATCAACGACCGGCTCACCGAACATTTGAAACGCGGCACGGTGGGCTTTCCAACCGCGCTGGCGAGCACCATTGGCTTGATCATGGCCAGCCCGGTGATCCTCACCGCGACCATGGGGTTTGGCATCGGCGGCAGCGCCTTTGCGGTGGCGATGTTGATCGCGGTGGTGATGATGCTGGCCCAGGCGACCACCTTCGCCGAAGCCGCCTCGATCCTGCCCACCACCGGCTCGGTCTACGACTACATCAATTGCGGCATGGGCCGGTTCTTTGCGATCACCGGCACCTTGTCGGCCTACCTGATCGTGCATGTGTTTGCCGGCACCGCCGAAACCATCCTCTCCGGCGTGATGGCGCTGGTGAACTTCGAGCACCTCAACACCCTGGCGGAATCCGCCGGCGGTTCGTGGTTGCTGGGAGTGGGCTTCGTGATTGTGTTCGGGGTGCTCAATGCGTTTGGCGTCAGCGCGTTCGGCCGGGCCGAGATCATCCTCACTTTCGGCATGTGGACCACCTTGATGGTGTTTGGCGTGCTGGGCCTGATCGCAGCGCCGGCGGTGCAGCTGGACGGCTGGTTCGGTGAATCCCTGGTCGGTACCGACCTGATTACCATCCTGTCGCTGGTGGGCATGGCGATGTTCATGTTCGTCGGCTGCGAATTCGTCACGCCGCTGGCGCCGGACCTGCGCAACTCGGCCAAGGTGATGCCCAAGGCGATGGTGCTGGGGCTGCTGGGGGTGGCCACGTGCATGTTCATCTATGGCGCGGCCATGAAACGCCAGGTAGAAAACGTATTGATCGACGCGGCGGGCGGCGTGCACCTGCTGGATACGCCGATGGCCATCCCGAAATTCGCCGAGCAGGTGATGGGCAGCATCGGCCCGATGTGGCTGGGCATCGGCTTCCTGTTTGCCGGTGCTGCGACCATCAACACCTTGATGGCCGGTGTGCCACGGATCCTGTACGGCATGGCGGTCGACGGCGCGTTGCCCAAGGTTTTCACCTACCTGCACCCGCGCTTCAAGACACCGCTGCTGTGCATTCTGGTGGCGATGCTGATTCCGTGCCTGCACGCGCTGTACCTGGGGGGCAACACCGACAACATCATGCACCTGGTATTGGCCGCCGTGTGCGCCTGGAGTTTTGCTTATCTGCTGGTGACGCTGTCGGTGGTGATCCTGCGGATTCGCCGTCCGGATCTGCCTCGTGCCTACCGTTCGCCGTTCTTTCCGCTGCCGCAGATTCTGTCGAGCATCGGCATCCTGCTGGGCATGTGGTTTATCACGCCGCCGGGGATGAACCCCGCTGACATCTACATTCCCTTCGGCGTGATGCTCGGGTGCACGGCGGCGTACGCGCTGTTCTGGACGCTGGTTGTGCAGAAGGTCAATCCATTCAAGCCCGCCTCGGTGGAAGAGGTGTTGGCCAAGGAGTTCGCCCATGAGCCGGGTCAGCCGCACAACGGGTATATCAGCCATGCTGCAAAAACTGTCTGAGCTGTTCAGCTCCCGGCGCGCGCCTGCCGGGTATCGACCCGGCGTTACGCTGGAACACCTGCGGCGTAACCTCGGCCTGGCCGGTTATGAGGTGTGTGGACCGACGACGGCCCGGGTTTCCCTGGACAATCTCGGGCTGCAACTGGAGATCGTCGAACGCACCGAGTCGCAGCTGTTGATGCACCTGGTGATGACCGAATTCGTACTGCGCATCCCTGCCTCGCAGCAGGGCACGGCGAGCTTCGAACTGCACCACACCGGGGCCGTTCGACGCACCGGAATCCGCTGTCGACAGCGGTCGGGCGACAAGGATGTTTCAGGCATTTTGCACACACAATTGCAGGAGGGCAGCGCCTTGCATCGCGCCTTGATGCCGCTGGACTTCAAGCGCCTGCGCATCGACCTGGTGGATCACCAGTGGTGTGTGCGGCTTGAGCATATGGGCGGCAGCGAGGTGGTCAACCGCATGCCGGCGTTCCGTCGCTACATCGCCTTGAGCAGTGTGCAACGCGCCTGGCTGCTGGACGCCTTGAACGGTTTCCAGCGCGCCTTGCAGGCCCACTGACCACCGGATTTGGCATCAATAGTGCAACCACCTTGGCAGACACGTACTTGTTGCGCGCATATAGATAACATGTTAACTATTGCCCGACAAAAACAAAAAGCCAAGGTGGAAACAACCATGAGCATGCAACAGATTGGGCAAGACGGGCTGGACCTCTGGACCCGGGATCTGCGCGCGGTTTGCGGTCACTTCGACACAGAACTGGCCTTCAACCGCTCGCTGTTCATCGGCAGCATCAGCACCTTTTCCCGCGGCGGTTTGCCCCTGGCCAGCCTGCGCACCAACGCCGGCCTGATCAAGCGCCCCAAGGCCCGCGCCGACCACGATGACGACCAACACTGCTTCCTCGTCAGCCAGCGCAGCGGCTACTGCCAGATCACCCAAAACGGCCAGAGCTTCCAGCTTGCCCCCGGCGAACTGTTATTGATGGACTCGGTGGGCTCCATCGACATCACCCCGTTCGGGCTCATCGAACACGCGTCCCTGTCCTTGTCCCGCGCAGAGGTGTGCAAACAGTTCGGCAACCAGCCCAAGACCTTCGGCAAAATCTCCTCGAGCAAAGCCTGCGGGCGCATGTTGCATGTGTTGATGGATCAACTGTGCAAAGACGCACTGAACGGCGAAGGCGCGGTCGGGGAGGGGCAGGCGTTGCAGTCGGCGTTTGTCTCGCTGCTGGGGTCGGCGTTTGAGCAGGAAGACGATGAGCGCGATGATTGTGGCGGGTTGCAGGGCAGCAATCTGCGCAGCTATGTGCAGAAGGTGATTGATGAGTCATTGACCCAGCCAGGGCTTAGCCCGGTGGGGTTGGCGAGTCGGTTGAACATCTCGGTGCGGCATTTGTACCGGTTGTTTGAGGAACAGGATGACAGCGTGTGCCGGTATATCCAGCGGGCGCGGTTGAAGCGCAGTGCGGATGATCTGACCAATCCGTTTTTGCGCAGTGAGTCGATTACGTCGATTGCGTATAAGTGGGGGTTTACGGATTCGGCGCACTTTAGTCGCTCGTTCAAGAAGCAGTTTGAAGTGTCGCCGAAGGATTTTCGGGCTGGGCGGTTGCAGCAGGTGGGGTGACTGGGGGGTGCAGAAGATTCATTGATGTACACAGTTTAACTGTGGGAGCTGGCTTGCCTGCGATGGCGATTTGGTAGGCGCTAAGCATGCTGGGGTTTACCGAATAGGCTGAACTTTCCAACTGGCTGTTCTTCCGTTATTTGAAAGATGGGACTGTACTATCCGCTTAGTTTAAGTCTTCGTATCTTTCGGCGCTTAACGATGCAAGCCAGGTTTTAAAAAAAGTAATTTGCTCTTGTGGGTCATTTGTGAGGTTTTCCTCTTCGTAATCAAAAATGTGAACTATATCCTCTGGGAGGGCGGGTTTGCCCATCGTCATTTGATAAGCGACAAGCCCTGCACTCATTTGGGATGCCATCCTTGAAGGCATCACGTTTAATCTCGCGCCCTTGCAAAGAAATGCGATGCGGGGGTGATCGGCTCTGATTTTTGCAAGGCAGACATAGAGATCTCTTCCACCATAGATTCTCTGTGGGGTTTCAGATTCTGAGAGTTTCATCAGGCATTTGGCTGCATCATATCTTACGGTGATTTCGACTTTTTTATTTTCTATTAGTGCGCAGATTTTTTGGGTTTTCATTATGACGATTTCTAATTGGGATCCATGATGTCGTATTGAAAAAATAGACCAGTCCTGAGCTTTCAGAGTTTGATCAGACCGAATCTGCGTGTGAACTCCCCGCAACCTTGACCAGCGCCGCTTTATTTTGCGACTAACATGAAGTTGCCCAGCGCTCGCAAAAATTATGCTGTTCTTGTATGTCATTGGTTAAGTCGTTTTCTTCGGGAGAAAAAATGTGAACTAGCTCGCCTTCAGGTTTGCCCATGGTGAGTTCGTAAGCTACCAATCCATTTGACATGTGTGATGACATTCCAGATGTGTGTACGTTAATTTTTGCGCCCTTACACAAGAACTTTATATCCTTGAAGTCCATTCTTGCCAGACCGAAGCTTTCGTATAGATCTATGGCGCTGTAGGATTTTCTGACCCCGTTGTTTAATGATAGAGTAAGGGTCGGCTTCCCCCCGTCGTATTCAACTGTTGCACTTTCACGAACGTTATCTCTGATTATGGTGATTTCACGTGATTTCATGGGTAACCTCTGTTCGGATTTAGTAGTGTGTATCCTTTGTAAGTGCCGTCATCGTTTACCGGTGAAGCACCCAAAATATCTTTAGTGTCGATACGTTTGGGAATGGCGATTTCTAATTCATATTTGTATTTGGAGCGGTCGCCTAGTTCCTTATTGACATCCCTCCCAGGAATCTTTTTGAGGGTATAAAGGAATCCCTCATCAAATCCATGTCCCGAGGCAAAGACCAGTGCTCTTTTCCTTGATGTGGAAGTAGGCACGAAATTGCTAGGAGGGCTGGCGTTATTCAAAGAGTGTAAATAGAGATTTGTGCTCTCTCCTCTACTTTCAAACCCGTCTCTGAAAATTTCATCTGGATGTCTCAAATCACCTCGATACAGATATTCCTGCTTTTTTTCTGGCGCGGGAGTTGAGGGCGTACCCTCATCAACCTTAGATATTCCTGATGGATCTTCAGCTTTGGTTTCAGGCTTGCATCCATCCCCACCCGGACAGGTACTCAAGCCTAACGGATCCACCCACCCCGTCGGGTTGGGCACGTATTGATATCCGTTCAGCCCACCCGCGAGCTTCACGGGATCGGGCGTCAGGTAGCGGCCAATATCCGGATTGTAGTAGCGATGTCGGTTGTAGTGCAGCCGGCTTTCCGGGTCGAAGTACTGGCCCTGGAAGCGCAGCGGGTTGGTAACGGTGTTGACGTCCAGCTTCGCGATTTGGCCGTAGGCGCGGTAGTGCGCTGACCAGACGATTTCGCCATCGGGCGCGGTGAGTTCTTGTGGCGTGCCCAGGTGGTCGAGTTGGTAGTGGAAGGGTTTTACGTTTCCCGGCCCATAGCCTTTCAGCAGCGCTAACGGGCGAAAGCTGTTGGGTTCGTAGATATAGCTTTGGTGGTGATCAGCACTGTGTTCGGCAATCAGCGTGTCGCCTTGCCAGAAGAACTCGGTGGTTTGGCTTTTTATCGTTTTGGCGATACGCCGACCAAACGGGTCATAGCGGTAGCTGGCCCGTGTGCCGTCTGGTTGGGTGACGCCGATCAGGCGGTGCTGGCAGTCATAGCGGTATTCGGTAACCAACTGTTGAGCCCGGCCCCGGCGTTCGCGCAGCAGATTGCCGAAAGCGTCGTAGTCGTAATGACGGTCGCCTTGCATCAAGAGCCGGTTGCCTTTGACGACGCTGGGCCCTACGCGGTCTTGCATCAGCAGGTTGCCCGCCGGGTCGTGGACGAAGCGTTCCTGCAGGTCGTGCGAGTGGTTGGCGCGGGTCAGGCGGTCGAGTGGGTCGTAGTGGTAGTCGTGCTGACCTTTTCGAGTGTCGAGAATGCGGGTGAGGTTGCCGCGTTTGTCGTAGTCGTATTGGCGGCGCTGGTGGCGTTGTTCCTGTTGGGTGATCGCGTGGGCGTGCAGGCGGCCCTGGTCGTCGTAGTGGTAGCGGCTGAGGAGTTGGCCTTGCTGGCGCTGATGTTCGCGGCCGGATTTGAACAGGTGCGAGGTGAGCGGGTTGCCGTTGAGTTGGACGGTGGCGAGGTCGCCGCCTTTTTCGTGGTGGAAAGCGAGGCGGTTGTTGTCGGGCAGGCGCAGGTAGTTGAGTTGCCCGCATTCGTCGTAGCGGTAGCGCAACGTGCCCCAGCCCTGGTGTTCGGCGGTGAGGCGGTTTTGCAGGTCGTATTCGTAATGCAGCGGCCAATGACCGTCGTCGACGCTGAGAAGGTTGCCGAGACGGTCGTAGGTGTAATCGACAATGCTGCGGTCGGGCAGGGTTTTTCTTACGAGGCGACCGGCAGCATCGCGCGCATAACCGGTAACCAACTGACTGCCGTCATCGCCGTATTCGGTCTTTTCCAGCAGATGCCCGGCGAGGTCGTAGACATAGGCAGTACGCCGGCCATCAAACCCGGTTTCCTGCTGGATCAGGCCGTTGGCGTGGTACTCAAGTCGATAGGTCTCTCCGACTTCGTTTTCAATCTCGGTCAGTAACAGCCGAACATTGTCATAATGGTATTTAAGCTGCGTGCCGTCCGGATTAATCCGACGGCTGATCAGGTGCAAACCATCGGCGTATTCGTAGCGGGTGACGCGGCCCAACTCGTCGCGCTCGGCAGTGATTTTTCCGTACGGGTTGTAGCTGAATTCGCGTGTGGCCCCGTCAGGCTGAATCACTTTCAGCAAACGACCTACGGCGTCCCACTGATACTGGGTCAGCGCGCCATGCTCATCCTCGCAAGCCACCTGCCGCCCCAGCTCGTCATAGCGATAACGCCGCACACCGCCATTCGCCAGTTTTTCCTCAATGAGCTGGCCGCGTTCGTTCCAGATAAAGCGTTGGCTGCTGTTATCCGGATACCAAACACCCGTAAGCTTTCCGTGTTTGGTGTAGGTGTATTCGGTGTAATTGCCGTCCGGGTCAGTCTTGCGAGTGATATCGCCTTGATCGTTACGCTGGTATTTCCACACCGCGTCACCACGGCGCACAACCCGTACGAACCCGTTGTCATGCTCGTAGGACGTCGGCGTATCGTCCCCGGGAAACAGCGCAATCAACCGACCGGCGTCGTCGTACTGATACGCCGTCACCGCTCCCAGTGGATTCTGCTCGACCGTCAGCCGGCCTTTTTCGTCGTAGGATTTGAAGTGCTGCGCGCCGTCCGGATCGATCCGCTGCACCAGCCGTGCGCGCTGGTCGTGGACGTAGACTTCCTGGCTGCCAT
>NZ_JACAQC010000031.1:31862-73833 GCF_013385345.1 Pseudomonas sp. I8001
ACCGATAACGCTCGCTTTCGCCTACCGCGTTGGTCGCTTCAATCAATCGCCAAGCGTCGTCATACCTGTAGGAAACAACGTTATGTTCGGTAACCCAGCCCGGCTCCCGCTGCACCTGATAGTCGACGGCAACGATATGGCCGCGCTCATAACGCAGCAGCAATCCCTGGCCAACATGGTTATCGATCCGATGAATCCGCCCGGAATAATCGCGAGCAATGCGCAGTCGGTTGTCATAAGCATCGCTGATCGCCGTCAGCACACCGTCACGGAAGTGGTAGAAAAGCGACGCCTGAGCCAGCACCCATTCATCCGGCAAAGCACCCCGATAAATCGCCGCTTCCGCCAGGCTATTGGTGATCGCCGGCCGTGCAGCAGAGGGCAGGGGAAAGGTAGTGCTGCGGTTTTCGTGATCGGTCCACACCACCGATTCGCCGCTCACCACCAAGCGCTGCGCCAGCGCATGACTCCAGCCAAACCCCAACCCGCAATCCACTTCCACGGCACTGCTGCGATACAACCGCGTCCAGGCAAATGGCAGGACACCCTCCAACGAGCCGTCTGTGAGGGTCAGCAGTTCCTCACCAGTAACCATCGAAACCGGGCAGCCATTGGTACAGGTATTCGCCGAACAGACCGAAGCATCCCCATTGGGATTTTTCGCCGAAGCAGGCACATCATCCACAGGCTCCTGCTTCACCAGCGCCGTGCGTGCCGTCTTAGGTTCCCGCACCATCGGTGCCGGGTTGGAAATCTCGTCCACGCCAGCCTTCAATGGCACCGCCGCAGCCTTGACCGGTACTGCCTGACTCTGAAGCGATAACGGCTTAAGCACCTCCGCATGCCTATCCAACGGGGCCGTACCGCCCAACTTGGCAATCTGCTCCAACCACTCCCGTGCCCGCTCGGACCTGACCTTGCCCAGCACCTGCGCGCCCAGCCGTACCGCCACACCCATACCGCCGGTAGCCCACAGCAACAGCAGGTTGAGCAACACCTCGGTGGTGATTTCCCCGAGCAACTCAAGCATGTAGTGCGGCGGCAGCATGCGCATCCAACTGACCATTGCGGACAGGTAGATGAACAGCAGCGGCTCGTCGCTGAGAATCAACAATCCTTTGGCAATCGCCTCATGACTGAGCGTCAGGAGCGCTCCAAGCTCGGCTTGGGAGAGGTACTGCAGGAGCTTTTCGCTGTTGGGCTTGATGTCTGCCAACCACTGGTACAGCTGCGCAATACCGTCCCAGAGGCCGTAAAGCACGTTTTCAAAGCCCCGCGCATAAGCCAGTTGCAGCGAGGTGTAGCGCTCGCCATAACCCGCCTTGGCATAGCTCTCCCATATCGGCTTGAACGTGCTCGTCCACTGACCGCGCAAGTTGCCTTCCAGCGAGCTGATCTCGGACTGATAGGAGGCATACAGTGCCTTGATGTGATCCCTGGAAACGTTGGGGTAAAAGCTGACTCGATACTGCCGGTCGACGGTGCACTCGGTGACTTCGAGAATGCCGCTGGGGCCGATGGTCTTATGGATGGGATCGCCGAGGGGACCACCGTCTTGCGCGACTTCCTGCAGCATCACCGGCGTATTGCCGATGGGCACGAACCGTGTGCTCTGGAACATGTGCACCAGGGTCAACGACGCATTAGCCTTGCAGGTCGCGACGGTGCTGGCGGGATACAGGGAACGGGTGATGGGCGCGACCAGCGAAACCTCGTCGCCGACCTTGAACACCTGCTCGACATCCAGTGCCGAAAAGCTCCAGAAGCTCTCGGCCCACGCGTCGTAGGTGTTCAGGCAATGTGTGAAGTCGTTAAGAACCCCATCGACGTCGCGCGTCTTCGGGTCCATCGCCGCCACGACCAGAAAGCCTATGGCGGGATTCAAGAGGCAGCCCCATCGGGCAGGGCATTAATCGAAAAAAACATCGGCGTTCCCTCGCGCTGTGTGATCAGGCGAGGGACTTTGCAGAGGTTCTCAGGGCAGGGGAGTAGAGGTTATCCGGCAGTTCGGTAGGACGTTTCGTTAAACCTCCGGCAAGGTCGAGCCGCCATCCACCACCAGCGTCTGCCCAGTGATATAGCCCGCCAGGTCCGATGCCAGGAACAGCATTGCCCCGGCAATATCCGACGGTGCGCCCAGCCGTCCCAGCGGTACCCGGCTGGCGATCTGTGCATTTACCTGGTCATCCCCCAGGTTGCCCATGGCCGGGGTTGCGATCATGCCGGGCTCCACACCGTTGACTCGCACATTCAAACCGGCCATTTCCAGCGCCGCATTGCGAATGAACCCGTTGACCCCGGCCTTCGACGCCGCATAGTGACTCAACCCCGGAAACGCAACCCGCGGCCCCGTGACAGACGACGTAACCAGCACGCAGCCCCGACCCTGACGGCGGAACATCGGCAGCGCCGCCTGGGTCAGCCAGAACAACGCCGAGAGGTTGACCGCCAAGGTACGGCCGAGCATCGCCGGAGTGATCTCGGCAAAGGGCGTCAGCGGAAAATACCCGGCGTTATGCACCAGAATATCCAGCCGCCCCCAGTCGTGTTCCACCCCCGCAATCAGCTCGAAAACCGCAGCCGCATCCGCCAGATCCACCGTCACCGCTTCCACCTGGCAGCCGCGCCCGCACAGCTCCAGCGCGAGCGCCTCTGCCAGTTGCAGGTCGGCGATCATCACCCGCGCGCCCCGCAGGGCAAACGCTTCGACGATGGCCCGACCAATACCCTGGGCGCCACCCGTTACCAATACGTTGCGACCAGTGAAATCCAGGTCTTCATTCATGACGCTGCTCCATACGCGCATAGGCCAGCGTCGGCACATCGACGATGCTTGAGCCCCCGTCCGCCACCAGCGTCGCACCCGTAATGATCGACGCGTCACTGGATGCCAGGAAGCGGCACACCCTGGCGATTTCTTCAGCGCTGGCCGGCCGGCGCAACGGCACATCGGCGCACACCCGGTCATAGGCGTGCTGCAGCGTCTCGCCATGGAAATCCATCAACGGCTGCATTTCCTCATCCGCCATCGGCGTGCGCACCCAGCCGGGGCACACCGCGTTCACCCGCACCCCGCGCGGGCCGTAATCCCGGGCCAGCGAGCGATTGAGCCCGAGCAAGGCATGCTTGGCCGTGGTGTAGCCGCACACCTCGGGCCCGGCAGCCAGTGAGGCAATCGAACCCATCAGCACGATGTTCCCGCCACTTTCCAGCAGCAGCGGCAAGCACGCCCGCGCACTGTAGAAGGCGCTGTCGAGGTTGCTGCGCAGCGCCGCTTCCCAGGTCTGCGGGCTGGTGTCGGTGGCGCTGCCCACGCCATGGCCGCCCGCACAGGCCAGCAGCACGTCGATCCGGCCGAAGCGCTGACGAATCTGCGCAATAAAACCCTCCCAGGTCTGCGGGCAGGCCGCATCACCCACCAACACCAACCCCCCGGTTTCCCGCGCGACCTGCTCCAGCGGCTCGCAACGACGGCCGATCAGTACCAACTGCGCACCCTCGGCGGCGTACAGCCGGGCGCACGCAGCACCGATGCCCGTGCCGGCCCCGGTGATCACGATCGTGCGCGGCTCAGTCATCAGGATGCTCCGTGCGATTGAGCACCTGGCAGTAGGAACTGATGGGAAAGTTCGATAGCTCATCGAAGGAGGCGTCGGCATAGCCGAAGATCTTGCCGTCGCTGCGGTGTTGCTGCAGGTCGATCAGCACCAGGCCGAGGGTGGGGATGATTTTTTCGCGCCAGACGAACAGGTAGAGCTGGTCGGCGATCTTGTAGTAATCGCAGCGGTCGGTGTCGCACAGGCCTTGCTCGACACCCTTGAGGCATTGCCAGGCGTAGAACTGGTGGTTGAGGTAGATGTGCTCGTAGACCTCGCTCGGGCTGTAGCGATACTGGTTGCGCAGGCCGATCAGGTCGGTGGTTGGTGCGTGGGGGCATTGGCCTGGCTGCCACGGGCGGTCGAGGCTGCCGTGGAGAAACTCCACTTCCACCGAGGTCAGCGGCTTGCCGGCAAGGGCGAGGCTGTAGAGGCCTTCGCGGGTTTGTTCCTGGGTGGGCATGCGCCCGAGCACAGCGGTGAACGAAGCGCTGGCGGTGTCGAGCACCAGGCTGACCGACCAGGCCTGCGTGCCTTCGCGCTTGATGAAATCCACCAGGTACAGGCCGGGGCGCACCGAGGTCGCGCGGTAGGTTGCGCTGCCGCTGGAGTGACCGTCGGCCGCGACCCAGGACAGGCTGTCGCGCTCGAACCGGTGCTCGATCTGCCAGCCATTGGCGAAGTGCAGCGTGAAGGCCTTGCCGCTCAGGTCGGCCAGGTTCGGCAGGATAAATGCCTCTGGGGCGAAGCCGTCGGCCAGGGCGCCCACGGTGATCCAGTCAGAAGGGGGGGTCATTTGCGATGCTCCGGTTGGGTGGGTGAACACCACGAATCATCGCGCCCGGGAGCAGGCCCTGGTATCAACCGAATGGTTGAGGCGAACTACAGGAACAGGCTGCCCACCAGCTCCGTGCGACTGCTGACGCCGGTCTTGCGAAACAGGTTGATCAGGTGGGTCTTGATGGTGGGCAGGCCGACGTCCAGCTCCTGGGCCAGCTGTTTATTGCTGGCGCCCTGGCGCAACAGCAGGGCGATCTGGCGCTCCTTGGGTGTGAGACCGGCCAATGCATCTTCAGTGGGCTGCATGTTGGCCACCGCCAGTTGCAGCAAGGTTTGCAGGGCGTTCAGTTGGGCCAGTTGCTCGCCGGTGAAAGCGCCCTGGTCGGCGGTGCGCAACAGCGAAATCGCCGCCTGGGGCTGGCCGGCGCGCTGGGCGAAAATCTCCACCACATCGACCACGCCATAGCGCCGCAGAAAATCCCCATAGCGCCGGGTATCCCGCGCCGGCTGGCGGGCCATGGCAACGTCCAGCGTTACCACCGCCAGGCCACTGGACAGGCAGTTGCGCGGTTGCAACGGGTCGAATTGGCGGTAGTTGTCGAGGTAGTCGCGGTGCATTTCGCCGCTCATGCCGTGCAACTGGAAATCCCGGGCTTGCAGCTGGCGGTCGACGCAATAGAACGCGGCCTGGCTGACCGGAATCAAGCGGGTGAAAGCCTGCAGGCACTGGCCGGCGACTTCGTGGGCGGGGAGAGCGTGCATGGGTGGGCACCTGCGCCAAAAGGCTGCCGACGGGTGCCGGCAGCCGGGGCTATCACACCACGGCGAAGTAGTGTTTGACGAAACTTTCGCTGACCACTTCCCACAGCACCGGGGTGCCCTTGGTCACGAACCAGCTGTCACCGGCCTTGTAGCGGGTGCTCTGGCCGGTGGATTCGTCGGTGAGCACCACTTCGCCGGTGACCACGGTGGCCTGTTCGGCAAACGGGTAGACCATGCGGAACTTGCCCTGGGTGGTGCCGAAATAGGCGCTGCTGACCGGGTCGGTGGGGGCACCGAAGGTCATTTTGCCGAAGGCCCGGACTTCGCCTTCGAGGATGGTGGAACCGAGGTCGGCGACGGTGCCCCAGGCGTCGAGTTCGGATAGCTGGATGTCTTTCTTGAGGGTAACGAGGGTCATGGCAGTTGCTCCTGATGAGAAAAAATTAGTGACCAACTGTAGGAGCGAGCTTGCTCGCGAAGGTCGTCAACGATGACGTTGGCGTCCTGGATTAACGCGGCGCCCTTGGGTTTTTCGCGAGCAAGCTCGCTCCTACAGGTGTTTGTCAGCGGCGGCCGTTCCAGTAACCGGAGAGCTGGTGCCAGGATTTGCCGGCGGTAAGCAGCAGCGGGCGGATCGCGTCCTTGCCGATGATGGTCGGGCGATGGATCGAGCTGACCAGGTCATACCGCGCCGAGCCTTCGCTCATGCCTTCGGCCAGCACCTTGCAGATGATGTGGCTTGGGGTCACGCCGAAGCCCGAATAGCCCTGCACGTAGAACGCGTTGCTGCGCCCGGGCAAGGTGCCGACCTGCGGGAACAGGTTCGGGCTGCAGGCCATCGGGCCGCCCCAGGCCAGGTCGATCTTCACGTCCTTGAGGTACGGGAAAATCTTCAGCATCAGGTTGCGGTTCCAGGCTTTCAAATCGCCGGGAATGTGCTCCACCAAAGGCGTGGCGGCGCCGAACAGCAGGCGGTTTTCGTTGGTGACGCGGTAGTAGTCGATCACCGGGCGAATGTCGCTGTAGGCCCCGCGAATCGGGCTGATACGGTTGATCAGCTCTTCTGGCAACGGCTCGGTCATCATCTGGAACGCGTAGGTGTTGATGGTCGAGCGGTGCAGTTCCGGCTCCAGCTTGTTGAGGAAACTGTCGCAGGCCCACAGCAGCTTGCTGGCCTTGACCGAACCGCGGCCGGTGCGCACGGTGATGCGCTCGCCATAACTGACTTCCAGCGCCGGGCTGTTCTCGAAAATCCGCACGCCGTGGCCGGCCAGGGCCTTGGCTTCGCCCAGCAGCAGGTTCAACGAGTGCACATGCCCGCCGCCCATGTGCAGCAGGGCGCTGCTGTAGGCGTCGGAGCCGATGATCTGCTTGACGTCGGAGCCGCCAAGAAAGCGGATCTCGTGTTGGGTGTTGATGGATTTGAAGTCTTTCTCCCAGGCGCGCAGGGTCTTTTCCTGGCGGGCGTTGAAGCCCATGTAGCCATAGCCGTGGCAGAAGTCGGCATCGATGTCGTACTTGGCGATGCGGTTCTTGATGATGTCGGCGCCCAGGTCGCTGATCTCGAAGATCTGGCGCAGGCCGTCTTCACCCACGTCCTTCTTGATCTTTTCCAGGTCGTGGCCGATGCCGGCCATGATCTGCCCACCGTTGCGCCCGGTACCGCCAAAACCCAGGTAACGCGCTTCCAGCACGACGATGTTGGTGATGCCTTTTTCGGCGAGCTCCAGGGCGGTGTTGATCCCGGAAAAGCCGCCACCGATGATCACCACGTCGGCTTCCACGTCCTGCTCCAGGGTGGGGAAGCTGAGGTTGTATTTCTTGGTCGCCGTGTAATAGGTCGGCGTTTCGATATTGATCATTGCGCTGCCTGACAGTGAAGAGCTAATGAGTGTATTAAGGCCGTTGGCGCGCTGGATGTCTTGATTCTGTGTGCCGCCGGTTTTGATCCTGCGCGCCAGAGCCTTCGCCGGCTTCACAAGTTATAGCGTGAGGTGGGGAGGAGAGTGTTAGAGTTTCGTTAAAACATTAACTAAATCTATCGTGACCCTGAGCCTATGTTGAAACCCAGACAATCCCTGACCCTGACCTTGCTTCAGGCCCGTGAAGCGGCCATGAGTTTTTTCCGGCCCTCGCTGAATGAGCATGGGCTGACCGAGCAGCAATGGCGGGTTATTCGAATTCTCAGCCAGCATGATGAGCTGGAGATTTACCAACTGGCGGAACTGGCGTGCATTCTCAAGCCGAGCATGACCGGCGTGCTGGTGCGCATGGAGGCGGCGGGGATGGTGCACCGGCGCAAGGCCGAGCAGGATCAGCGGCGGGTGCTGGTGACGCTGGCGGAGAAGGGCAAGGCCAGTTTCGAGTCGATGAGCCAGTGCATGGAGGAGAATTATCAGCGGTTGCAGGAGCAGTTCGGGGAGGAGAAGTTGCAGGTGTTGCTGGGGTTGCTGGATGAGTTGAAGACTATCAAGCGCTGACACACCGCCGATCCAAATGTGGGAGCTGGCTTGCTCGCGAATGCGGTGGGTCAGCCAACAAACCTGGCACTGATACACCGCTTTCGCGAGCAAGCCCGCTCCCACATTTTGGATCTTTGTGGTTTCAGAGCGTCAGTACACGCCGCCGGTAGTGGCTGGTGCCGCAGTGTCTTTGAATTTCGCCGCCAACCCCTGCAACCCGCGCATCAACACGGTCGTATCCACCCCCACCGCCACAAACGCCGCCCCCAACTCGATATACCGCCGCGCCAGTTTCTCATCCGCACTCAAGATCCCCGCCGCCTTGCCGGCTTTTTGAATCCGTACGATGGCGTCCTCAATCGCCGCCTGCACCTCGGGGTGCCCGGGATTCCCCCGATGCCCCATGGCCGCACTCAAGTCCGCCGGCCCGATAAACACCCCATCCACGCCATCAACCGCCGCAATCGCGTCCAGGTTGTCCAGGCCTTCACGGTTCTCGATCTGCACCAGCAGGCACATCTGTGCATCGGCCTCATCCAGGTAACCGGGAATCCTGTTCCAGCGCGACGCCCGCGCCAGCGCGCTGCCCACGCCCCGTACACCACCCGGTGGATAACGCATCGCCCGCACCAGCTGCCGTGCCTGGTCAGCCGTCTCCACCATCGGCACCAACAGCGTCTGCACGCCGATATCCAGAGCCTGCTTGATCAACGCCGTATCGCCGATCACCGGGCGAATCACCGGTTGGCTGTCATAAGGCGCGACAGCCTGCAGTTGGCCGAGCATGCCGCGCAGGTCATTGGGTGCGTGCTCGCCGTCGATCAGTAGCCAGTCGAACCCGGCATTCGCGGCCAGTTCGGCGCAATAAGCGTCGGCCAAACCGAGCCACAGGCCGATCTGGGTTTCGCCACGTTGCAGGCGCTGCTTGAAGCGGTTGATGGGCATGTCCATGAAACGGTCCTCCAGTATTCAGACAAAGCGGCAGGAGATGGAACCGAGCATGTCGTAGTCGACATGGAAGGTATCGCCTGGATTCGCCGCTACCGGGCGGGTAAACGAGCCGCCGAGGATGATCTGGCCGGGTTGCAAGGTGACGTCGTACGGCGCCAGTTTGTTCGCCAGCCACGCCACGCCCTTGGCCGGGTGGTTGAGCACGGCAGCCGACACCCCGGACTCCTCGATCACCCCGTTGCGGTACAGCACAGCGGGCACCTTGCGCAGGTCGATCTCGGTGGGGCGTACGGCGCGGCCGCCCATCACCACGCCGGCGTTGGCGGCGTTGTCGGAAATGGTGTCGAACACCTTGCGGGTGGCGTTGGTGTGCGGGTCGATCTGCTGGATGCGGGCGTCGATGATTTCCAGCGCCGGGATCACCCATTCAGTGGCATCGAGCACATCGAAAATCGTGCAGTTCGGGCCCTTCAGCGGCTTGCCGAGGATGAACGCCAGTTCCACTTCGACCCTTGGCACGATGAAGCGCTCGAAAGGGATGTCGGTGCCTTCGTCGAAGAACATGTCATCGAGCAGGGCGCCGTAATCCGGCTCGGTGATGTTCGACGACACCTGCATCGCCCGCGACGTCAGGCCGATCTTGTGTCCGACCAGCTTGCGCCCGTCCTTGATTTTCCGGGCCACCCAGGCGCGCTGGATGGCGTAGGCGTCTTCAATCGTGATGTTCGGATGCTCCATGGAAAACTGGCGCACCTGTTCACGGGAGCGCTCGGCCTGGTCGAGGCGGGCGGCGGCTTGCTGAATAAGGGCTTGATCAAGCATGACAAAATCTCTACTGGGGATTGACGATGGCCGCATGGGTGCGCAGCACCAGCAGGCCGCCGAGGGCGATAAGCAGCGCCAGCACGTACAGGGCCAGGCTCGCGCTTTGGGTGGTGTCGCGCATCCAGCCGATCAGGTAGGGCGCGAGGAACGAAGCGATGCTGCCGAACGAGCTGATCAGCGCGATGCCGGCCGCCTGGGTGCTGTTGGACAGGAACGCCGGCGGCAATTGCCAGAACATCGGCAGCGCAGCGCTGGCGCCCATGCCGGCGAGGATCAGGCCGCCCAGCACCAGGGTCGGGTTGGTGGGCGAGAGCCCGGCCACCGCAATACCGATGGCCGACATCAGCAACGGCACGCACAGGTGCCAGCGGCGTTCGCGGTTGCGGTCGGACGAGCGCCCGCAGCCGATCATGAAGAAGCACCCGGCCAGATACGGTACGGCGCTCAGCAAGCCGACCTGGCTGTCGCGGCCGATGCCGGCGCCGTGGATCAGGGTGGGCATCCAGAACGCCAGGGTGTTCACCGCCAGCATCACCGCGAAGTACACCGCCACCAGCAGCCACACCTGCGGGTCACGCAGGATGCCGCCGAAGGAGGTGATGGATTTGCGCTGTTCTTCAGTGCTCAGTTGCTCGCGCAGTTGTTGCTTTTGCGCGGGCTCCAGCCACTTCACGGTTTCGAAGCTGTCGGGCAGGTATTTCAGGACGACCAGGCCGAGCAGCACCACCGGGGCGCCTTCGATCAGGAACATCCACTGCCAGCCCCGCAGCCCGCCGAAATCATGGAAGTTCTCCAGGATCGCACCGGACAACGGGCCACCAATCACACCGGCCATGGGCACGGCAATCGCAAACAGCGCGGTGACTTGCGCGCGGCGGCGGGCCGGGTACCAGCGGTTGAGGAACACCAGGATCCCCGGGAAGAAGCCGGCTTCGGCCACCCCCAGCAGAAAGCGCAGCACGTAGAAGCCCGTGGAGCTTTCGATCCACAGCATGCTGGTGGAGAGCACGCCCCACACCACCATCAGGCAGGCGATCCAGCGCCGTGGGCCGACCCGGTCCAGGGCCATGTTGCTGGGTACGCCGAACAGCGCGTAGGCGATGAAAAACAGGCCGGCACCGAGGCCATACACCGTGTCGCTGAAGTGCAGGTCGGTGCTCATCTGCATCTTGGCGAAGCCGATGTTGATGCGGTCCAGGTGGGCAAACAGGTAGCAGATCAGCAGCAACGGCATCAGTCGCCAGGTGACGATGCTGTGGGTGCGCTGATGTTCGATCAGGGTGGTGCTGTCGGCGGTATTGGCTGTGCTCATGATGTTGTTCTTTTTTGTTTGAGTGGCCATGGGCGGAAAGGTGGGCTGTGCTCAGCCCGCCTGGTTCTTCAGGAATGCGTGCACGTTGTTCTGCTTGAAATTCAGCTCGGGGTGCAGCTCGATCATCTCGAACGACAACGCCAGCAGCCGCTGGGATTGCAGCTCGGCGAAGTGCTCGGTGATGACCTTGAACAGGGCTTCGGCCACCGCCTTGCGGGTTTCCAGGTCGCGCCCGTGGCCGACCTTGAGGGTCATGTGGACGAAGGCGTAGTCATGCTTGCCGTCGGCCATGCGCCAGGTGTCCAGGCGCACTCCGCGACTGCGGATGCCCCCCAGGGGAAACACGCCGCTGTCCCCCAGCACGGCGTGAACCTGCTCGAACAGGGCCGGCAGGTTGGCCTGCTGCTCGATGTTGTCGGTGTATTCGGCGATGAAGTGCGGCATGTGTATCTCCTCTTGGGGTGAGGTGCAGCGAATTCCTTGTAGGAGCTGGCTTGCCTGCGATGGCATCAACTCGGTGCGACAGATACACCGAGGTGCCTGCATCGCAGGCAAGCCAGCTCCCACATTTGATCCTCACCAAGGCTCATAAAGGGAAAATGGCATTGATCTGCCCGGTGCCCGAACTGCCGAACGGCTGGGTGATGATCTCGGCCGGCTGGTTGTAGTCCGGCCCGCCCAGCAGTCCCAGAAGCATCGCGGTGTCGTGCATCTTGCCTTCGCCGAAGCAGTGCTCGGCGTAGTCCGGCAGCATTGCGCAGAACTCCTTGAAGCGGCCTTGCTTCCACATCTCCACCACGTGCAGGTCCATCTGTTTGTCGAATTCACGGGTCCAGTTGTGGATGTTGGCTTCGGCTTCGCGGTCGTCCGAGAAACGGTGGGAGAGGGAGCCCGAGGCCAGCACCAGGACTTTGCGGTCGCTTTTCTCGATCGCCCGGCGCACGGCGGCGCCGAACGCAAAGCTGTCTTCCAGGCGGTGCCAGGCGCACCACGCGGCAATCGAGATCACGTCGAACTTCTGCGCGTCCGGCACGCCCATGTGCATGTAGCGCATCGGCACCAGGGTGCCGTATTCCAGCTCCAGGCTCGGGATGTTGTGGGCCATGGTGCGCACGCCGGCCAGGTTGGCCTCGGCGGCGATCAACTCGCCCAGCTCGGGGCAGCCCGGGTACTCGTACTCCATGTTCTTGATGAAGTGCGGCAGCTCGTTGCTGGTGTAGGTGCCCTTGAAATGCTCGCCGCAGTTGACGTGATAGCCGCTGTTGACCAGCCAGTGCACGTCGAACACCACCGCGGTGTCGGCCCCCAGTTCACGGGCGCGCCGCCCGATTTCCTTGTGCCCGGCGATGGCTGCTTCGCGGCAACCGTGGTGCTTGCCGGGCAGTTCCGACAGGTACATCGAGGGAACGTGGCAGATCTTCGCTGCCAGAACCACTTCGCCCATGATCATTCTCCTGAGTATTTATTCTTTTGTAGGAGCGAGCTTGCTCGCGAAAAACGTCAACGATAACGCAGCACTTCTGTTAGCCCGCGGCGCCTGCGGGTTCTTCGCGAGCAAGCTCGCTCCTACAGGTAGCGTTGTTATATCCGGGTTACACACCCCAGCGCGGGATGTGATGACTGCCCATGGAAATGCACACGTTCTTGATCTCGGCAAACACTTCGAAGCTGTACTGGCCGCCTTCACGGCCGGTGCCGGAACCTTTTACCCCACCAAACGGCTGGCGCAAGTCCCGCACGTTCTGGCTGTTGATGAACACCATGCCGGCTTCGATGCCGTAGGCCAGACGATGCGCCTTGCCGATGTCCTGGGTCCAGATATAGGACGCCAGGCCGTACTCGGTGTCGTTGGCCAGTTCCAGCGCCTCGGCTTCGTCCTTGAACGGGATCAGGCACACCACCGGGCCAAAGATTTCTTCCTGGGCGATGCGCATGTTGTTGTTCACATCGGCAAACACCGTCGGCTGGATAAACTGCCCGCGGCTCAAGTGCGCCGGCAGGTTGGCCGGGCGTTCCAGGCCGCCGGCCAGCAGGGTGGCGCCTTCCTCGAGGCCAATCCTGATGTAGCCGGTGACCTTGTCATAGTGGGCCTGGGTGATCATCGAGCCGACCTGGGTCTTCGGGTCCTGTGGGTCGCCGACGATCAGGCGTTTGGCGCGGGCGGCAAAATCGGCGACGAACTGCGGGTACACGCTCTCCTGAATGAAGATCCGGCTGCCGGCGGTGCAGCGTTCACCGTTGAGCGAGAAGATGGTGAACAGTGCCGCGTCGAGGGCGCGGTCCAGGTCGGCGTCTTCAAAGATCAGCACCGGCGACTTGCCGCCCAGTTCCATGGAGTACTTTTTCAGCCCGGCGGTCTGCATGATTTTCTTGCCGGTGGCGGTACCGCCGGTGAAGGAAATCGCCCGCACGTCCGGGTGGCGCACCAGCGCATCGCCGGCGGTGGCGCCGTAGCCCTGGATCACGTTCAGCACGCCTTTGGGGAGCCCGGCTTCGACCGCCAGGCGCCCCAGTTCATTGGCCGTCAGCGGCGAGAGCTCGGACATCTTCAGCACCGCGGTATTGCCCAGCGCCAGGCACGGCGCAGTCTTCCAGGTGGCGGTCATGAACGGCACGTTCCATGGCGACACCAACGCACACACACCCACCGGCTGGTAAAGCGTGTAGTTGAGCATCTGGTCGTCCACCGGGTAACTGTGGCCGTCCATGCGGGTGCAGACTTCGGCGAAGAAATCGAAGTTGTGAGAGGCCCGTGGAATCAGCACGTTCCTGGTCTGGTGGATCGGCAGGCCGGTGTCGAGGGTTTCCAGCTCGGCCAGGTGCGGCACGTTCTGTTCGATCAGCTCACCGAGCTTGCGCATCAAGCGGGCCCGTTCCTTGGCCGGTGTGCCTGCCCACTTCGGAAAGGCTTCCTTGGCTGCTGCAACGGCCTGCGCCACTTCCTCGGCACCGCCGCTGGCCACTTCACCGATGGCTTCGCCGGTGGCCGGGTTGTAGTTGATGAAGGTGTCTTTGCTTTCGACCTCACGGCCGTTGATCCAGTGTTTGATCATATTGCTCAAGCCTCTTTACGGGCGGCGAAAAAGTCCGCCTCGCTGACAATTCGATTGACCAGGCGACCGACGCCTTCGACTTCCACGACCACTTCGTCCCCCGGCACCACATCCGCCAGGCCTTCCGGGGTGCCGGTGGCGATCATGTCGCCGGGCTGCAAGGTCATGAAGCTGGACAGGTACTCGATCAAATACGGGATGTCGAAAATCATGTCTTTCGTGCTGCCTTCCTGGCGCAGCTCACCGTTGATCCAGGTGCGCAGCTTCAGGTTGCTCGGGTCCGGCACGTCGGCGACATCCACGATCCATGGGCCCACGGGGGTGGTGGCGTCGCGGTTTTTCACCCGCAGGTTGGGGCGGTAGTAGTTTTCCAGGTAGTCGCGGATCGCGTAGTCGTTGCACACCGTGTAGCCGGCCAGATACTCCAGGGCGTTCTCGCGCTTGACGTTGCGCGCCGGTTTGCCGATGACCGCCACCAGTTCGCACTCGTAGTGCATGTAGGCGACGTTGTCCGGGCGCCAGGTCACCTGGTTGTGGCCGGTGTAGGTGCCGGGGGACTTGATGAACGCCAGCGGTTCGGTCGGTGGCTTGAAGGCCAGTTCGGCGGCGTGGTCGGCGTAGTTCAGGCCGAGGGCAAACATGCTGCCGGTGGCCGGTGGCAGCCATTCGACCTGGTCTTCGGCCAGCAGGCGGCCGTCGGCCAGGCGCACGGCGTTTTCAGCTTCTACCAGCACCTGGTGGGCTTCACCTTCAAAGCGAATACGGGCGTGTTTCATGACAGCTCCTCTGCCTTGATGTGGTTGACCAGGCGGCCCAGGCCGCTGATCTCGACTTCAACCGTGTCGCCGGGTTGCACATCCACCCGGCCTTCGGGGGTGCCGGTGATAAGCACATCGCCTTCGTGCAGGGTCATGAACTCGCTGATCTCGGCGATCAACTGCGGCAGGCTGCGCACGAAGTTGGCGGTGGAGTTTTGCTGGCGCAGTTCACCGTTGACGAACAGCTTCACGCTCAATTGATGCGGATTGGCGACCTGGTCGCGGGCCACCAGTTCCGGGCCCAATGCGCAGAAACCGTCCCGGCACTTGGCTTTCACCGCCGGGCGGTAGTAGCTGTCTTCCGGCAGGCTGAACTCATTGACGATGGTGTAGCCCGCCACATGCTCCAGGGCATTTTCGACGCTGACCCGGCTGGCGCTCTTGCCAATCACCACCCCGAGTGCCGGGCCCGGTTGCAGGCGTTCACCTTGCGGGTGCAGCACCACGCCATCGTGGCCGTTGCGGGTATTGGGCGTCTTGATGAACAGCACCGGCTTCACCGGTGGCTTCTGGTAAGGCGCTTGTTCGAATTCGGCGAGACGTTGGTTCAGCAACCCCTGGTAGTTCAGCGCAACGCCGAACAGGGTGCCGTTCGCAACATCATGCAGGGCACGGCTCATGCTTTTCTCCTGGCAGTGGCGGGGCAGATTCGGACCTGCACCGTGGGAAATTCGTTAACGTGTTAACGTTATAATTAAGATGTTAACTATCGTCAAGCGTGG
Organism: Pseudomonas sp. I8001; assembly: GCF_013385345.1. NCBI lineage: Bacteria > Pseudomonadati > Pseudomonadota > Gammaproteobacteria > Pseudomonadales > Pseudomonadaceae > Pseudomonas > Pseudomonas sp. I8001. The sequence goes on from NZ_JACAQC010000031.1 coordinate 47,144, forward strand.
CAATATTTCAGGGCAGTCAAAACAACAAAGAGAATGCAGTGATGAGCGATCGTCAGCCGATCCCCAACATCAACATCGGGCAGGTCTACGACCAGCGTTACAGCGATGCCGAGGTGCACTACGACCGGCTCGGCAACCTGGCGGGATTTTTTGGCCGCAACATGCCGGTGCATCGCCATGACCGGTTTTTCCAGGTGCATTACGTCAAGACCGGCGCGGTGCGGGTCTACCTGGACGACCAGCAGTACCTCGAATCCGGGCCGATGTTTTTCCTCACGCCGCCGACGGTGGCGCATTCCTTCGTCACCGAAGCCGACGCCGACGGCCATGTGCTGACCGTGCGCCAGCAACTGGTGTGGGCCTTGATTGACGCCGACCCAAGCCTGGCCCCCGGCGCGCAATTGCCGGCGGCCTGTGTGGCGTTGGCGCGCCTGGCGCCGGAGTTTCAGCCCGAAGTGCGCCGCCTGGAATTCCTGTTTGATGAGCTGTGCAGCGAAATCAACGCCCAGGCCAGCGGGCGCGGTTCGGCGCTGGACAGCCTGACGCGGCTGATCATGATCAGCCTGCTCAGGCTCTGCGCCAACTCCCTGGAAGCCCGCCCTGCACGTCACGAAGACCTGCGGATTTTTCACCGCTTCAACGAACTGATCGAAGACCACTACCTGCAACACTGGCCGCTGTCGCGTTACGCCGACGGTATCGGCGTCACTGAAGCGCGGCTCAACGAGGTGTGCCGACGCATCGCCGACCTGCCGTCCAAGCGCCTGATTCTGGAGCGGCTGATGCAGGAGGCCCGGCGCCTGCTGCTGTTCACCGGCAGTTCGGCGAATGAAATCTGCTACCAGCTGGGGTTCAAGGACCCGGCGTATTTCAGCCGGTTCTTCCAGCGCTACGCGCAGATGACGCCGGGGGAATACCGCCAGCGTCAATCGGGGTTGCGCTGAGGCGCCCGGCGTTACCACAGGGCTACGGTGTAGCCGATGATCACCCGGCTTTCGTCGATGTCGCTGGTCAGGCCGTTGCTTGAGCGCAGGGTCGCATTGCGCAGGCGCACGTTGACGTTCTTCAGCGGGCCGCTCTGCACGGTGTAGACCAGGTCGGTGTCGCGCTCCCATTCGCGGCCGTTGCGCACCGTGGCGGTTTGCGCATGGCTGCCGTCGACGTAGCGGGTCATGAAGGTCAGGCCCGGCAGGCCGAGGGCGGCGAAGTTGTAGTCGTAGCGCGCCTGCCACGCGTCGGTGTTGGCCTTGGTGAAGATATTGATGGTCACCAGGTTGACCGAATACGGATCTTGCCCCGGGAAGGCAAAGTCGCCGTCGCCGGAAAGGCTCTGAAAGCCCAGGCCGAATTTGTGCGCGCCCACCGACAGGCTGAACATGCCGTTGAAAAAGCGGTTGTCGATCCGCCCGCCGTCGACCCGCGAAGCGCTGCGCAGCAGGGCGCTGCCTTGCTCGCGGGTGTCGAAGTAGCGCAGGTCGGTGCGCAGGTTCACACCCTGGGCCAGCGGCAGGTCATGCACCAGGCCGATGAAATTCTGGCGGTAGATGTCCTGCATCTGCGCGTAGTAATAGGTCGCGGCCAGGTGCGGGTTGATCGCGTAGGTGCCGCCGGCGAGGTCCAGGTGGCTGCTGTTGACGCCGCCGTAGCTCATGGACTCGTTGTTGGAGGAGTCCCGCAGGTTCTGTTTTTCCAGGCGGCCGACGTTCAGGGTCAGGCCGTCGATGTCCTGGGAGGTCACCAGTTCACCGTTGTAGGTCGACGGCAGCAGCCGGGTGTCGTTGTAGGCGGCCACCGGCAACAGCGGTTGCAGGGTGCCGAGCTTGAGCACGGTCTTCGACAGGCGCAGCTTGGCGGTCAGGCCGAGTTCGCTGTAGCTGTCGGCCGGCTCGCCGCTGGCGCCAGACGGCAACAGCCCGGTGCCCCGGCGGTCGCGGCTGGAGTCGAGCTTCAGGCCCATTTCACCCAGGGCGTCCACGCCAAACCCGACCACGCCTTCGGTGTAGCCCGACTCCAGGCGCAGCACAAAACCTTGCGCCCATTCGTCTGCCTTGTTCTGCGGCGCGTTGGCCTGGCGAAAGTCGCGGTTCATGTAGAAATTGCGCAGGTCCAGGCTGGCCTTGCTGTCCTGGATGAAGTCGGCGTGGGCGACCAGAGGGCTAAACGCGGCGCACAGGCCAGCGCTTGCCGCCGTGCGAAAGAGGCACGAATGCATGAGGGGCGTTCCTTTTGTTGTTTTTGTTGGTAGAGCCCGCCACCAGGGCAGGGGCGGGCATATTGTTAACATGTTATCTTTAAGCTGAATAGCTGGATTAACAGGTTTTTATGAATTCGTTTCGAAATTAACGACTTGCTGCGTGCGTCGGGTTGCGCACGCGGAACACCGACTCTAAGCTTCGTCGCTTCGACCTCTATTGCGCGTGAACCATGCCCACCCCCAGACCGTCCCTTACGCTCACCTTGCTCCAGGCCCGCGAAGCGACCATGGCGTTCTTCCGGCCGTTGCTCAATGAACATGACCTGACCGAACAGCAGTGGCGGGTGATCCGCATCCTGCGCCAGCAAGGCGAACTCGAAAGCCACCAACTGGCGCACCTCGCCTGCATCCTCAAGCCGAGCATGACCGGCGTACTGGGGCGGCTGGAGCGTGACGGCATCGTGCGCCGGCGCAAATCCGCCGAAGACCAGCGCCGGGTGTTCGTCGCCCTGACCGAACAGGGCCAGCAGTGTTTCGTCGACATGAGCGCCGGGATGGAAAGCAATTACCTGAAGATTCAGGAGCAGTTCGGCGAGGAATCCCTGGAGCAATTGATGGAGCTGCTCCAGAAGCTCAAAGGCATCAAACCGTAATAATCAAAAAATAGTGGCTGAAGCCTGTCCCTTTTTTTCACGTGACTGGTCATTCCAGGTAAGTGAACAAAATCGAGAGCTTCTTCCAATGCCCGCAATACGCCCGTTGCTGAACCTCAGCCTCATGCTGAGCCTGAGTGCCAGCCCGTTGTTCGTTCCCATCAGCTATGCCGAAGACGGTGCGTCCCGGCGCAGCTACCAGGTGCCGGCCGGCAGCCTGAGCGCCGCGCTGACCCGTTTCGCCGGGCTGGCCGGGGTCAACCTCTCGGTGGACCCGGCGCTGGTCAGCGGCCGCAACAGCAGCGGGTTGTCCGGCGAATACGGCGTCGAAGAAGGTTTCGCGCGCCTGCTCCAGGGCTCCGGCCTGCAACTGCAGCCCATGGGCGAGCAGGCCTATAGGCTGACCCCGATTCCCGAAGGCGGCAGCCTGCAACTGGCGCCCACCTCGATTCTCGGCACCACCGGCGATGCCGGCAGCGAGTCCTTTGCTGGTGGCCAGGTGGCGCGCCGTGGCTCCCAGGGCCTGCTGGGCTCGAAGGACTTCATGGATACCCCGTTCAGCATGACCACCTACACCAGCGCGGCGGTCAAGAACCAACAGGCGCGTACCCTTGGCGACCTGATTGCCAGCGACCCCTCGGTGCGCGCCACCAACCCGGCCGGCGGGCGCTATGAGCAATTCACCATTCGCGGCTTCAGCCTGTTCAACAGTGATGTCGCCTACAACGGCCTCTATGGCGTATTGCCGACCTACACCATCGATATGGAAATGGCCGAGCGCGTCGACATCATCAAAGGCCCCAGCCAGTTGATCAACGGCATCTCGCCACGGGGCAGCGTGGGCGGCGGGATCAACGTGGTGCCCAAGCGTGCCACCGACACACCCATCACCTCGCTCACCGGCAGTTGGGCCTCCGACAGCCAGGCGGGCGGAGCCGTGGATATCGGCCGGCGTTTTGGTGAAGACAACCAGTTCGGCCTGCGTTTCAACGGCGTGAAACAGTCCGGCGACACCGCCTGGGATCACCAGAGTGTCGACCGCGAAATGGCCGTGCTGGGCCTGGATTTTCGCGGTGAACGCCTGCGATTCTCCACCGACATCGGCCGCACCGAGCGCGATACCGACGCCCCCCAGGAACGTGTGCAAGTCGGGCCCAAAGCCAGGGTGCCGAGTGCCAACGACGTACGCCACAACTACGCGCAGCCCTGGAGCAAGGCAAGCACCAACGACACCTTCGGCACGGTCAACGGCGAGTTTGATCTCAGCGACAACGTAATGCTCTACGGCGGCGTCGGTGCGCGCAAAAGCAACCATGACTTCCTGCGCCATGCAGTGTCGGTGGCCAACAACGCCGGTGATTTCAGCGTGCAGCCCCGCGACTTCACCCGTGATGAAAACGTGCGCACCGCCACGGCGGGCGTGCGCAACTGGTTCCACACCGGCCCGGTGAGCCATGAGGTCAACCTGGCGGCCAGCTACTTCTACATGGACTTCGAAAACGGCGGCGCGCGATATGCGCCGGGTTCGAGCAATATCTACAACCCTGTGGAAACCCCCGCGCCTGGCCGGCCAACGCGATTTGACTCGAAGGTCTACACCGAAAACCGTTTCAGCGGTGTGGCGTTGTCCGACACCCTGGGTTTTTTCGATGACCGGTTGCTGCTGACCCTCGGTGCGCGCTGGCAGCGGGTCAAGGTCGACGACTGGACCGATGACGTCAAAGGCGACACCGCCTACGACGAGGAAAAAATTTCACCGTCCGGCGGCATCCTGTTCAAGGCCACCGACAAGCTCTCGTTGTACGCCAACTACATGGAAGGCCTGAGCCAGGGCAAGGTCGCGCCGTCGGCGTCGGTCAACGATGACGAAATCTTCCCACCGTTCATCAGCCGTCAGGTCGAAGTCGGCGCCAAGTACGACGCCGGTGCGTTCGCGGTGACGGCCGCTGTATTCCGGATCAAGCAGCCGGCCTACGAGACCAACGCCACCACGCTGGTCTTCGGCCCCAATGGCAAGCGCCAGAACGATGGTGTGGAACTCAGCGTGTTCGGCGAGCCGCTCAAGGGTTTCCGCCTGCTGGGCGGGGTGATGTACATCGACAGCGAACTGACCCACACCACCAACGGCACCTACGACGGCAACCGCGCGCCGGCCACGCCCAAGTACAACGTCAACCTGGGCGCGGAGTGGGACGTGCCGACTGTTGAAGGCCTGACCCTGACCAGCCGCGGGATCTATTCCAGCTCGCAGTACCTGGACCAGTCCAACGTCAAGGAAATCGACGCCTGGACGCGGCTTGATGTCGGCGCACGCTACGCCTTCAAGGTCGACGACAAGCACATCACCCTGCGGGCCAATGTCGAGAACGTGGCCAACCGGCGCTACTGGAGTTCGGCCGGTGCCTCGGATGACAGCGAGCCGGGGTTGACCTTGTCGACGCCGCGCACTTACTTGCTGTCGGCCACCGTCGACTTCTGAGGAGCCTGCCATATAGCCTTCTGTACATCGATGGGCTTGGGCAGCAGGCGGTTCTGGTAAAACAGGTCCGCCGTCTCTTGCTGCGCCCCAATGATGTGCTTATCAATCGGCAGGATCGGCGATGGCGGCCGGTTGTCGACGTAACGTGCAATCACCCCGGCCGGCAAACCCATGAAACGGGTCAGCACCTGCAGGCTGTCTTCGCGCTGGCTGCGGGTCAGGGCTTCGGCGGCGCTCAGTTCATCGAGCAGGGCGTGGATGAACGGACCATTGGCCTCGGCGTATGCACGGCGCGCGGTATAGATCGGCCCAGACAGGTTCAAGCCTTCGCCGTTGGCCAGGACGCGGCTCGGGCTTTGGCTCAGGGCGAGTGACGAGTAGGGCTCCCAGATTGCCCAGGCGTCGACACTGCCTTGCTCGAAGGCGGCGCGGGCATCGGCCGGTGGCAGGTAAACCGGCTGGATATCCTTGTAGCTCAGGCCGGCTTTGTTCAAGGCCCGCAGGATCAGGTTGTGGGAGCTGGAGCCTTTCTGGAAGGCGACTTTCTTGCCCTTGAGGTCGGCGATGCCGTGCAGTGGGCTGTCGGCCTGCACCAGGATGGTTTCTGCCGTCGGCTTGGGCGGTTCAGCGCCGATGTAGACGAGGTCGGCGCCCGCCGCCTGGGCGAACAATGGCGGGATATCACCGGTGGACGCCACGTCCAGCGCGCCCACGTTCAAGGCTTCGAGCATCTGCGGGCCAGCGGGGAATTCGATCCATTGCACCTTGGTCTGGTCGAAGCGTTTTTCCAGCAGGCCATGTTCCTTGGCGAGTACCAGGGCGATCGAGCCTTTCTGGTAGCCGATCCTCAGGGTGGCCGGCTCGGCGGCCATTGCAGTTTGAGTCAGGGCAAACAGCGCAAACAACAGTGCAGGAATTCTCATGCCGGTTTCTCCGCAAAGCGATTGGCCGGTCGCGCCAATCCAAGGTTTTCACGCAGGGTGGTGCCGGCGTATTCGGTGCGGAACAGGCCACGCCGTTGCAGTTCCGGCACCACCCATTGGGCGAAATCTTCCAGCCCGCCCGGCAGGTGCGGCACCAGAACATTGAAGCCATCGGCGGCGCCATTCTCGAACCAGTGCTGCAGTTCATCGGCGATCTGCGCGGGTGTGCCGATCAGGCTGTAGTGCCCGCGGCCACCGGCGATGCGCCGGCCCAGTTGCGCCAGGCTCAGCTGTTCGCGGCCCGCCAGTTCGGTCAGCAGTTGCTGGCGGCTGCGCTGGCCGCTGTCGGTCAATGGCAGGTCCGGCAGCGGGCCGTCCAGCGGGTAGCCGGACAAGTCGAAGTTACCCAGCATGCGCCCCAGTAACGCGACGCCAACCTGCGGTTCGACCAACTGCTGGAAGGCCTCGAATTTGTCCCGGGCTTCAGTTTCTGTCTGCCCGACCACCACAAACACCCCCGGCATGATCTTCAGCGCATCCGGCTCCCGCCCGTATCGAGCCAGGCGCCCCTTGAGGTCGGCATAGAACGCCTGGGCATTGGCCAATGATGTCTGGGCGGTGAACACCACTTCGGCAGTTTGTGCCGCCAATTCGCGGCCTGCCTCGGACGAACCCGCCTGGACAATCACCGGCTGACCCTGGGGCGAGCGCGCCACGTTCAGCGGGCCCTTCACACGAAAGTGTTCGCCGACATGCCCGAGTACATGCAGTTTCGCCGGGTCGTAGTAGCTGCCACTCGCCTTGTCGCGCACAAAGGCATCGTCTTCCCAGCTGTCCCACAGCCCCGTCACCACCTGGTGAAACTCCCGGGCACGGCTGTAGCGTTCGCCGTGGCCGAGGTGCTCGTCGCGGCCAAAATTCTGTGCTTCGGCGGCGTTGTCCGAGGTCACCAGGTTCCAGCCGGCGCGCCCGCCGGACAGATGATCCAGTGAGGCGAACTTGCGCGCCACATGGTACGGCTCGTTGTAGCTGGTGGTGGCCGTGGCGATCAGGCCGATGTGTTCGGTCACCCCGCTCAATGCCGACAGCAGCGTCAGTGGCTCGAAGTGATCCGAGCGCGCCATGCGGCTGGCAATTTCGCCGGTGGCGGCGGCAATGCTGTCGGCCACGAACAGCGCGTCGAATTTCGCCGCTTCGGCAATTTGCGCCAGGCGTTTGTAGTGGGCGAAATCCAGCCCGGCATTGGCCGGTACATCGGGGTGACGCCAGGCGGCGACGTGGTGCCCGGTGGCCATCAGGAAAGCGCCGAGTTTCAGTTCACGGGGCATGCTCAAAAATCCTTGCGCAGTTGCACGCCGAAGTAACGCTCATCGTCACGGGGTACGGCGCGGTAGATGTAGCTGCCACCACTGGCCAGCAGCGGTGAATAGGACTTGTCGGTGAGGTTCTTCGCCAGCAGGGCCACGCGCCAGCCGTTGCTGTAGTCGGCCAGGGCGACGCTGGCGTTCCAGATGCCGTAGGCGCCTTGCTTGGTGTCGACGTTCTGGCTGATGTCGTACTGCACTTCGCTCTGCCAGCTGTAGTCGGTACCCAGTTCGATATCCAGGCCGTTATCCAGCGGGATGCTGTAGTCGGCGCGCACGTAGCTTTTCCAGTCCGGGCTGAAGGGCAGCGGCTTGCCGTTGACGTTGCAGGACGCCGCCGCGCCAGGCGGGCAGGCGAACTCATCGATGCGGGCCCGGGTGTAGGCCAGCGCGCCGGAGAGCTTCAGTTGTTGGGTGGCCTGCAGTGCGTAGTCGAGTTCGACGCCTTCGGTGCTGACGCTGCCGGCGTTGATCAGGCGCGTCACCACTTGCCCGGCGACGGTGTCGAAGAAGTTCGCCTGGTAGTTGTCGTAGTCGCTGTGGAAGATCGCCAGGTTGGTGGTCAGGCGATTGTTCCAGCTGGTGGCCTTGATCCCGACTTCCCAGGTGTTGGAGGTTTCCGGTTTCAGCGCGTCGGTGTCCCGTGGCTGCATGTTGAAGAACACGTTGTAGGCCGGGCCCTTGTAGCCGCGCGAGTAGGTCAGGTAGCTGGTGACGGTGTCGCTCAGGTCGTATTGCACCCCAAGCCGGCCGGACCAGCCGTCTTCGTCCACCGAGCCGGAACTGCTGGTGGCCGGTTGAATGCCGCTGACAGTGGTGGCCGAGGTGGAGACACGGCGGTGATCGTATTCCAGGTCGTCGTGGGTGTAGCGCAGGCCGGCGATGCCACGAAAGGCCGAGGTGAAATTCAGCGTGGTCTCGCCGAACACCGCGTAGCTGTCGCTGGTGGTGCCGTAGTCGGCGATGCCGCGGTCGGTGCGCGTGGTGGTGGTCAGGGTGCGCTGGTAGGTTTCCTGATCCTTGCCGTGCATGTAGAACAGGCCGCCGACGTATTCGAGGAATTCGCCTTTGGGCGAGGCCAGGCGCAGCTCCTGGGAGTATTGGTCGAACGCCAGTTGGCCTTTGTCGGCGGTGCCGGGGAAAGCGGCGGTCACGGTGCCCAGGCGGTCGCCGTCCTGGTACTGGGTGTTGTCCCAGCCGCGCCAGGCGGTGATCGAGGTCAGGGTGTAGTCGCCGAGGTTCCAGTCCAGTTGGGCAGACAGGCCTTTGTTGATGTCCTCCACATGGCTGCGGGTGTCGGTGTTGATGTCGCGGTTGTCGCTGGTCCCGCGCACCGGGTTCAGCGCGTTGGCGAACGCCGGGGTCAGGGATTTGCTCACCACGCCATTTGGCGCATCGTCGTGGGACTGCATGTAGTCGGCAATCAGGGTCAGTTTCACGTCGTCGTTGGGGGTGAACTCCAGTTTGCCGCGCACGCCCTGATGGTTGTAGCCGTTCACTTCCTGGCCGTTGTGCTTGTTGTCGACGTTACCGTCGTAGCTGCCGAACAGCCCGCTGATGGAGCCCTTCAGCGTGCCGGGAATCAGGCTGCCGCCCAGGCCGAAGCGGGTGCGGCTTTCATTGCCGCTGAAGTAGGACTGGTCGATATAGCCGTGGGTCTCGGCCGTCGGCGCCTTGCTGGTGATATTCAGCACGCCGGCCGAGGCGTTCTTGCCGAACAGTGTGCCCTGGGGCCCGCGCAGCACTTCGACACGATCCAGGTCGAGCAGGTCCAGGGTAGCCTGGCCGGGGCGGGCGTACACCACGCCGTCAATCACCGTCGCCACCGTGGGTTCAACCCCGGGCGAGGTGGATATCGTGCCCACTCCGCGTACGAACAACGAGGTGTCCTTGTTCGACGCGCCGGTACGGAAATTCAGCGAGGGTACCTGCTGGACGATGCTCGCCACGCCGCTGCGATTGTCACGCTCCAGTTGTTCGCCATCGAGCACCGAAACCGCCACCGGGACTTTTTGCAGCGACTCTTCGCGGCGGGTGGCGGTGACCGTGACCGGCTTGAGGGTGGGTTCCTGGTCGTCGGCGGCGAATGCAGCGGGAACGGGCAGGGCGGCGAGCCCCGCCAGTAGCCAACCCAGGTGGGCGCGGCGCCCGGTGGCGGCGCGTATGGATTGCGAAAGTTTTTGAGGTTGCCCCGAATGTGTGTGCATGCTCTGACCGCTCGAAAAATGCCCTGAACCGCTGCCGTTCTGCGACGACAGCGCCGTTGAATCCGTCTTGGGCATTCGCTCGAGCGAGTAGCAGACAAAACGCTTTGGTAGCGCTAACATCGGCATTATTGGTAGGTGCGATATAGAGCGTCAAATACTAAAAAATTAGTTTTATATTCTTTTAGGTTTTTAACAGGATCGTCCCTTGAGCGAAGACAAACCCCGGAAACGCCGTGGTGCCGGCCGCGTCACCTTGAATACCGTGGCGCGCCAGGCCGGTGTGTCAGCGATTACCGTGTCGCGCTATTTCAACCAGCCGGAGCAGGTCTCGCCCGAACGCCGCGAACGCATCGCGGCGGTGGTTGCCGAATTGGGCTACGTGCCGAACCTGGTGGCGGGTGGGCTGGCGTCGGCGCGGGGCAGGATCGTCGCGATGGTGATTCCTAACATCTCCGGGCCGATCTTCGCCAATACCATCCAGGGCTTCAGCGATACCCTCAGCCGCCACGGCTACCAATTGCTGCTGGCGTCCAGTTACTTCAGCGCCGAGCAGGAAGAAAATGCAGTGCGCGCGTTTCTCGGCTGGTCCCCGGCGGCATTGGTGCTCACCAGCCGCTTCCATAGCGCGGGCACCGAGAAGATGATCGCCGAGGCGGATATCCCGGTGGTTGAAACCTGGGATTACCAACCCGAGCGGGAGCCGTTGCAGATTGGCTTCTCGCATTACGAGGTGGGCGTAACGGCTGCGCGCTACCTGCATGGCAAGGGTTATCGGCGCATCGCGTTCGTACAGAACAGCGCGCCGGGGGACTTCAGTGCACTGGATCGCCGGGATGGCTACAGCGCGACCCTGATTGAGCTGGGCATGCAGCCGTGGGTGTTTGCCCCGGACGCCGATCGCGCACCGTTTGAGGCGGGCAAGCAAGCGATGCAGGCATTGATGAGTGCCGCCATTCCACCGGACGCAATCATCTTCGCCAATGACAACCTGGCCGCCGGTGGCCTGCTGGCCGGGCAACGGGCAGGGCTGAGAATCCCCGAGGAGTGTGCGGTGCTCGGCTTTGGTGATTACCCGTTTGCCGAAATGCTCTTGCCCAGTCTCAGCACCATCAAGCCGCCCGCCCTGGAGATCGGTGTGCTGGCGGCAACGCGGGTACTGGAAAGCCTGGGCGTGTTGCCGGTTGAGGATGAGGTGCAGCGCTTGAACCTGCTGGAGTGCCGCTTGATCGAGCGCGAGAGCGCCTGAGTCCAGTTGCGGCTCATGGCCATGTTGCGTTGACTCTCGGTATTTTCTGATAACGGATTATTCAAGGTCAGCCGCTGAAACATGCGTTTGATTGCGTGCGCTCGTCTCTTTTTTATCAGTGGGTAGTTCTTCTTCGGTGACAAGTTTTAGCGATGGCTAATTGCAATTAGTGCGGTGAGTTTCGCGATTTAAAAAGTGCAATGACTTGGTGGGTTGCTCTTTTGAGTAGTGTCCATGTGATATTGCAATGTGGCCTATTGAACTGATCATTGATTGCCATTAGGTGCCGGGATAGACCCAGATCTTGCGTGAGGCTGGCGATATTTTCTTGCGCTGATGAACTAAGTTTAAACATGTCAGTCGATGCTTTAAACATCATGTGTACGGTCATGGCTAACTAATGGCGCCTGTTGGTAGTTCTAAAAGGCCATAACTTAAGTGGGCTGTAATACAAAATGTTTTGGTGTAGGGTCCGTACCTTGTCATGACAGCGCTTGCGCTAAAAACCTCCAGCTTAGTGTGGATGCCCTTGTTCCGGCGCGTGCCACGGAACAGGTTTTTAAATAGCCCCTCAGACTTGTGCAGATGCCCCAGCCGATACCGTCAATGCCCATCGATGCATGCCGAATGCAGATTCCGGATGCCGAACAAGTGTGCGCGTGGCTGATGCGAAAAGCCGGTCTGAAAACCGTCGACCTGGAACGTGCTCGACGGTTATCCCAGGAATCCGACGACCCCGAACTGCTCGGCCTGCTGACGCGCCTGGGGCTGGTTTCCGAAGTGGAACTGGCGCGGGCCTGGGCCGATTTGCTCGGCGCGCCGTTGCTGCTGGCGGACGCCGCACCGCCCGTGCTCGACCCGCTGCCGGCGCTGACCGAACGCTTCATGCGCCATTACCAGGTGGTGCCGGTGGGCTGGAGCCACGGTGGTGTGCGGGTGTTGGCGGCCAACCCGGCGCTGCTGTATCCGTTCCAGGCCCTGGCATACGCGTGCGGCGTGCCGGTGTGGCTGGCGGTCGGGCCGCGCAACGAAGTCGAAACCCTGATCGAGCGTTACTACGGCCAGGGCCGTTCCGCCATGGGCACCCTGATCGAAAACCTCGACGAACAGGGCGGTGCCCTGGAGGACATCGAACACCTCAAGGACATGGCCTCCGAAGCCCCGGTGATTCGCCTGGTCAACCTGATCCTGCAACGGGCCGTGGAGCACCGCGCCTCGGACATCCATATCGAACCCTTTGAAAACCAGCTCAAGGTGCGCTACCGCATTGACGGTGTGCTGCATGAAGCCGAAGCGCCGCCGGCGAGTTCCTCGGCGGCGGTGATTTCCCGGGTCAAGATCATGGCGCGCCTCGACATCGCCGAGCGCCGCCTGCCGCAGGACGGCCGGATCATGTTGCGCATCCAGGGCAAGGAACTGGACCTGCGGGTATCCACGGTGCCCATCAGTTTTGGCGAGTCGGTGGTGATGCGCCTGCTGGACCGCCAGACCGTGCAGTTCGATTTCCAGAGCCTGGGCTTTGACGGCCAGCGCCTGGAAACCTTCCTTGAAGTGCTCGAGCGACCCCACGGTATCCTGCTGGTCACCGGGCCCACCGGCTCGGGTAAAACCACCACGCTCTATACCGCGTTGTCGCGGCTCAATACCGCCGAGCGCAAGATCATCACCGTCGAAGATCCGGTGGAATACCAACTGGAAGGCATCAACCAGATCCAGGTCAAGCCGGCCATTGGGCTGGATTTCGCCGGGGCGCTGCGCTCCATCGTGCGCCAGGACCCGGACGTGATCATGATCGGTGAAATCCGCGACCTCGAAACCTGCCGCATCGCCATCCAGTCCTCCCTGACCGGCCACCTGGTGCTCTCGACCCTGCACACCAACAGTGCCGCAGCAAGTATCACGCGCCTGCTGGACATGGGGGTGGAGAGCTACCTGATCGCCTCGACCGTCAATGGCATCCTCGCGCAGCGCCTGGTGCGCCGCCTCGACCCGGCGACCCGTGAGGCGTTCGAAGCACCGCCGGAGTTGATCGAGGAACACGGCCTCGACCGCTTCACCGAGCAGCGCCCGATCCTGCTTTACCGGCCTCGCGCCAACGCCGCCGGCGGCGGTTACCACGGCCGCAGTGCAATCACCGAATTGCTGGTGATGAATGACGAACTGCGCAGCTTGTTGATGCGCCAGGCCGACGCCGCGACCCTCGAACAGGCCGCCCGCCGTGGTGGCTTGCGCACCCTGCATGAAGAAGGCCTGCGCCAGGCGGTGGCCGGTGTCACGTCCCTTGAAGAAGTGTTGCGCGTCACCCGTGGAGAGGGCGCGTGAGCCTGTTCAAATACCGTGCCCTGGACAGCCAGGGCGTCGCGCAGAACGGCACCCTCGAAGCGAAGGACCAGGCCGCCGCCGTCGCTGCGCTGCACAAACGTGGCCTGCTGCTGTTGCACATCGATGCCGCCGGTGCCCAAGGGCTGCGCAATACCTTCGGGCGCGGCCAGTTGAATGGCGCGGCGCTGGTCAGTTTTACCCAGCAACTGGCCACCCTGCTGGGCGCGGGCCAACCGTTGGAACGCTCGCTGGGCATCCTGCTCAAGCAGCCCGGCCAGCCGCAGACCCGAGCGCTGATCGAGCGTATCCGCGAGCACGTCAAGGCCGGCAAGCCATTGTCGGCAGCGCTGGAAGAGGAGGGCAGCCAGTTTTCGCCGCTGTACCTGAGCATGGTCCGTGCCGGTGAGGCGGGCGGTGCGCTGGAGAACACCCTGCGCCAACTCAGCGACTACCTGGAACGCAGCCAGTTATTAAGAGGCGAGGTGATCAACGCGTTGATCTATCCCGCCTTCCTGGTGGTGGGCGTGCTCGGTTCCCTGGCGCTGTTGCTGGCTTACGTGGTGCCGCAGTTTGTGCCGATCTTCAAGGATCTGGGCGTGCCGATTCCGTTGATCACCGAAGTGATCCTGGGCCTTGGCCAGTTCCTCGACGCCTATGGCCTGGCGGTTTTTGCCGGGTTGATCGTGACGGTCTGGGCCCTGGCGGCACGCCTGCGCAACCCACGACACCGCGAGCAGTACGACCGGCGCGTGCTGGGTATCCGCGTTATCGGCCCGCTGTTGCAGCGGGTCGAAGCCGCACGCCTGGCACGCACCCTCGGCACCTTGCTGAGCAACGGCGTGGCGCTGCTGCAAGCGCTGGTGATCGCCCGCCAGGTCTGCACCAACCGTGCCTTGCAGGCACAAGTGGCCCAGGCCGCCGAGTCGGTGAAAGGCGGCGGCACCCTGGCCAGTGCATTTGGCAGCCAACCGCTGCTGCCGGACCTGGCCCTGCAAATGATTGAAGTCGGCGAACAGGCCGGTGAACTGGACAGCATGCTGCTCAAGGTCGCCGACGTGTTCGACGTCGAAGCCAAGCGCGGCATCGACCGCCTGCTCGCCGCCCTGGTGCCGTCCCTGACGGTGGTCATGGCGGTGCTGGTGGCGGTGATCATGCTGGCGATCATGCTGCCGCTGATGAGCCTGACCAGCAATATATGAAGACCCAAGGAAGCAAGCCGATGCGCCATACCCGTTTCAAACCCGCCCGCCGCCAAGGCGGTTTCACCTTGCTGGAAATGCTCGCGGTGATTGTGTTGCTGGGCATCGTCGCCACCATCGTGGTGCGCCAGGTGGGCGGCAACGTCGACAAGGGCAAATACGGCGCAGGCAAGGCGCAACTGGCCAGCCTGAGCATGAAGATCGAGAGCTACGGCCTGGACGTCGGCTCGCCACCCAAGACCCTCCAGCAATTGGTCGACAAGCCCGGCAACACCGCCGGCTGGGCCGGGCCGTACGCCAAGCCCTCAGACCTCAAGGACCCGTTCGGCCATGCCTTCGGCTATCGCTTCCCCGGTGAACATGGCGCCTTCGACCTGATCTTCTACGGTCAGGACGGCCAGCCCGGCGGCGAAGGCTACAGCGCCGACCTGGGCAACTGGGAATAATGCCGGCCCTCCAACGCGGCTTTACCCTGCTGGAGATGCTGGTGGTGATCGTGTTGATCAGCATCGCGGCCGGGTTGGTGGGATTTGGCCTGCAACAAGGCCTGCGGGTAGCGAAAGAGCGCCAGGTGGTCGGGCAGATGGTGGATGCCCTGCGCAGCACACGGGCACGGGCGATTGTCAGCGGCAGGTCGGCCAAGACCGTTTTCGACTTGGCCCGGCTGAGCTTTCAGGCGCCGGGGCAACCCATCAAGCACTGGCCGGCCGATCTGCAAGTGACCCTGCACACCGCCGAACACGCAGGCGCTGCGGTGGAGTTTTACCCCGACGGCAGCTCTACCGGCGGCAACCTGTTATTGGCCAATGGCACGCGACGCTGGCGCATCGACGTCGGCTGGCTGACCGGCAGCGTGCAGTCCAGGGCATTGCCATGAAGCGTCAGTCGGGTTTCACCTTGCTGGAAATGCTCGCAGCGCTGACCCTCATGGCGATCTGCAGCACGGTGTTGCTGGTCGCGTTCGGCCAAAGCGCGCGCTCGTTGTTGCAGGTGGCCCACAGCGACCGCCTGACCCATACCGCCTTGAGCGTGATGGATCAGGAGGCGTCGGGGCCCCTGGCCAGTGGCGTGCGCGAGGGCGAGCTGGACGGCATTGCCTGGCAACTGCGCGTCGCCCAGCAGCCCACCCGCATCGGTCAGCCACATTTGTTTCGCCTTGATCTCAGCGTCAGCGAAGGTCCGCGCCGCGCAAATTTCAGTACCTTGAAACTGCGCGCCAGCCGCGACGGGAGCCTCCAGTGAAGCAGCAGCGGGGCTTCACGTTGCTCGAAATCATGATCGTGCTCAGCCTGCTGGGCGTGTTGTTGGCCCTGGTGGGCGGCGCGCTTCTGGGAGCCAACCGTGCAGTACTCAAGGCGCAGCGCTACACCGTCAGCCTGGATGAAAGTCGCGCCGCGCAACAGTTCCTGCGCACTTCCATCAGCGAGGCGCTGCCCCTGGACGTGACCGAGGACGACAGCCAGACCAACGGCTTTTTTGTCGGCGCTCCCCAGCGCCTGCAATACGTCGCGACCTTGCCGGGCGTGCTCGGTGGCGGTATCCAGCGTTTCACCTTGCAGTTGACCGAGCGCGAGTTGCAGGTGGCGTTCGCACGGTTTGAGTCCAATGCCCAAGTGAGCGTGCCGGCCACCCGCAGCGAACCGCAGGTGTTGCTGAAGAACGTCGAGGATCTGCAATTCAGCTATCGCGGCCTGTCGCCCAAGGGCCAGGCCACCGGTTGGATCAGTGACTGGCCGTGGACCAAACGCCTGCCTTATGCGGTACGCATTGCAGCACAAGTCAACGGACCGGTGCCGTGGGTCACCCAAGTGGTTGCCCTGCGGCTGAACCTCTCTAGCGGAGCATCAGGCGAATGAAGCGTCAGCGCGGCGTTGCATTGCTGCTGGTGCTGTGGGTACTGGCGTTGCTCAGCTTGCTGCTGGGCGGCCTGGCCGGTTGGGTACAACTGGAAAGCCGCCAGGCCCTGTGGCATCGCCAGCATACCCAGGCGCTGCTGGCGGCGGAGGCGGGCGTGGCGTTGGCCATGCAGGCCCTGGCCGACCCGCTGCAACGCAAGCAATGGATCGCCGACGGCCGCGAAATGCCCCTGGTATTTGATGACGCACAGCTTCACGTGAGCCTGCACAGCGAGCGCGGCAAGCTGTATTTGAACAGCGCCGAGGCCGCTGACTTTGCCCGGCTGGCCCTGGCCTGCGGCGCCACCCAGGCCCAGGCCAGCCGGCTCGCCAGGGACCTGGAAATGCGGCGCAACGCAGGCCTGGCGCCGTTCCGCGTGGTGGAGGAAGTGCGGCAATTGCCCGGCATGACCCAGGCGCTGTACAGCCGGCTGGCCCCGGAAATCAGTTTGTGGAGCGGCCTGGACCGGCCCGATCCCGCTTTCGCCAGCCCATTGATGCGCCAGGCGCTGAACCTGCCCCGGCAGAGCGCAGTAGGGGCCGACCCCGGTGACGTGCTGGTGATCGACAGCCGCGCACAACGCCCCGGCGGTTACCACGCCCGGTTACGAACCACGGTTTTATTGAGCCCATCGGAGGGAAGCGCACAACCTTATCGGGTGCTGCGTTGGCAAGAATGAATCCATACCTTTCTGCGCCAGTGGCGCGCCTTCAACAGCTGGCCGAACCGCTCACCCGGCGCTGGCGCGGCAGCTTGCTGCAAGTGGGCTGGCGCCTGTGGCTCAAGGAGCTGCGTGGCTGCCTGCCGGCGTGGCTGTCGGTCCGTGACATCCCCGAGCACCGCTACCACTGGCCGTTGACCGAGCCGGTGGCAAAACCTGCCGACGAGGTGCGCCAGGTGCTGGTGCTCGCGCCCTCGGCGGTGCTGCGGCAAACCCTGCAACTGCCCCTGGCGGCCGCGCGCAACCTGTCGACGGTGGTGGGTTATGAGCTGGACCGCTTTACCCCGTTCGAGGCTGAACAGTTGTACTTCGTGGCCCGCCAGGAACGGCGCACCGCCACGCATGTGCAAGTGACCCTGGTGGCCATCCTGCGGGAGCGCCTGGATCAAATCCTGTTGGACTGCGCTGCTCTCGGCTTGCAGCCCCATGCGGTGGATGTGGACGGGCCAATGGGCATCGACCTGCTGCCGGCGCCGTTGCGCCCACGCCAGCGGCCGGCCGGGAAGGGCTTGCAACGCAGCCTGCCCTGGCTGTGCGGCGCCTTGCTGATTGCCGCGATGCTGCTGTGGCTCAACGACCGCCAGCGGGTGCTCGACGTCATGCAGGCGCAGGTGCAACAACAGAAAGCCCAGGTCGCCGAGGTCCAGAGCCTGCGCCAGCAACTGCTCAATACCCGTGGCGCCGCGCAGTACCTGATTCGCCGCAAGTCGGCACAACCGCCGTTAGCGGCGTTGCTCAACGAGCTGACCGCCTGCCTGCCCGCCGATACCTGGATCGACCAGTTGGACGTCAACAACGGCGCCGACGTGTCCTTCTCCGGGCAAAGCGCCAAGGCGAGTGCCCTGATCACTCGGATCAAGGCGTGCCACAGCCTGGAAAACCCCCAGTTCGAAGGGGTGATCCAACCCGATGCGCAAACCGGCAAGGATCAGTTTTCCCTGCGCGCCCACTTGCACCAGGAGGCCGCCGATGCGCCGACCACTGACACCCCGTGAGCGTCGCGGCGCCGCCTTGCTGGTCCTGGCGCTGGTGCTGGGCGGCGGTTACTGGCTGCTGATCGACAGCTGGTTCGCCGGGCCATTGCGTGCCATGGGCGAGCAGGCCGAACAGCTGCGCGAACAACAGCAACGCTATGCGGGCCTGCTGCACCAGGGCGCCGCCTTGCGTGAGCAATTGGAGCAAGCCCGCCAGGACCCGGCCAGCAGCACCAGCCTGTTGCCGGGGGATGACCCCAGCGCCGTGGCGGCGGACCTGATGCAGCGCATCGCCGACCTGATCAACAGCCGCGCCGGCCTCGGCGGCGGCTGCAGCCTGACCCAGCGCATGCCCATCACCCCGGAGCAGGACGACACCGAGCCCTATCGCCAGGTCAAAGTCAGCCTGACCCTCAACTGCGCCATCGAACCCCTGACTGCGATCCTGCATGAGCTGGAGTACCAGCGACCGTTCCTTTTCGTGGATGAAATGAGCGTCCGTCGCGGGCCGAATGCCCCCGCCAGCGGCGGTGCCGGAAAGCTGGTGGTGCACCTGTTGGTGCGCGGTTATCTGCAACCGGCAGCCGCCACGCAGGCCCGCCGATGATCAATTCATTGCGCCCCCTCGAGTGGGGATTGCTCGGTGTGGCCGGGCTGCTGGGCCTGCTGATGGTGGGCATCTTGAGCAGCATCGGCGACGCGCCGCAGTGGTTGGATGAGCCTGCCTCCGCCGTGCGCGCCAATGCTTCGGCCAAGGTTCACGTGGCCCCGAGTGCGACCCTGGAAAGCCTCGCCGGCACCTGGCAGGCGCCGCTGTTCAGCCCCGACCGCAGCCCCGATGCCGCCGTGGGTCAGGCCGAGATTTCCAGCCTGTCGAGCCTGAAGCTGACCGGCGTGCTGCTCGACGGCGACCTGCGCGTCGCGCTGCTCAAGCGTGACGAGGGCCCGCCGCTCAAGGTCCACCAAGGCCAGACTCTGCCCAACGGCTGGCGCCTGGAACACCTGACACCGCTGCACGCCCGTTTTGTGCTGGATGGCCGCACGCAAACCCTGAGCCTCAGCGTTCCGCGTTTGCCGCCGCCGTCCACCACACCACCGATTTCCCTTCCTCACGAGCCCGCCCCTTGATCGATACTTCCCCTAGCGCCTTGCGCACCAGCGTGTTTTGCCTGGCCACCGCCGTCGCCTTGGGCGGCTGTGGGTCATTCCCCGATCACCTCGACCCGGACGATGCCTTGCTTCACGAGGCGATGCAGGGCACCGGTTCGCAACGGCCGCCCGTGGACCCGGCCAGCGAGTCGCCTGCGGCCGACAGCCGCCAACCCCAGGCGCCTACGCCACCCCAGCGCCAGTTGATTCGCGGTAACCAGCAGTTCGTGCGCCAGCCCGCACCTGCGCCGGCGGTCAAGGATGAAGCCAGCGGCGACATCGTGTTCAACTTCGCCGACCAGCCGATTGAGGCGGTGATCAACAGCGTCATGGGCGACCTGCTGCACGAGAACTACAGCATCGCCCAGGGTGTGAAAGGCAACGTAAGCTTCTCCACCTCAAAGCCGGTGAGCAAGCAGCAGGCGCTGTCGATCCTCGAAACCCTGTTGTCCTGGACCGATAACGCGATGATCCGCCAGGGCCAGCGCTACGTGATCCTGCCCGCCAACCAGGCGGTGGCGGGCAAGCTGGTGCCGGAAATGAGCGTGTCGCAACCCTCCAGCGGGCTCTCGGCGCGGCTGTTTCCGTTGCGCTATATCTCGGCCACGGAAATGCAGAAACTGCTCAAGCCGTTTGCCCGGGAAAACGCGTTCCTGCTGGTGGACCCGGCGCGCAATGTGTTGAGCCTGGCCGGTACGCCGGATGAGTTGGCCAACTATCAGGACACCATCGACACCTTCGACGTCGATTGGCTCAAGGGGATGTCGGTGGGGGTGTTCGGTTTGCAACGGGCCTCGGTGGCCGAGTTGATGCCCGAGCTGCAAAAAATGTTTGGCCCCGACAGCGGCATGCCCCTGGCGGGCATGGTGCGCTTCCTGCCCATCGAGCGGACCAATTCGGTGGTGGCGATCTCGTCCCAGCCGCAGTACCTCAGTGAAGTTGGCGACTGGATTCACACCATAGATGAAGGCGGCGGAAACGAGCCGCAGATGTACGTCTACGACGTGCGCAACATGAAGGCCACGGACCTCGCCAAATACCTGCGGCAGATCTACGGCACCGGCGCGATCAAGGACGATACGCCGGCCAAGGTGGCGCCGGGTCTGCGCACGGCGACCTTGTCGTCACTCAATACCAGCGGCGGCACCTCGGGTGGCTTGAACAACAGCAGCAATAGCCCGCCCGTCAGTGACGATGAGGACCAGGCCCCGGCCGCCACTGAAGACACTGAAAACGCCGAGCCAGGCCCCGCCCCCAAAAGCCTCGATGCCGGCACCCGGATCACCGCGCAAAAAAGCAGTAACCAGTTGCTGGTACGCACCCGACCGGTGCAGTGGAAGGAGATCGAATCGGCGATCAAGCGCCTCGACAACCCGCCGCTGCAAGTGCAGATCGAGACGCGCATCCTCGAAGTCAAACTCACCGGCGAACTGGACCTAGGGGTGCAATGGTACCTGGGCCGCCTGGCGGGCAACTCCACCAGCACCACGGTAGCCAATACCCCTGGCAGCCAGGGCGCTCTGGGTGGCGGCGGTGCGGGATTGGGCGCGGATTCGCTGTTCTATTCCTTCGTCAGCTCCAACCTGCAAGTGGCCTTGCACGCCCTGGAAACCAACGGCCGCACCCAGGTGCTGTCGGCGCCGTCGCTGGTGGTGATGAACAACCAGCCGGCGCAGATCCAGGTGGGGGACAACATCCCCATCAGCCAGACCACGGTCAACACCGGCAACGCCGACAGCACCTTGAGCAGCGTCGAATACGTGCAGACCGGGGTGATCCTCGACGTGGTGCCGCGGATCAACCCGGGCGGCCTGGTGTACATGGACATCCAGCAACAGGTCAGCGACGCCGAGAACCAAACCACCAACAGCAGTGACACGCCCACCAACCCGCGCATCTCCACACGTTCGGTGTCGACCCAGGTGGCGGTGCAAAGCGGCCAGACCGTGTTGCTCGGCGGGCTGATCAAGCAGGACAACGCCGAGAGCGTCAGTGCGGTGCCGTACCTGGGGAAAATCCCCGGGCTGCGCTGGTTGTTTGGCAACACCAGCAAGTCCAAGGATCGCACCGAACTGATCGTGCTGATCACACCGAGGGTGATTACCAGCAGCAGCCAGTCGCGGCAGGTGACGGATGACTACCGCCAGCAGATGCAGCTGTTGCGACCGGCCAACTGAAGGACCTTTCAGCCCTTGCGTTGCAGGGTGTGATAACCCAGCGCCGCCCGTGCTTCACGCAGGGATTTGCCTTCATCGAGCAGCGCCCGGATACGCGCTTCCACCGCTTCAATCGAGCGTGCACAGGCTGCCACTTCATGGGCGCGCTCGCGCGGCACGATCACCACGCCGTTGGCGTCGGCGACCACGATGTCCCGGGCGCACACCCGGGCCTGGCCGATGGACACCGGCTGGTTTACCGCTTCCACTTCAACCCGGTCCTTGCCCGTGCGCATGAACCGGCCCTTGGTGAACAGCGGGTAGCCGTCGCCCAGGGCCTTGCTCACGTCGCGGCACACGCCATCGATCACCGTCGCGGCGATCCGCTGGCTGCCGGCGTACTGGGTCATGATGTCGCCCCACACCGTGCAGTCGGTGCGTCCGTCGTTGTCGATCACCACCACATCGCCTTCGGCCACGTCATCGATAAAGTCGCCTACGGTGCCCGGCGGGGTGCTGGCGCTGACGTAGCGCACGGTGAAGGCCGGGCCGACCACCACCTGGCGATAGTTGTCCAGGGGCATGATTCCCAGGCATTGGCCGGGCAGGCCTAGCTTGTCCAGGGCGTCGGACACGCCCGGGGTGTCCAGGCCGGCAAACAGGGCAACCAATTCTTGGTCTTGGGGTGACATGGATAACTCCTCGTGGTGGTGACAAATCAGGTCGGGTGGCTGGAGGCCGGGCGGGGCTCGGCAATGGTCAGCAAAATGATGAAGCTGATGAACGAGCCGATCGCCAGCCAGGCAAATACGTAGTTCCAGCCGTAGTTGTCCAGCAGCAGGCCGGTGATGAAGGGCGTTGCAGCGGCGCCGAGCTGGCCGATCATGTTCACGATAGCGTTGGAGATCGGGAAGGTCTTCTTGGTGGTCAGGCCCATCGGGTAGACCATGTAGGACGAGAAGCCGAGGCTCAGCACCACGCCGGTCAGCATCAGCAGCAAGCCGTAGGGCAGGGGCTCGGCCGGTGAATTGATCAGCAGGTACATCATCAATGAGGTGCCGACGGCCGACAGCAACATGCCCGGCTTGCGACGGCCGCCCATCAGGCGGTCCGAGCAGAAACCACCCAGCAGGTTGCCCAGCACCGCGCCCACCCAGGGCGCTGCCGAGACCAGGCCCATGTTCATGATCGAAAACTGCTTGACGGTCATCAGGTAGGTGGGAATCCACGCCAGCAGCACGCTGGAGACACCGAGCTGGAAGCAGTAGCTGGTGGCGCACCCCCAGATATTCCATGAGGTGAAAACCTGACGGCTGGTTTCCAGGGGCTTTTCATCGCGGGTGCGGATCACCCGGTCGAGCTTTTTCACCCACGCCGGGGTCTTGTGCACACGGGCGGTCTGGGTGATTGCGGTGTCTTCGACGATGTACTGAAGTTCGGCCTGGTTGACGAAGCGGCTGCGGGACGGATGGTCCGTGACCAGGAAGTACCAGACCACCGCCAGCACGATGCCCGGGATCGCAAAGAAGTAGAAAATCTCGCGCCAGCCCCATACCGAAATGATCACGGCACACAGCGGCGGCACGATCACCGGTCCGAACTTCACGGCCGACAGAAAGATCCCCGACGCGGTGCCTTTTTCCCGTGCCGGAAACCAGTTATTGATGGTGGTGGTCATGCTGATGGGCAGCGGGCCTTCGGCGATACCCAGGCCCAGGCGATAGAGTTTCAGCGCCAGCAGTGAGCTGGCGGTGCCCACCAGCCCGGTCAACAGGGAGGTCAGCACCATGGCCCCCGGCAGGATCCGGCTGACGCCAAAGCGGCCGAAGGCAAAGCCCGACGGCAGTTGTGCCAGGGCGTAAGCCAGCAGGAACAGGCTGACCAGGCCACCGGCCTGGGCGTTGCTCATTGCAAATTCCTGGCGAATGAACGGCAGCGCCACGCCGAGGTTGGCCCGGTCGGCGGCGGCCACGGTGTAGATCAGGAAAATCAGCGCAGCAACCACCCAGCGGTATTGGCTGCGCACAGCGGGTTTTATGACTTCAGGCATAGACATGGGGGCGGACCTTGTTGTTGTGAGTGTTGTCCTGTTCGGCCTTAATCTTAAGAAGGGGCGCACGCCACCATTAGCGATATTTATCTATGTGAACTCATCACTTTTATTCTTCTGCCAGCAAGCTGCTGCAGAAGCCGCGGATTGCCTCGCACGCCTGGCGCAACGACTTGTCATCCAGGGCATAGGCGATGCGGATGTACGGCCCCAGGCCGAAGGCGCTGCCATGCACCACGGCTACATTGGCCTCATCCAGCAGCGCCAGGGCCACGTCTTCATCGCTGCGCAGCAGCCGCCCGCCCGCCGAGGTGCGCCCGATCAGCGCGGCGCATGAGGCGAACGCATAGAACGCGCCGGCGGGGCTGATGCACGTCAGGCCTGGCGTGTCGTTCAGCAACTGGACCATCAAGTCCCGGCGCGCCTGGAACACCCGGCGGCTGTCGCGGATGAAATCCCTGGGGCCTTCCAGTGCAGCGAGGGCCGCCTGTTGCGAGATCGAACAGGCGCCGGAGGTCTGCTGGCCCTGGAGTTTTTCCATGGCCTCCAGCAGCCAGCGTGGGCCGGTGGCGAAACCGATGCGCCAGCCGGTCATGGCGTAGGCCTTGGACACGCCGTTCATGGTCAATGTGCGTGGTGCCAAACGCGGCTCAACCTGGGCCAGGGTATGAAAGGCCTGGCCGTCGAAGATCAGGTGCTCGTAAATGTCATCGGCCAGGATCAGCACCTGCGGGTGGGCCAGCAGCACCTCGGCGAGTGCCCACAAGTCGTCTTGGCTGTACACCGCACCGGTGGGGTTGGACGGTGAGTTGAGGATCAGCCAGCGCGTCTGCGGGGTCATTGCAGCGGCCAGGGCCTCGGGTGTCAGCTTGAAACCGCTGTCGGCATCACAGGTGACGATGCGCGCCTCGCCGCCGCACAGTTGCACCATCTCCGGGTAACTGACCCAGTACGGCGCGGGCACGATCAC
This sequence comes from Pseudomonas sp. I8001, assembly GCF_013385345.1. Lineage (NCBI taxonomy): Bacteria > Pseudomonadati > Pseudomonadota > Gammaproteobacteria > Pseudomonadales > Pseudomonadaceae > Pseudomonas > Pseudomonas sp. I8001. Next base: position 71,647 of record NZ_JACAQC010000031.1, read on the forward strand.
CTCGTCGCCTTCATTGAGGGTGGCCGCCAGGGCGTTGTAGATCACCTGCTTGCCGCCGTTGCACACGAGGGTGTCCTGCCAGGACACGTCCAGGCCGTTTTCGCGCCGGAACTTCGCCGCCACCGCCTCCCGCAGGGCCCGCGCACCGGCCACCTGGGTGTAGCGGGTATGCCCGGTTTCAATGGCCTGGATCGCGGCTTCGCGGATATGCGCCGGGGTGTCGAAATCCGGCTCGCCGGCACACAACGAAATAACCTGCGCGCCTTGCGCCCGGCGTTCGGCGACGCGGTCCATGATGCGATAGGTGGCGGACGGTTGTGCGCTGGCCAGGCGCGGGTTCAGCCGCTGGATATCGGCGCTCATCGGCTGATCGCCTCAAACTGTGCGTCGTGCATCACCTCGACCACCGAGCGCCCGCTGCGCACGGCCTGCACCATGCCGTCCTGGCGGCGGGCAATGCGCTCGCCCAGGTCCAGGACCTTTTCGATCACCGCCTGGGCCACGAATACCGTGCCGCAGGTATCGGCAATCACGTAGTCGTCCTCGCTGACGCACACGCCAGCGACGCTGAGGGTCACGCCGGCGTCGAGCTGCACCACGCGGTTGCGCGCGCTGATCATGGTCACGCCGCGTCCGTACACCGGATAGCCGATGGCTTCGCTGCCGTCGATATCGCGGCTGAAACCATCAATCACCGTACCGCGTATGTGTTTGCGCAACGCCGCGTTGGCGATGATGTCGCCCCAGCAGGAAATGCCCTCGATACCGCCGGCAATCACCAGCACCCGGTCGTCTGTCGCGACCTGTTCGATCACCGGGGTGATCAAGTGCACGGTCGGGGCGATGTCGGACTTGGGGCCGAGCAGTACGGTACTGGCGCGGCCAACGATCTTCGGGCAGTTCCACAATGGGCGCAGGCCCACGATGGCGCCGGGCAGGCCGAGGAAGTCGAGGGCGTCGGACACGGTGTTGGTGTCCAGTGCGGCCAGGCGGTCGAGCAAACGGTCAGGGGTCATGGGCAAGCCTCGGGTGACGGAGGCGGCCAGTGTCAGGCAGTGCCTATGATAGGTATATTACGAAGTACAGAAGCCTTGCATACGCTTAACCTATGGATAAGACCGTGATCAACTTTCGCCTGATTCGTCACCTCTGGTTGTTCCTGGCCGTGGCTGAAGAGCAGAACTTTGGCCGTGCGGCCAAGCGCCTCGGCATGTCCCAGCCACCGCTGAGCGAGCAGATCCAGGTGCTGGAGCAGGCGCTCAAGGTCAAGCTGTTCGACCGCTCCCGACGGGGGGCCAAGCTGACTCCGGTGGGCGCGGCGATCCTGCCGGCGGTGCGCAAGTTCGCCGAGCAGCTGGAGCGCCTGGAACTCGCCGTGGAAGAAGCGGTGGCGGGGCAGTCGGGGATGTTGACCATCGGCGCGATTTCCACGGCGATGTTTGATGTGCTGCCGGGGTTGATCGAGCAACTGAAGCTTGATTACCCGCAGCTCACGGTGTCGGTGCGGGAAATCGACAGCGTCGAGGCGTTGCCGGCGCTGGAGGCCGGAGATATCGACCTGGCGTTTGCCCGGCTGGATGGTGACCTTGGGGCTTCGGTGCAGTCATTGCCGCTGACGGAGGACCGGCTGGTAGTGGCGCTGCCGGTGGATCATCCGTTGGCGAGTCGTACGCGGATCAGTTTGTCGAGCCTGGCGAATGAGCCGTTGGTGATGTTCTCGCGCAACGTCAGTCCGGTGTATTTCGACAATTTGATCGCGACCTGTCGTGCCAGCGGGTTTTCGCCTCGGGTGCTGCATGAAGTGCGGTCGGTGGCTTCGCAGATCGCGTTTGTCAGCTATGGGCAGGGTATTGCGTTGGTGCCGGCGTCGTTGAAGAAGCTGGCGCCGGCCAATGTGGTGTTTCGGGCGTTGAGCCAGAAGCTCAATGTGGTGACCACGGCCGTCGCCTGGAATACCCAGCGGCCGAACCCGGTGGTGGAGGCGGTGATCGCGCGGTTTCGCTAGGGGTTGGGGTTGAGTACATATCCGTTATTTAGGTAACGGCGGCTTATGGTTCCGCTCTTACAGCGGGTCACTTTTGGCAAACGCCCGGAATGCCGGCCCAGCCAAAAGTAACCAAAAGGTCTTTGCCCCACCACTCGGTGCCTCGCCTAGGCTCGGCATGCCCGCACTCCGGCCCGGTTCCG
>NZ_JACAQC010000032.1:0-53393 GCF_013385345.1 Pseudomonas sp. I8001
CGCCGGGTTAGCCGTCCTGGGCCAAGGATGGCCCATGACGGCGGCCCACGGTCCAAAGCCGGAGTGAGGGCACACCGAGCCTAGGCGAGGTGCCGAGTGGTGGGGCAAGAGCGTTTTGCTTACTTTTGCGCTGTTCAAAAGTGAGCCGCTGTAAGAGCGGAACCAATATCAGCCATCACCCAAATAACGGATATGTACCCACCCCCCGGCCACACCAATCATCCCCCAGCCTTATCGCGCACCATTCACCCCCAGCCGTATTTATTGTGACCCCAGGCCCCGTGCCTGACACTCAACCCATCCACCCCTAACCACCCCTGGAGTCCCCAATGAGTGAGCCTGTGCAGTTCCAAGACAAGGTCGTGATCGTCACCGGTGCCGGCGGCGGACTAGGCCGCGCCCACGCACTCCTGTTCGCCAGACACGGCGCCAAAGTGCTGGTCAACGATCTTGGCGGCTCAACCCAGGGCGAAGGCGCCAACGCCTCGGCGGCCGACCGCGTCGTAGCCGAAATCCGCGAAGCCGGCGGCATCGCCGAGGCCAACCACGACTCCGTCACCGACGGTGACAAGATCGTCCAGAACGCCCTCGACGCCTTCGGCCGCATCGACGTCGTGGTCAACAACGCCGGGATCCTGCGGGACAAAACCTTCCACAAAATGGAAGACAGCGACTGGGACCTGGTCTACCGCGTACACGTCGAAGGCGCCTACAAAGTCACCCGCGCCGCCTGGCCCCATCTGCGTGAACAAGCCTACGGCCGGGTGATCTTCACCGCCTCCACCTCCGGTATCTACGGCAACTTCGGCCAGTCCAACTACGGCATGGCCAAGCTCGGCCTGTACGGCCTGACCCGCACCCTGGCGCTGGAAGGCCGCAAGAACAACATCCTGGTCAACGCCATCGCCCCCACCGGCGGTACACGCATGACCGAAGGCCTGATCCCGCCGCAAGTCTTCGAACGCCTCAAGCCGGAATTGATCAGCCCGCTGGTGGTGTACCTTGGCAGCGAGGCGTGTCAGGAAACCTCCGGGCTGTTCGAGGTGGGCGGCGGCTGGATCGGCAAGACCCGCTGGGAGCGCAGCCTGGGGGTGGGGTTCGACCCTGAAGCCGGGTTCTCCCCGGATGATGTCGCCGCCCACTGGCAGCAAATCTGTGACTTCGACGGGGCCGCTCACCCCAAGGACAACATCGAGGCCTTGAAGGAGATGATGGCCAACCTGCAGAAGTACAGCCTGTGATCATTACGTGAAAAAGTTTTAATCAAGCGGGGCGCCATGGCGCCCCGCTTTATTTCAGGCATAAAAAAAGCCGCTGCAAAGGCAGCGGCTGAAGTAAGACGTTTGATCAAGGAGCAATAAATCAACGTCAGTGAACACCGGTAACAGATTGAAAATATTGATCAATCCATAAAAAACTGGCTGTTCTTCCAGATTCTGGAAGCGGGCGGTTTGCCCTGAAAGCCAGGCAAGAATAGGCTTTTGTTACAAAATGAAAAATAGCGATTCGAGACAAGGACTGTTACCAAACCCGCAACAGTGGCAATAACACCTCATCCATCCTCCTGATAATCCTTCATCCATCTCGTCCATGGCCTCTCCAAGACCCCGGCCAGAGCGCCCTCTCATCCTTTCGAGCGACAACACGAATACCTCCTTGGTGCGCTTATCGCTCCTGATCGCGGGCAGTAGGGTGGGGCCTTCTGTCACACCACCGGGGAAGACGCATGACAAAAACAACAATGCGCGCCATCTTCAGGCCACAGGCGCTGGCCGCTGCGGTTGCTTTGGGTTGCTGTGCCCAGGCGCAGGCTGTTTCGTTCAACATCGGCGAGATCGAAGGGCAATTCGATTCCTCGCTGTCGGTCGGTGCCAGCTGGGGCATGCGCGATGCCGACAAGAAGCTGGTGGGCATTCCCAACGGCGGAACGGGCCAGGCTTCCACCGGCGATGATGGTCGCCTGAACTTCAAGAAGGGCGAGACCTTCTCCAAGATCTTCAAGGGCATCCACGACCTGGAACTCAAGTACGGCGACAGCGGCGTGTTCGTGCGCGGCAAGTACTGGTACGACTTTGAACTGCAGGACGAAGACCGCGAATTCAAGCAGATCAGCAATAACCACCGCGACGAAGGCGCGCGCTCTTCCGGCTACGAATTACTCGATGCATTTGTCTATCACAACTATTCCATCGGCGATTTGCCGGGCAACGTGCGCGTCGGTAAACAGGTGGTCAGTTGGGGGGAAAGTACGTTCATCGGCAACTCCATCAACAGCATCAACCCCATCGACGTTTCCGCGTTCCGCCGCCCTGGCGCCGAGATCAAGGAAGGCCTGATTCCGGTCAACATGGTGTTCGCCTCCCAAAGCCTCACCAACCAGTTGAGCGTGGAAGGTTTCTACCAGTTGAACTGGGAAAACACGGTGGTGGACAACTGCGGCACCTTCTTCGGTAACGACGTGGTGGCCCATGGCTGCAACGGCAACTACACCGTCGGCAGCCCGGCGATTGCGCCGTTGCAACCGGTGGCGGCGGCGTTTGGCCAGGGCTTCCAGGTTACGAAAGAAGGCGTAGTGGTGCAACGTGCAAAAGACCGCGAGGCGCGCGATGGCGGCCAGTTCGGCATGGCGTTGCGCTGGCTGGGAGATGACACCGAGTACGGCCTGTACTTCATGAACTATCACAGCCGCACGCCCACCGTCGGTACCATCACCGCCAACACCAACCTGGCAACCATTGGCGCTATTGCCAACGCGGCCAACGGGATCGCCCCGGGTACCGGGGCCGGCCTGGCGCAAAGCACGATGCTCGGTCGCGGCCAGTATTACCTCGACTACCCGGAAAACATCCGCCTGTTCGGTGCCAGTTTCTCCACCACCTTGCCCACCGGCACCGCCTGGACCGGCGAAATCAGCTACCGCCCGAATGCCCCCGTACAACTCAACACCACCGACCTGACGCTGGCCCTGGTCAACCCGATTGCCGGCAACGCCGCTTCACCGATCAGCAGTTCCTTCGGTGCCGACAACGCCGGCTACCGCCGCAAGGAAATCACCCAGATCCAGAGCACCATGACCCAATTCTTCGACCAGGTACTGGGCGCCGAACGCCTGACCCTGGTGGGCGAGGCGGCCTTTGTGCACGTCGGCGGGCTGGAGGCGAAATCCAAGCTGCGTTATGGCCGTGACTCGGTCTACGGCCAGTACGGCTTCGGCGGCGACACCGATGGGTTTGTCACGGCCAACTCCTGGGGTTATCGCGCCCGGGCCATCCTCGATTACAACAACGTATTCGCCGGGGTCAACCTCAAGCCCAACGTGTCGTGGTCCCAGGACGTCAGCGGCTACGGCCCCAACGGCCTGTTCAACGAAGGCGCCAAGGCCATCAGCGTCGGCGTGGATGCGGACTACCGCAACACCTACACCGCGAGCCTGAGCTACACCGACTTTTTTGGCGGTGACTACAACACCCTCACCGACCGCGACTTCATCGCCCTCAGCTTTGGCGTGAACTTCTGATTTGGCTTAAGTAAGGACAAGAGACTATGCGCAAAATGATTCTGCAATGCGGGGTGTTGGCCCTGAGCCTGTTGGCCGCCAACGTGATGGCCGCAGTGTCGCCGGAAGAAGCGGCCAAGCTCGGCACTACCCTGACCCCGGTGGGCGCCGAGAAGGCCGGTAACGCCGATGGTTCGATCCCGGCATGGACCGGTGGTATCCCGAAAAACGCCGGGGCGGTGGACAGCAAAGGCTTCCTCGCTGACCCATTCGCCAATGAAAAGCCGCTGTTCGTGATCACCGCCGCCACGGTCGACAAATACAAGGACAAACTCTCCGAAGGCCAGGTGGCGATGTTCAAGCGCTACCCGCAAACCTACAAGATCCCCGTGTACCCGACCCACCGCACGGTCAACCTGCCGCCGGAGATCTACGAGTCGATCAAGCGCAGCGCGCTCAACGTACACGCGATCAACGACGGCAATGGCCTGGAAAATTTCACCGGCAACCGCTACTACGCCTTCCCGATTCCGAAAAATGGCGTGGAAGTGCTGTGGAACCACATCACCCGTTACCACGGCGGCAACCTGCGCCGCATCATCACCCAGGCCACGCCGCAGACCAACGGCAGCTACACGCCGATCCGTTTCGAGGAAGAAGTGGCCGTGCCGCAACTGATCCCGGACATGGACCCGGTCAAGGGCGCCAACGTACTGACCTTCTTCAAACAATCGGTGACCGCCCCGGCGCGCCTGGCCGGCAACGTACTGTTGGTGCATGAGACGCTCGACCAGGTGAAGGAACCGCGCCTGGCCTGGGTCTACAACGCCGGCCAGCGCCGGGTACGCCGTGCGCCGCAAGTGGCCTACGACGGGCCGGGCACTGCGGCCGACGGCCTGCGCACCTCGGATAACTTCGACATGTTCTCCGGCGCCCCCGACCGCTACGACTGGAAGCTGGTGGGCAAGAAGGAGATGTACATTCCCTACAACAGCTACAAGCTCGATTCGCCGACTCTCAAGTACGACGACATCATCAAGGCCGGCCACATCAACCAGGACCTGACCCGCTACGAGCTGCACCGGGTCTGGGAAGTGATCGGCACGGTCAAGCCGAGCGAACGGCACATCTACGCCAAGCGCCACATGTACATCGACGAAGACAGCTGGCAGGTGGCGCTGGTGGACCACTACGACGGCCGCGGCCAGCTGTGGCGTGTTGCTGAAGGTCACGCGCAGTTCTACTACGACCATCAGGTGCCGGCCTACACCGTCGAAACCCTGTACGACATCATCGCCGGGCGCTACATCGCCCTGGGCATGAAGAACGAAGAGAAGAGCAGCTTTGTGTTCGGCTTTGCGGCCAAGGCGGCCGACTACACGCCGGCAGCATTGCGCTCGGAAGGCGTGCGCTAAAACCTGATTGAAATGCGATCAAACTGTGGGAGCTGGCTTGCTCGCGAAGGCGGTCTGTCAGTTAAAGCATCAGTGACTGATACACCGCCTTCGCGAGCAAGCCCGCTCCCACATTTACTGTGTTCCACCTTTAGAACGAGTGCCGGGTGGCCTTTTGGCTCCCGGCTTTTTTATGCCCGCCAATCAGCCTGCTGAATACTCCTCAACAACCGCCAGCCACAGGACTAGGGTAGGGCGCACGCCGCCTAATAATAAAAAACAGGGACGCAGTAATGACCGCCATGACCCGTTGTCTGGATCGTCCTGGATTCATGCCACGCTTGTCTCCCCATCATCTGTTGCGCCCGCGCCTGGCCGTGCCGCTGCTCAACGCCACGGCACGGGTGAAGTTGCTCTGCGCCCCGGCCGGCAGCGGCAAGAGTGCATTGCTCGCCGAGTGCGCGTTGCAGGCGCCTTCGCAGTGCCAGGTGTACTGGTTGCCGCTGAATGGCGTGGCCTCGGATTTGTGTCAGCGCCTGGCGCAAAGCCTTGGCCTCGACTTTGTTGATGAGCCCACCTTGCTGCTGGCCCTGAACCGCTGGCAAGCGCCGGCCTGGTTGTTTCTCGATGACTTCTGCCGCGTGCCGGCGCCTGAACTGGATGGGTTGCTTGACCGCATTCTGGCCGCCAGCAGCCCGGCCTTGACCTGGTGGATCGGCGCGCGGCGGCGGCCGGCCTGCAACTGGCCCCGGCTGTTGCTTGATGATGAACTGTGGGAATGCAGCGCTGCCGAGTTGGCGTTTGACCCCAGCGAAATCCAGCACTTGGCCGGGCCCAGCGCCGACAAGGTGTTGCAGTTCAGCGCCGGCTGGTGCGCCGGAGTGCGTATCGGATTGCTTGAAGGCGACGGGCACCCGGACAAAACCTTGCTCGACTACCTGCAACACGAGTTGTTCACGGGCCTGGCGCCGGAATTGGCCGAGGCCTGGCGCGTGCTCGCGCACCTGCCACGCTTCAACCCGAGCTTGTGTGACCACCTGTTCGGCTTTGGTGATGGTGGCGACTACCTGCGAGACTTGCAGACGCTGGGCGCCTTTATCGAGCCCTGGGAAGAGTCCACCGACTGGCTGCAAGTCTTCCCGCCACTGGCCCAACTGATGCGCGCCGAGCCCTGGCCGGCCAGGCGCTCCTGGCACCGGCGCGCGTGCCAATGGTTTACCGCCGCCGAGGACTGGCAAGCAGCGTTTGAGCAAGCGTTGCAGGCCGAAGAGTACGAAGTGGCCGTCAGCCTGTTGCAGTATTTCAGTTTTGAAGACCTGTTCCGCCAGCAAAACGCGGTGCTGTTGTTGCGCCTGCATGAGCAGCATGGCGATGAATTGATGCTGGGCTCGGCGCAACTGGTGGGCTTGGTAACGGCGGCGTTGCTGTTTGCCGGGCGTTTCGACCAGGCGGCGTTGTGCATTGACCAACTGGCGCGTTTCACTCCGCAACCGACCGCGCACCTGCAGCGTTATCTGCTGGCCCGCTGGCAGGCGCAATGGGGCTGGCTGTTGCATCTGGGCGGCGAAGCCGCACGGGCCCGGGAGCATTTTCTCGAAGCCCTGCAAGACTTGCCCGAGAGCGCCTGGACGTCGCGCCTGATGTGCCTGTCGGGCCTGACCCAGCAAGCCTTGCTGCGTGGCGAGCTGGATGTGGCCCAGGCGCTGAACCGCGAGGCGTTGTGCCTGGCGCGCTCCCACGGCTCACTGCTGTTGGAGGCATTGTTGGAGCTCGATCATGCGCAGTTGCTGGAGCAGCGCGGCGCGCCGTATCGGGCCCAAAGCCTGCTGGAAAATGTGCAGCGCATGCTGGTGCAACAGCGGCTTAAAGCCGGGCCGTTGATGGGGCGGATTTGCTTGCGACGTGGGCACCTGGCGCTGCGCCAGGGCCACGACGCCGTGGCCGCCGAATGCTTCGAATCCGGCCTGGGCATGTGCCTGCACAGCCAGGACAAACGCGTGCTCTACGGCTACCTGGGACTGGCGCTATTGGCCGCCAACAAGGGCGATTACGCCCAGGCGTTTATCCAGTTGCGCGACGCTGAACGCCTGATGCAGCAGCGCCAGGTGCCCGACACCGTCTATCGCGCCGTATTGCTGTTGCTCAGCGGGCATTTCTGGCTGCAACAGGGCCGTGCCGAACTGACCCTGGAGGCGGTGACCCGGGTGCTGCGGCACTACCGTGGCCCCAAGGCGAAACAAGCACCGCCGGCCACCCTGGAGTTGATCCCTAGGCTTGAATATTTGCAGGTGCTGGCCGAAGTGAAATTGCATCGCGCCGAAGAGCCTGTCGCCCGCCTGAGTGCGTTACTGGAGGCCGCCCGTCAGCGGGGCATGCTGTGCCTGGAAGCGGAGTTGCACTTGGTGCTGGGGGAAGTGGCCTGGCAAGTCGGCGATCGCCCGTTGGCCGTGCGCTCGCTGGAAGCCGGATTGGAACTGGCGGGGCGTTGCCAGGTACAGCAGGCGATTCGCGAGCTGCGCCTCAGGCAACCGGGGTTGTTGAGTGCGTTGGGGCTGGAGCCGCAGGAATGCCCGGCGGCGGCGGGGGAAAATCCCCTGAGCCAGCGCGAGCTTGAGGTGCTGCAACTGATTGCCCAGGGCAATTCCAATCTGGAAATTGCCAGCCAATTGTTTATCTCGCTGCACACGGTAAAAACCCATGCGCGGAGGATTCACAGCAAGTTGGGGGTGGAGCGGCGCACCCAGGCAGTGGCCAAGGCCAAGACGCTGGGCTTGATGGCCTGAAGCCATGCACTATTCGTCAAATAATGAAGATCAAATGTGGGAGCGGGCTTGCTCGCGAATGCGGTGTATCAGTCACTGATGCTTTAACTGACAGACTGCATTCGCGAGCAAGCCCGCTCCCACATTTTTTTCTGTTGTGTGCCTGATACTGAGCGTTACGGCTGATAACCCATGCGCCAACTCACCGCCTGGGTCGCCGCCAGCAAACGCTTCGCCGCCGGGCCGTCTTCATCGGCATGGAACAGCGACGTCGGCCCCACCACGGTCAACACCGCCGCCACTTGCCCGACCGCGTTGAACACCGGCGCCGACAACGCGTCCACACCCGGCATCAGCAAACCATGCACAAAGTGCAAGCCGCGCTGGCGGATCTGCTCACAGGTGGTCGCGTATTCCTGGTCATCCGCCAACGAATGGGCAACGCCCGCCTGAATCTCCCGCTCGCGCAACTCCACGGTTTCCCGCGACGGCAGGAACGCACTGAACACCAGCCCGGTGGACGAACTGAGCAACGGCAACACCGAGCCCAATTGCGTGACCACCGTCACCGCGCGCACCGCCGGCTCGATATGCACCACCGTCGCGCCCTGGTTACCCCAGACGGCCAGGAAGCAGGTTTCATTCAACTCATCCCGCAGTTCCGCCAGGGGCAGGGCGGCGACTTTCAGCACGTCCATGCTGCCCAGCGCGGCCAGCCCCACGCGCAAGGCTTCGCGGCCCAGGCCGTAATGGTTGGTGGCGGTGTTCTGTTCGGCAAAACCCGAGGCAATCAGCGCCTGCAAATAGCGGTGGACCTTGCTCGCCGGCATTTGCACGTGCTCGGCCAGGCGCGACAACGAGGTGGCCGGCGACAGTTCAGCCAGGGCCTTGAGGATGTCGGTGCCCACTTCAGCCGAGCGGACTTTCTGTTTACCGGTGTCGCGGGGGGCGGGCGGCTTTTCCATGGAAGGCATGAATCCGAAAGACGAATGGGCGTCTTTATAGCTTGACGGTCAACAGGTATCAAATTACGTTATGCGTAACTGGATTACGATAAAAACAACTTCCGCTCAGAGGACGATCCATGACCCTCGAATACCAATCGGGTTTTGGCAATGAATTTGCCACTGAAGCCTTGCCCGGTGCATTGCCCGTCGGCCAGAACGCCCCGCAGAAAGCGCCCTACGGGCTGTACACCGAACTCTTTTCCGGCACCGCCTTCACCATGGCCCGCAGCGAAGCCCGGCGCACCTGGTTGTACCGCATCCAGCCGTCGGCCAATCACCCGGCGTTCGTCAAGCTGGAACGGCAATTGGCCGGTGGACCGCTGGGCGCTGTGACGCCCAACCGCCTGCGCTGGAACCCGCTGGATATTCCGGGTGAGCCGACAGATTTCGTCGATGGCCTTGTAGGCATGGTCGCCAATTCCAGATCGGAAAAACCCTCGGGCATCAGCATCTACAACTACCGCGCCAACCGTTCGATGGACCGCGTGTTCTTCAACGCGGACGGCGAACTGTTGATCGTTCCCGAGCAGGGCCGCCTGCGCATTGCGACCGAACTGGGTGTGCTGGAAGTCGAGCCACTGGAAATCGTCGTGCTGCCCCGCGGCCTGAAATTCCGCGTCGAACTGCTGGATGCCCAGGCCCGCGGTTACGTCGCCGAGAACCATGGCGCGCCACTGCGCCTGCCGGACCTTGGTCCTATCGGCAGCAACGGCCTGGCCAACCCACGGGATTTCCTCACCCCCGTCGCCCATTACGAAGACCTCAAGCAACCGACCACGCTGGTGCAGAAATTCCTCGGCGAACTGTGGGGCTGCCAGCTCGACCATTCGCCGCTGAACGTGGTGGCGTGGCACGGCAACAACGTGCCGTACAAATACGACCTGCGTCGTTTCAACACCATCGGCACCGTGAGCTTCGATCACCCGGACCCGTCGATCTTCACCGTATTGACCTCGCCCACCAGCGTGCACGGCCTGGCCAACCTCGACTTCGTGATCTTCCCGCCCCGCTGGATGGTCGCCGAAAACACCTTCCGGCCACCGTGGTTCCACCGCAACCTGATGAACGAATACATGGGCCTGATCCAGGGTGCCTACGACGCCAAGGCCGAAGGCTTCGTGCCCGGCGGCGCGTCGTTGCACAGCTGCATGAGCGCCCACGGCCCGGATGGCGAGACTTGCACCAAAGCCATCAACGCGACGCTTGAGCCCCACAAGATTGATAACACCATGGCGTTCATGTTCGAGACCAGCCAAGTGCTGCGTCCTACACAGTTCGCGCTGGAATGCCCGCAACTGCAACCTTCCTACGACGCTTGCTGGGCCTCGCTCCCTGCAACCTTCAACCCGAATCGGAGATAACCCATGACGCAGCCTAATCTCACCCGCAGTTGGGTGGTTTCCGCCAACGGTCACCGGGATTTCCCGCTGCAAAACCTGCCGTTGGGAGTGTTCAGCCTTAATGGCTCGGCACCGCGCAGTGGCGTGGCGATTGGCGAGCAGATTCTTGATCTGCACGCCGCGTTGGAATGCTTTGAAGGCGAAGCCCGCCGGGCCGTTGAAGCCACCGCTGGCGGCCAATTGAACGCGTTTTTCGAACTCGGCCGTGGCCCGCGCGTGGCCTTGCGTGAACGCCTGCTGGAACTGTTGGCCGAAGGCAGCGACCAGCAAGGCAAACTGCAAGCTGCGCTGCACCCGGCTGCCGATTGCCAGATGCACCTGCCGGCCAGGATCAACGACTACACCGACTTCTACGTGGGCATCGAGCACGCGCAAAACGTCGGCAAGCTGTTCCGCCCGGACAACCCGCTGCTGCCCAACTACAAGTATGTGCCGATCGGCTACCACGGCCGCGCGTCGACGATTCGCCCGTCGGGCACCGAGGTCCGCCGCCCGCAAGGCCAGACCCTGCCAGCCGGCCAGACCGAGCCGACCTTCGGCCCCTGCGCACGCCTGGACTACGAGCTGGAGCTGGGCATCTGGATCGGCCAGGGCAATGCCATGGGCGACTCGATTGCCATCGGCGACGCGGCTGATCACATCGCCGGTTTCTGCCTGCTCAACGACTGGTCGGCGCGGGATATCCAGGCCTGGGAATACCAGCCGCTGGGCCCGTTCCTGTCGAAGAGTTTCATCACCAGCATTTCGCCATGGGTGGTGACGGCTGAAGCCCTGGAACCGTTCCGCAAGGCACAACCGGCGCGCCCTGAAGGCGACCCACAACCGCTGCCATACCTGCTGGACAAGCGCGACCAGGCGGCCGGTGGTTTTGATATCGAACTGGAAGTGCTGCTGACCAGCGCCTCGATGCGCGAGCAGAACCTGCCGGCCCATCGCCTGACCCTGAGCAACACCCAACACATGTACTGGACCGTCGCGCAAATGGTTGCGCACCACAGCGTCAATGGTTGCCAGTTGCAGGCGGGTGACCTGTTTGGTTCGGGCACCTTGTCGGGGCCTGAAGCCGGACAATTCGGCAGCCTGCTGGAAATCACCGAGGGCGGTAAAAAGCCGATCGAACTGGCCTCCGGCGAGGTGCGGAAATTCCTTGAAGATGGCGACGAAATCATCCTGCGTGCCCGCTGCACCCGCGACGGTTTTGCCTCCATCGGCTTCGGCGAATGCCGGGGTACCGTGGTCGCGGCGCGCTGAGGGGGCAGGGCCATGGAACTCTATACCTACTACCGCTCCACTTCGTCCTACCGGGTGCGGATCGCGCTGGCCCTCAAGGGCCTGGACTTCACCGCCGTGCCGGTCAACCTGCTGGTGCCCAAGGGCGGCGCCAACCATCAGCCGGAGTACCTGGCGATCAACCCGCAAGGTCGAGTGCCGGCCTTGCGCACCGATGAGGGTGATGTGTTGATTCAGTCGCCGGCAATCATCGAGTACCTGGAGGAACGTTATCCACAGGTGCCGTTGCTCTCCACGGATCTGGCAACCCGCGCCCATGAGCGCGCGGTGGCGTCGATCATCGGTTGCGACATTCATCCGCTGCACAACTCCAGTACCCAGAATCTGCTCAAGCAATGGGGGCACGATGAAGCGCAGGTGCTGGAGTGGATCGGGCACTGGATCAGCCAGGGCCTGGCGGCGGTGGAGCAGTTGATTGGTGATCAGGGTTATTGCTTTGGCGAGCAGCCGGGGATGGCGGATACGTTCCTGATTCCACAGTTGTATGCGGCCGAGCGGTTCAAGGTGTCGCTGACGGCGTACCCGCGCATTCAGCGGGTGGCGGGGTTGGCGGCGCAGCATCCGGCGTTCATGGCGGCTCATCCCGCCAACCAACCGGATACCCCATAAATCTCCAGGCTCACACCGGCCAAATGTGGGAGCGGGCTTGCTCGCGAATACGGTGTATCAGTCAGCAGATGTATTGACTGGCATACCGCTTTCGCGAGCAAGCCCGCTCCCACATGTGATCTTCAGCGTGTCCAAAATATATAAAAACAATACAGGTCCCTTGCGATGCACAATCAGATTGCCAGCTTTCGTGCGGCACTCGACGCCCGTCCGGTGTCGCGCTATCAGTGGTTGATTCTCCTGTTGCTGGCGCTGTTGCTGGTCACCGACGGCTACGACGCCCAGGTCCTGGGCTACGTAGTACCGGCGCTGGCCAAGGACTGGGGCCTGGAAAAAGCCGCGTTCGGCCCGGTGTTCAGCGCCAACCTGCTGGGGCTGACGCTGGGCTCCCTGGCCGTCACGCCGCTGGCGGATCGCTTCGGGGTGCGGCGCATCCTGCTGTGCTGTGTGTTGATCTACGCCAGCCTCACGGTGCTGATGGTGTTCGCCAACTCTCTCAATACCTTGATGGCCGCCCGCTTTATCTGCGGCATCGGCATGGGCGGTGCAATGCCCAGCGCCATGGCCCTCATGTCGGAATACTCACCACCCCGCCTGCGAACATTGATGGTGACGCTCGCCGCCTGTGGCTTTTCTTTCGGCGGTGCGGCCGGAGGTTTTGTCGCGGCCGGGTTTATCGACAGTTTCGGCTGGCAGGCGGTGTTCCTCGCCGGTGGTGTGACGCCATTGCTGTTGTTTCCGTTTCTTGCCTGGATGTTGCCCGAATCCCTGCCACGCCTGCTGCGTGATGCACCGCCGTATGCGCGCCTGCAAAAAGTCACCGCGCGAATGCTGCCAGGCTGGCAACCGCCGCCAGCGAGCGAGGCTGAAAACCGCCAGGAGCAAGGCAGCAAACTGACGGTGGTGGAGCTTTTCCGCCATGGCTACGCGCGCCCGACATTACTGCTGTGGGCGACGTTCTTTGTCAGCCTGATCCTGCTGTATTTCATGATCAGCTGGCTGCCTTCGCTGTTGCTGGAAAGCGGTTTGGGCCTGAACGAAGCCAATCTGGTGACCTCGATGTTCCTGTTCGCCGGGACCTTGGGCGCCATCGGCATGGCCTGGTTTGCCGACCGGCTCAAAAGCAAAGTGCGCCTGCTGTCCGGCGTGCTGGCAGCGGCTGCGGTGTGCACCATCCTGCTGGGGCTGAATCACGACAATCCGCGCTATCTGGTGGCCTGCGTGTTTGCGGCGGGCTTCTGCATCATCGGCGGTCAACTGACCCTGAACGCGTTCGCCAGTAACTTCTACCCGGCTCACGTGCGGGCCACCGGTACCGGCTGGGCGCTGGGTGTCGGGCGGTTCGGGTCGATCCTGGGGCCGCTGTTCGGCAGCCTGCTGCTGGCGATGCACATACCGGTGCAGCAGATTTTCTTCTTCTGCGCGATTCCGGCGGTGATAGCGGCGTTGTTGATTATCCAGGTGCGCTCGCCAGTCAATGCACCACAGAGTTCGGCGGCAAATGGCCCAGCCGTTCGGTCAGGCGTAGACGCTGGATCGGGTCTTCGCTGAGCATCAATGCGTGTTCCAGGTCAAAACGCTCGGCGTTCGGGCAATCCAGGCGCTGATACAAACTGGCCCGGGCCAGGTAATCGGCGGCGCTGGCATTGCCCAGCTCCAGCACGCGTTCGGCATCCACCAGAGCGGCCAGGTGGTCGTCGTTGGACAGGTGCAACTGGCGCAGATTACGCGACAGCCGTTGCAGGATCGATCGCGGCTCGGCGGTGTGCAGGTGGTCGGCCTGCAACTTGAGATTGGGCCCGTACTGTCGGGTCAGCAGGTCGCGGCAATCGTTGGGGTACAGGCGTCGGCCGCCGCAGGGGTCGAGCAGGTGATCGGCGCCCGGCACCCGCAACAGGAAGTGCCCCGGGAAGTTGACGCCCACCAGCGGAATGTCCAGGCGCCGCGCCAGCTCCAGGGCAATCAGCCCGAGGGCCAGCGGCTGCCCGCGTTTGCGCTTCAACACCTTGTCCAGCAGCGCGGCGGCGGGGCGCAGCGGGGTGTGGTCATCCTGGGCGAACCCCAGGTCGTTCATGCGCCGCAGCAACGGTTGTCCGAGTTCATCCGCCGGCAGCATCGGCATGCTGAGGCTGACCAATTGCTGCAATACCTTGAAGTCCTGCAGGATGGCCAAGGGGTCCACCGCCGGGTCGTGCTCGGCCGCCATCCACAGCGCGGCTTCAAACAGCGCGGGCGGTGACCGTTCCAGGCAGGCAAAAAAGGCGTCGCGGGGCTTCATTGGGTTCTCCGGCGGATGTCTCGTTTTAGCCTTGCTGTGAACTTTCGTCCAGTGCCTTAAGACAGGTCCTACCTGTTTATGTCGCAAACCCTTTAAAACCGGTGGTCTTATTCCTGCGCGCTTCAGCAGGGTTTCGCTGGCAGTCCTATACTTGGCGCCTACCAGAAGTGATTCGGGAGCTTGACGATGTTTGCGCTCATGCACAGCACCCGCCTTGAATCGCTGCACCTGAGCGTTGACCCGGCCACCGGGTTGAAGGCGGTCATTGCCATCCACAACAGCCGCCTGGGTCCCGCCCTTGGAGGCTGCCGCTACCTCTCTTACCCCGACGATGAAAGTGCCGTGGCGGATGCCGCGCGCCTGGCGCAGGGCATGAGCTACAAGGCCGCGCTGGCCGGTTTGCCGGTGGGTGGCGGCAACGCGGTGATCATCCGCCCCGCCCATGTGGAAAGCCGCGCGGCATTGTTTGAAGCCTTCGGCCGCTGCATCGAGCAGCTGGATGGCCGCTACATCACCGCCATCGACAGCGGCACCTCGGTGGCCGACATGGATTGCATCGCCCAGCAGACCCGCTATGTCACCAGCACCACGGCGGCCGGCGATCCCTCGCCCCACGCGGCGATGGGCGTGTTCGCCGGCATCCGCACCACCGCGATGGCTCGCTTGGGCAGCGATAACCTGGAAGGTCTGCGCGTGGCGATCCAGGGCCTGGGCAATGTCGGTTATGCCCTGGCCGAGCAACTGCACGCCGCCGGGGCTGAATTGCTGGTGAGCGACATCGACCACGGCAAGGTGCAACTGGCGATGGAACAACTGGGTGCGCACCCGATTGCCAACGAAGCCTTGCTCAGCACTCCGTGCGATATCCTTGCGCCCTGCGGTGTGGGCGCGGTGTTCAACCGCTACACGGTCGCGCAGTTGCGATGCGCAGCGGTGGCCGGCTCCGCCAGTGCGCAACTGACCAACCTGCAAGTGGCCGATCAGTTGGAAGGGCGTGGGATTCTTTACGCGCCGGACTACGTGATCAACTCCGGTGGGCTGATCTACGTGGCCCTCAAGCACGGCGGCGCGGAGCTGGAAACCATCACCGCGCACCTGTCGAACATCGGCACGCGCCTGACCGAAATCTTCGCCCATGCCCAGGCTGAAAAACGCTCACCCGCGCGGGTAGCGGATGAGCTGGCGGAGCGCTTGCTGTACCGCTGAGGCGGGTCAAAGCTGATATTTCTCCCGGGCCAGTTGGCCCACGCCCATACGATCAAGGATGTGCATCGGGCACAGAATCGTGACCCGCACGGTTCCCGGCAGGCGGCTGATTTCAATCGAGCCGTTGATGGTCGCGCGGTTGCGCACTTCGTCGAGCGGCAGCCCGGTCACGGCGGCGGCGCGTTCCAGTCCATTGTCTGTCGCGACGTTGAGATTGGTCCCACTGCCGATGAAGGTGATGGGCGCGTTCTCCTCGATCTCCACCTGGCCCCAGCGCTCGCCCAGTGCCTTCACCCGCAGGTGTTGTTCCGCGGTCATCGGGCGCGCCATGGGCGGCAGGTCATCGAGGTTTTGCAGCAGGATCGGCCCGTCCAGGCTCAGGCCCTTGATCACCTGCACCGTCAGTTCGGTTTCCCCCGACACATCGGTGGCATGCCCGGCAATTTCGCCATTGCCCTGTTGAGCATGCATATCGCCCATGTACACCCCGGCGCCGGGGACCTTCACCGGGCAGATCAGGATGCAGCCTTCGCGCACTGAGTTTGTGTCCATGTGGCCATCGGTTTTCGCGGCGTGCAGTTCATCATGGGTCATGCCGTAGCGATGGGGCGCGCCCACCAGGTACTGGCCGAAGTCGCCGCAGTTGTGGGAATCCGGAAGATCCCGTGAAGGCGTGGTACCGATGTTGCCCAGGAATGGGCGCATATGCGCGGCCAGGCCCGGAATATCGGCGCGGGCCAGGGACAGGATCGAGTGCTGGGCAGACAGTTCGGGCAGCGCCGACAGGTCCGATGCCTTGCCGGCCAGGCGATCCGCCACGGCCTGGTTGACCGTCAGGCTCACCTGATGCTCGGCATCCAGAACGATCACGTAACCATTGCTGAAACGAAACGCACTGACCTCGGCGCCACAGGCATCGCAACGAATGGCGTCATCGCCAATGCCTTCGACGTGGCTGGCGGGATGCTCTTGCCCGCAGTTGGAGCAGAACTTCGCGACGAACGGGTCGCCGTGGTAACGCCCTTCGACAAAACTCATGACCCCCGAGGACGTGGCCAGGGAGGTGGCGCGCATGCGCTTGATTTTCAGCGCCACCGCGTCGCCGATTTCGGCGCCGGCGATGAACACGGGCTGGGTCACTTCATGGCCACCCTCAAAGGCCGGCGTGATCATCGGGCCCCAGCAACCGGGCGGGGTGCCGGTGATCAAGGTGCCACCGTCGGCCAGCGGGCCGAGCATTTTCTGGCTGGGGCCGAGCAGCCCATTGGTGTAGGAGGTGACGGTGAGACGGTCAACAGAAGGGAGGTTATTCATTTTATTTTCCGGGCCCTGGGTGATTGAATGTTGAACAGGCTTCATCACTTAAGCGCCGATGTGTATCTGTCGTGTGTCGCGCTGCCGCGATTGCCGGTACGTGTGTATCTCAGGGGCATCCATACACACTCTGATACACCCGCAGTGGCGGACACGTGCAAATACAGATATCTCTGTTATCGGCTTATTTTTTCAAACCCATCAGAACGAGGTTGGCATGTCCAAACAAACAGCAGGGCGCTCCAGCGGGCGCATGATCACCTTCAAACGCCCGGATGGCGCGGACGTCAACGGCTACCTGGCCAGCCCGGCCGTACTCGAAGGCGCGCCGGCGATCGTGGTGATCCAGGAATGGTGGGGCGTAAACGATCAGATCAAGGGCGTTGCCAATCGACTGGCCGAATGCGGTTACCGCGTATTGGTGCCGGACCTTTATCGCGGCGCGTCGACCGTGGAAGAGGAAGAGGCTCACCACCTGATGGATGGGCTGGATTTTGGTGACGCGGTTTCCCAGGACATCAAGGGCGCCGTGCAGTACTTGCAGGCGGATTCGAAAAAAGTTGGTGTGACCGGTTACTGCATGGGCGGGGCGTTGACGTTGCTGGCGTTGAACGCGATTCCGGAAGTGGCTGCGGGCGTGGTGTGGTACGGCTTCCCGCCGCTGGAGTATCTGGATGCTTCGAAGATCAAGGCGCCGCTGATCGGGCATTGGGGCACGCAGGATGCCTTCTTCAATATCGACACCGTGGCGGAGCTGGAGGCAAAACTGCATGCTGCGGGTGTGGACGCGACTTTCCATCGCTACCTGGCGCGCCATGCGTTTGCCAACGAGACGGCGATTGGTGATGGTCGGATTGCAGACACGCAATACGATGCCGCCTGGTCGCAACTGGCGTGGGACCGCACGTTGACGTTCTTCGGCAAGACCTTGTGGCAGGCATGACACATGTGAAAGGCATCAACGCATAACCTGTGGCGAGGGAGCTTGCTGTGGCGAGGGAGCTTGCTCCCGCTGGGCTGCGCAGCAGACCCAAAAGCTTGGGAGCGCTGCGCACTCCAGCGGGAGCAAGCTCCCTCGCCACAGCAAGCTCCCTCTGCCACAGCAAGCGCCCTCGGCCACAGCAAGCCCTTTCGCCACTACTGGCAATGCATCACTCAGCCGCTGGCTGCCCAATCTCCGCCAATGCACTCGCATTGTTCTTGAACGCCGCCGCAAACGCCGCGCGGTTCTTGGCCATGAAAATACCGGCATCTTCTGCCTGCTTCTCGCTCAAGCCTTCGACGTTTTTCAACAGCACTTCCATCAGGGACTCTGCCAGTTCAAGCATCTGGTCGTGTGCGTCGGCAAGTTTGCGATCCACGAATGTAGTCTCCAGGTCACGGGTACTGCGATACAGGGTTTCAACAGCCATTTTTCGGCCTCGTCATCGGTGCAGTATTGAAGGGAGTTGCCCTTGGTTCGAGTGTCGCCAAGCGTTTTTGCGACCACTGTATTTATATACAGCTAAAAGCATAAGCCAATCCATGGGCTTTGGGTAGTGGCTTTTCAATGTAGCTGGCAAATGCTGGTTTGCCCTATCGGAAACTTCTCACAGGTTGGTGGGGTTGCAGGAGCGTCATTCAGTGGCTTACCTTCTCCGGGCTTCGCTTATGCGGTACACGAGTTTGGCGGCTCGAATTTAAGGAGCAAACATCTTGTAAATCCAAGGAATGCACCATGGTAAAAATGACTGCCTGTTTTTCTGAATCGCCTATAAAGCCGCCTACCGCGCTTTTCGCTGTGACCCCAAATACTGACACTGAAACATTACTCGCCAATGCCAGCGAAACCTTGAACAGTGCCCGTGAAATGGCCAGTAGCCTGGCTTTTGAGCTTGAAGGACCACAGCGAAGTTTGCTTCTGGCGATCCATCAACTGCTGGAAATGAGTGGTTTATTGGTCGATCAAGCGTTGGATCAAGTCGCCCCGACCTGACCTAAATCACCCGGTCACCTAGATGGATCGTTCCCACGCTCTGCGTGGGAATGCATACCGTGACGCTCCGCGTCACCTCTACCCGAAACCCTGGGGCATGGGACGCGGAGCGTCCGGGGCGGCATTCCCACGCGGAGCGTGGGAACGATCATCAAGCAGCAAGATAAGTGCCTCATATCACCCCGCCACCATCTCACTTCCTGTTCCCTGGCCTTTTTTCTGCATGCAGAGAAACCGTCACGTCCAACCCGCATTATCCGGTCGAGCCGACCTAAGGAAGCATCATCGTGAAAATCAACTGGGCTGAAAACCTGCGCAAGACCGTGCACCAACTGGCCGAGTCCTTGGGAAATCTGTTCGTCGAGACGTTCCACTACCTGGCGTTGTTCGCCATTGGTGCGGTGACCGCCTATGCCGCGGTGATGGAATTTCTGGGGATGCTGGAGACGGGGCACATCAAGATCGATGACATCTTGCTGCTGTTCATCTACCTGGAACTGGGGGCGATGGTCGGGATTTATTTCAAGACCAACCACATGCCGGTGCGTTTCCTGATCTACGTGGCGATCACGGCGCTGACCCGTCTGCTGATTTCCAACGTGTCCCACCACAACCCGCCCGACATCGGCATCATCTACCTGTGCGGTGGGATTCTGCTGCTGGCGTTCGCGATTCTGGTGGTGCGGTATGCGTCGTCGGCATTTCCGTCGGTGAAGGTCGAAGGCCCGCGCCGCAAGGGCGAAGCGAGCCTTGAAACAGAGAAGGGCGAGCTCTAGAACCCTGCGTTGAGCGGCGGCCTGCTGACCGGCGGCCGCTGCAGTACCTGGTGGCTGTCCCCATCGGTCATCACCGCCAATATCTCCATCGCGCTGTGCCCCTGCTCGATCGCAATCCCGAATTGCACACTCTGCACCAGCCGTTTCAGGCGCTGGGGGTCGTTGCGTTGTTCGGCGCTGATCATGCGTTTGGCCACGACGCCGTCTTCATCGGACAGGGTCAGCATGATGCTGCCGTCCAGCCGCTGGATGCTTAAATTGACCCGGTATTTCGGGGCGAAGGTGTCGGTGATGATCTGAAAAGGGTTGTCCATGGTGCGTTACCGCCTGATAAGAACATGCAGTCATTGACGACCGGTGTCGGGATTAGTTCGCGTTTCCTGACCACCGGCCATTCGCTCGCTGAGGTTTTCACAAGGTCCGTTTTCCTCAGTAGCTGTACAGCAAGGGGCGTGCCGTACAGCAATTTGCCTGCCATCAAATTTCCCCTGTGGGAGCGGGCTTGCTCGCGAATGCGGTGTGTCAGCCAATGATTACTCGGCTGAACGACCGCTTTCGCGAGCAAGCCCGCTCCCACAGTGGGTGGGTGGTGTTTTTGAGTTCGGTGATCCGTTTCAGGGCATGACCGAAAAAACGATCGCAGACAGCGCAATCAAACCGATCAACACCACAAACACGTTGGACGCCTGGCCCGAGTACTGGCGCAGGGATGGCACGCGGCGGATGGCGTACATCGGCATCAGGAACAACAGGCAGGCGATGATCGGCCCGCCCATGGTTTCGATCATGCCGAGGATGCTCGGGTTGAAGGTGGCCACGGCCCAGCAGGTGAGCACCATGAACAGCGCGGTGCAGCGCTCCAGCCACTTGGCCGACATGCTGCGGTTGCGCCCGCGCAGGGATTTGACGATCAGGCCCTGGAAGCCTTCGCTGGCGCCGATGTAGTGGCCCAGGAAGGATTTGGTGATCGCCACCAGCGCGATCAACGGTGCGGCGTAGGCGATGACCGGGGTCTGGAAGTGGTTCGCCAGGTACGACAGGATCGAGATGTTCTGCGCCTTGGCGGCGGCGAGGTCAGCCGGCGACAGGGCCAGCACGCAGCTGAAGCAGAAGAACATCACCGTCAGCACCATCATGCTGTGGGCCATGGCCAGGATGCCGCTGCTTTTGCGTTCGGCTTGCGGGCCGTACACGCGTTTCTGGTCGACGGCGAAGGCGGAGATGATCGGCGAGTGGTTGAAGGAAAACACCATCACCGGGATCGCCAGCCACAGGGTCTTGAAGAAGGCCGGCACGGGCATGCCTTCGCTGGCGGAGGCGAAGAACGCACCGTTCCAGTTGGGGATCAGGCTCACCGCCAATAGCAGCAGGGCGGCGACGAAGGGGTACACCAGCACGCTCATGGCCTTGACGATCACGCCCTGGCCGCAGCGCACAATGGCCATCAGGCCGAGGATCAGCACCAGCGACAGGATTGCCCGGGGCGGTGCAGCCAGGTGCAGTTGGTGTTCCATAAAGCTGGTCAGGGTGTTGGTCAGCGCCACGCTGTACACCAGCAAAATCGGGAAGATCGCGAAGAAGTAGAGCAGGGTGATCAGCTTGCCGGCGCCGATGCCGAAGTGTTCTTCCACCACTTCGGTGATGTCGCCGGATTTGCCCGACAACACAAAGCGCGTCAGCCCACGGTGGGCGAAGAAGGTCATCGGAAAGGCCAGCAGCGCCAGCACGATCAACGGCCAGAAGCCGCCCACGCCAGCGTTGATCGGCAGGAACAAGGTGCCGGCACCGATGGCGGTGCCGTAGAGGCCGAGCATCCAGGTGGTGTCGTGTTTGTTCCAGCCTTGTGTAACGGTGGTCGGCGTCAGGTCTACAGCGGGATTTTCGGCAGCAGGTGTACGTACATCGGTCATCGTTATTGCCTCGTTATTATTTTTGCGCGGGCTCACGTTGGGGCGATCAGGGAATGCTCCTCAGCACTCCACCCAGCTGACGGCCAGGCCGCCCCGTGAAGTTTCTTTGTATTTGTCGTGCATGTCGGCGCCGGTGTCGCGCATGGTGCGGATCACCCGGTCCAGGGAGATGAAGTGTTTGCCGTCGCCGCGCAGGGCCATTTGCGTGGCGTTGATCGCCTTGACCGCGGCGATGGCGTTGCGCTCGATGCACGGCACCTGGACCAGGCCGCCAACCGGGTCGCAGGTCAACCCCAGGTTATGTTCCAGGCCGATTTCGGCGGCGTTTTCCAGTTGCTCCGGGGATGCGCCGAGCACGTCTGCAAGGCCGGCAGCGGCCATGGCGCAGGCGGAACCGACTTCGCCCTGGCAGCCGACTTCGGCGCCGGAGATCGAGGCGTTTTTCTTGCAGAGGATGCCGACGGCGGCGGCAGCCAGGAAGAAATTCACCACGTCATCGTCAGACGCGTCCGGGTTGAACTTCATGTAGTAGTGCAGCACCGCCGGGATGATTCCCGCCGCGCCATTGGTCGGCGCGGTGACCATGCGCCCGCCGGCGGCGTTTTCTTCGTTGACGGCGAGGGCGAACAGGTTGACCCATTCCATGGCCGACAAGGTCGAGGTGATGACGTTGGGTTTGCCGATTTCCAGCAGGCTGCGGTGCAGTTTCGCCGCGCGCCGTGGCACATCCAGACCGCCGGGCAGGATGCCTTCGTGGCGCAGGCCTTGTTCGACGCATTCACGCATCACCGACCAGATATGCAGCAGGCCGCTGCGGATCTCGGTATCGCTGCGCCAGGCCCGTTCGTTGGCCATCATCAGTTCGGAAACCCGCAGGCCGTGCTTGTTGCACAAGGCCAGCAGTTCGACGGCGCTCGAAAAGTCGTAGGGCAATTGCACTTCGCTGGTAGGCGCGATACCGGACTCGGCTTCTGCCGCTTCGATGATGAAACCGCCGCCCACCGAGTAGTACGTTTGCTCGCTCAACGGGCCGTTTTCGCCGTAGGCATGCAGGGACATGGCGTTGGGGTGGTAGGGCAGGCTTTCGTCCAGCAGCAGGAGGTCGTGTTGCCAGTTGAAGGCAATCGACGTGCGGCCGCCGAGCAGCAATTGGCCGGACTCGCGCAGTTGCTGGATGCGTGGGCCGATACTGGTGGGGTCGATACTGTCTGGCCATTCGCCCATCAGGCCCATCACACAGGCGCGGTCGGTGGCGTGGCCGACACCGGTGGCGGACAGCGAGCCGTACAAACGCACCTCTACGCGACGGGTTTCGTCGAGCAATTGCTGGTCGATAAGCGCTTGGACGAAGGTCGCCGCGGCCCGCATCGGGCCGACGGTATGGGAGCTGGAAGGACCAATGCCCACTTTGAATAGATCGAAAACACTGATAGCCATGCTAAACCCTTACAAGCAATGGAGTAGGAATCGCTGCCATGTTTTGTAGGACAAGCGGAATTGGCGCGATACTGAGCCTCTGGATCGGCACTGACCAACGAATTATCCTAAGACACCCTTTAGCAGGACTAAACCCTATGGCTCGCCCGCTTCATGGCCAGACCTACGTCTGGTTGCACGTTTTTTCCTGCGCGGCACGGCATTTGTCGTTCACCCGTTGCGCCGAGGAACTGCACATCACCCCGGGCGCGGTCAGCCAGCAAATCCGTCAGTTGGAGGAGCGCCTGGGCTTTCGCCTGTTCCATCGGCGCGCACGCGGGGTTGAGCTGAGCGCAGAGGGCCAGCGGTTGGCGATCACCGTGGGCGAGGCCTATGGCAGCATCGATGCCGAGTTGCAGCGGCTGGACGCCGGGATGATCAGCGGCACCTTGCGCCTGCGCTCGATCCCGTCGTTTCTCGGCAAATGGCTGACCCCGCGTTTGCCGCGTTTGCAGCAGCGCTTCCCGGATATCCAGCTGCGCATGGTTGCCGAAGACAGCAGCGTCGCCCTGCACGAGGGCGACTTCGACCTGGCCATCGACCTTAACGACGGCAGCTATCCCGGCTTGTTATCCACAGCCTTGCTGGACGAGCAAATTTTCCCGGTGTGCGCACCGAGCCTGCTGCGGGGGCGACCGCCACTGCATGGCCCCGCTGACCTGGTGCATTTCCCGCTGCTGCACGACATCACTGCCTGGCGTGGGAGTTATGAGTACGCAGAGTGGGAGTTCTACCTGAATGCCATCGGCTATGACGCCGCCGACGTACGGCGCGGGCATACCTTCAACCGCAACCACCTGACTATCGAGGCGGCGATTGCGGGCATGGGCGTGGCGATTGCCCGGCGAACCTTGCTCAATGACGAACTGGAACGCGGCACCTTGATCGTGCCATTCGGCCTCGCCGTTCCCAACCACAAACGCTATGTGCTGCTGTACGCGCCGGGTGCGTTGAGCCATCCGGGCGTGCGGGCGGTGCATGACTGGCTGGTGGAGGAAGCGGAGATTTTTCGCGGATTGCACCCGTTGGGAGAGGGGCAATTGTAAGGAAGTTGGCGGTAAGAAGATGTAACCAACTCCCCACCCTAACAGCGTTTTTGGTTGTAGTCAGGGTTAATTTGTAATGTGGGATTTATCTTTGCAAAGGGGTTGAAATGTTCCTCTGTCTGCTCAATTGTGTAATCAGGAGGTCATGGTTTTCACCCATCCGGTGAAGCAGGAATGGCCTTCGGCGAGCTAGCTGAAATAAGGGAAAACTATGCAAATCCAAGTCAATAGCGATAACCATATTGAAAGCAGCATCCGACTGGAGGAGTGGGTACGTACCACCATTGAGAGCACGCTCGAACGTTACGAAGAAGATCTGACCCGCGTCGAGGTTTACCTGCGGGACGAGAACGGTGACAAGCCCGGCCCACACGATCTGAGTTGCCGACTGGAAGCGCGGCCAAAAGGCCATCAACCGCTTTCGGTCCTCCATAAAGCCGATACGCTGGAACAGGCGATCGATGGCGCAGCGACCAAGCTGGAGCATGCCCTGGAGCATCTGTACGGCAAACTGCGCGGCAAACCACGCGCCGCGGGTCAAAGCCTGCCCAATACCAAGGCCGACGAGGCCGAGCTAGAAGAGGAATTCCTGGAAAACGAACAGGCTGCGCTTAACGGCTGATAGCTGATACTTTTTTCAACCCCACTGAAAACGGGCCTGCAGATGCAGGCCCGTTTTTTTATGCGCAAAAGGTCAGCGCGGGCTGCGCCGGAAAAAACAGGCGCTCAAGGCCGCCAGTGCGCACGCTCCAACGCCGGCATACAACATGGCCCATCCCGCACCGTTGCGCAGCGCGGCCTGGGCGATCAGTGGGCCCTGCGGCAACACGTCCAGCTTGCCGGCGGCGATGTCCTGACTGAGGGTGGCCAACTGTGCCGTGCCAGGCAATACGCCAGCCAGGTAATGAGCGATCCCGAGTATCAACACCAACCCCATCAACGCGATATTCAGCGCCAGGGTGATCAGACGTGCACTGAAGTCGATGCCCGAGGCCATCCCTGCGCGGTCGGATGAAACTGATCCGGTGGTGGTGTTGGTGGTGGGCGAGTTGGTAAACGCCAAGCCGCTGCCGGCAATCCCACAGGCGATCAGGACCCATACCACACTGGGCTGGCCGCTATGATTGATCGCCGCCATTGTCACAAACCCCACGCCCATCAGGCCCAGGCCCAATGGAATGATGCGTTCGGCGCCATAGCGCAGGGCCAGGCGTTCAGCCAGCGGCGGCACCACCAACGTGGGCAGGGTATAGGCGAGCAGGGCGAGCCCGGTGAGCATGGTGTCGTAGCCCAGGCCGGCCTGGAAATACAGCGGCAGGTAGATCATGAAGGGCCAGAAGCTGAAGTTCATGCCGATCGAGCCCATCAGCGCGCCGTTGAAGCGCGGGATGCGAAACACCGAGAAGTCGAACATTGGATGCAGGCTGCGCCGCTCGACAACCACGAACAACAACAGGCTGCCCACCGACAGTCCGGCCCAGCCGAGCATGGCCGGGGTGGCAAAGCCGCTCTCGGTGCCCTGGGTGATGAAATAAACCAGGGCGAACACTGCCAGGGTGAGGGTGGCCATACCGGCTATATCGAGGCGATGGGCCGCCGGGTCACGGGATTCCTGCACGCTGATGCGCAGCAACACCAGAGTGAACAAGGTCAACGGCACATGCACCAGGAACACCCAGCGCCAATCCGCCACCGCCAGGATCAATGCCCCCACCATCGGCCCGAAACCCAGGCCCACCCCGGCGATCACGCCCCACACCGCAAAGGCCCGGGCCCGGGTCGCCGGCTCGCGGAACTGGTGCGACAGGATCGCGAACTGGCAGATCATCATCGCCCCGCCACCCACGCCCTGGACAAAACGCGCCGCGATCAGCGTGGACGCATCGTTCGCCAGCCCGCAGGCGAGCGAAGCCAGCCCGAATACCCACAGGCACAGCACCAGCATGCGTCGGCGGCCAAAACGATCGGCCAATGTGCCGGCGGCCATCAGCACGCTGGTGCAGGCCAGGGTGTAGGCGTTCATGATCCATTGGGCGTCCTGGAAGCCGGTGCCCAGTTGCTGCTCAAGGGTGGGCAGGATGACCGGCACGCTGGAAATCTCCAGCCCGAACATCAGCGCCACCAGGCACACGGCGGTGAGCGCAAGGCCGTCCCGGGCGGTACGTGGCGGGTTGATGGCGGATACAACGGCGTCGGGTGGCATGGCCTCTTCCTTTCAATGGGGGAAGGTGTCATTTTCACGGGAATCTGATTCTTTATTAGCGATACTTCTTCCTGTGATAAGGGAATATAGGGCGACAAACGACCATGGCCACTCCGCGTTTTGATGGTGTTGAACTGTTTTTGCAGATCGTCGAGAGCGGCAATCTGACGGAGGCCGCCGAACGGCTGAACCTCACGCGCTCGGCGGTGGGCAAAGGCCTGGCGCGGCTGGAGGCGCGGTTGGGGACGTCGCTGTTGCAACGCTCCACCCGGCGTCAGCGTTTGACCGAGGACGGGCAGGCCTATTACGAGCATTGCCTGCGTGCGCTGGCGGAACTGGAAGCCGCCGAATCCGTGCTGGAAAGTGGCCGTCAGCAGCCACGTGGACGGTTACGGGCGAGCTTGCCTTTGGCGTTTGGTCATCACTATGCGGCGCCGGCGTTGTGGGGGCTGATGGACCGTTTTCCGCAACTGGAGATTGAAATTTCCTTCTCCGACCGACTGATCGACCTGGCCCAGGAAGGCTTCGATCTGGCGGTACGCATTGGCGCGCTGCCTGACACCGACCGCCTGAGCGCCCGCCGCCTGGGGGAACAGGCGATTGCCTTGGCGGCGTCACCCGCGTACTTGCAGCGCACACCTCGGATTGACTCCATCGACGACCTGGCCGGGCACCGGGGCATTGCCTATCGCAGCAATGCCCCGCACCGCGAGCGAGTCGCCTCGCCGTTGATCCTCGATGACCTGCAGGCCGTGGCCGATGCCGCCATCGCCGGGGTCGGCCTGGCCTGGTTGCCCAGTTGGCTGATCGCCCACTACGTGTTGCGCGGGCAACTGCAGGCGGTACTGCCGGGCCACCGCGAGCAGCCGATGCCGATCCATGTCATCTGGCCCACGGCGACGCACATGCCGGCCAAGACCCGGTGCGCCATCGACGCGTTGGTGGCCGGCACACCGTCGTGCCTGGCGGGCAGTTGATCAGAACGCGATGGACGTCTGCACATACAGCGTGCGCGGCTCGCCGACGTATTTGCCCTTGTTGTTATCGTCAAACGAGCGGGTGTAGTACTGCTTGTTGAAGATGTTTTTCACACCCACCGCCACGTTCAAATCCGACAGCTGCGGGCCAAAGTCGTACGCCGCGCGGCTGCTGAACAGCATGTAGCCAGGGATGCGTCCGGTGCTGCCATCAGCACTTTCTGCTTCAGTGTTGGCGTTGTCGGCAAACTGGCTGCTCTGGTAGCTGCTGTCCACGTTCAACTTCCAGCGACCTTCGGTGTAACCCACACCCAGGGTGCCCTTGTGCTTGGAGGAGAAGGGTACGCGGTTGCCTTTGTTCGGGCCGTCTTCGCGGATGGTGGCGTCGACGTAGGCGTAGGTGGCGTACACATCAAAACCGGCGAGCGCCGGGCTCAAGCCGTCGAGGGCGTAGTTGATGCTGGACTCGATGCCCTGATGGCGGGTTTCGCCGCGGGCGATCACGGTGTCGTTGGTCTGGTTGCTGTCGTACTGGTTGTCGAAGTTGATCAGGAACGCGCCGATCTCGGCGCGCAAGGTGCCGTTGTCATAGCGTGTGCCGAGTTCCCAGGTGCGGGCTTTTTCCGGCTTCACTTCACCACTGGTCACGCGGTTGGGCATCTGGCTGTACTGCACGCTGCCGAACGACCCTTCGGTGTTGGCATAGAGGTTCCAGTCGTCCGTCAGGTGGTAGAGCACGTTCAACGCCGGCAGGGCGGTGTTGTAGTCACCCTTGTATTTGACGTTGCTGAGGTTGTTGGTCTGCTGGGACTCGATCATCTCGTAGCGGATGCCCGGGGTGATGGTCCACTTGCCGATATCTATCCGGTCGTCGACGAAGAACGCATTGGCTTCGGTGCTGCCCCGGGTGTCGCGGTCGTTGCGGCTGTCGGTGGTCGGCAGTTGCTGATTGGCGGAAATCGGCGTGCGGTAGCGCAGTTCGTGGCCGGCCTCGTTGATGTAGCGGTAGCCCACGCCGACTTCGTGGCTGGTTGGGCCGAGGTCGAAGCCTTGGGCGAAACGGGTTTCCAGGCCGCGTACCCAATACTCGCGGGGCGACAGGGAGAGGAAATTGCCCTGGTCCAGGTAACCGCTGCGCAGGGTGGTGGTGAAGAAGCTGTTGACCGTGAATTCCCGGCGATCTTCCTGGTAGCGATAGCCCGCGTTGAACATGGTACGCCGGCCCCAGAACTGGTCGTAGGGGCGGGTGGACTGGTACGGGTCGGCCTTGTAGGCCGCAGTGCTCAAACCACCGGGCATATCCGCCTTGCCTTCGTAGTACTGCGCCATGGCGTTGAAGCTGTTGGCGTCGTCCAGCTGGTATTTGCCCTTGAGGATCAGGTCGTCGATGCGGGTGTCGCTGTTCTCGCGCCAATCACCACCACGGGTGCCGGAATACAGGATCGCGCCGCCCAGGCCGTTGTCCGCCGTGCCGCCGGCCAGCAGGTTGCCGGTGGTCTTGAAGCCATCGTGGCTGGAAGACGGGCTGGTTTCGGTTTGCAGGCCGCCTTTCACCGTTGGCGCATCGGGAATCGCGCGGGTGACGAAGTTGACGATGCCGCCGACGTTCTGCGGGCCATAACGCACTGCGCCGCCGCCGCGTACCACGTCCACGGCATCCATGTTGCCCATGCTGATGGGCGCGAACGACAACTGCGGCTGGCCATACGGCGCGAACGGCACCGGGATGCCGTCCATCAAGACCGTGGAGCGCGAGGCCAGGCGTGGGTTGAGCCCGCGAATGCCGAAGTTCAGTGCCATGTCGTGGCTGCCGGTGCCGTTGTTTTCCGGGGCGTTGACCCCGGGAATGCGGTTGAGCACGTCGCGGGCCTGGGTGGCGCCCTGGCGTTCGAATTCTTCACGGCGGATCACGTCCCGGGCGCCCGGGTGCTCGAAGACGTTGGTTTGTGCCGCGTCCCCCAGCCAGTCGCCGACCACGTTGGAGGTGCCCAATTCGAGGGTGGCCGGAGCATTCGCCGGTTGCAGGCTGAAGGCGTTGTTGCCCTCGGCACGGGCTTGCAGGCCGGTGCCTTTGAGCAACGCATTCAAGCCTTCTTCAGCGGTGTAGTTGCCCGACAGGCCGTGGCTTTGCACGCCGGCAGTCACGTCCGAGCCAAATGAAATCAGCACGCCGGCTTCCCGGCCAAATTGATTCAGCGCCGCTTCCAGTGACGTAGGGGCGATGCGGTAGGGCTTGGCGTCGGCCGCCATTACGTAGGGAACGGTGCTGAAACTGAGGCTGACCCCCAGCAACAAGTGGCGCAGGGTGCGGGCGAGGGGCGTCAGGCGAGTCGGTTGCTGGGGCATGAAGTGCGGTCCTGAGAAGGAAGGATCAAGGTGGCTTTCCTTCTCTGTCACGCGAGGTGCGGAAAACGGCTCACGGGTTTTGAAAATATTTCAGGCACGGGCTTCGACAGTGACCCAGTAGCGGGTAAACCGCCGAACCCTGACCGGCAGGCTGACTTGCAGCAGGTCCAGGATTCGTTCGCTGTCGTCCAGCGGGTAGCTGCCGGAAATCAGCAGGTTGGCCACCTGCGGATCGCAATTGAGCTGGCCACGGCGATAACGGCTCAATTCGGCGAGGAAATCTTCCAGGCGCATGTGGGCCGCCACCAGCATGCCGTCGGCCCAGGCGCCGCTGCCGGCGTCGGTGGGGCGGGCGGTGTCCCAGCCTTTGCGGGTGAAATTGACCTGATGGGCTTTCTCCACCGACAACGGCAAACCGCTATAGGTGTTGGGCATCACGTCAACGTGCCCATCAAACACCGCCAGTTGTGTGTGATCGTTGAATTGCCGCACGTTCAGCCGCGCCGCCTGGGCGCTGAGCAGACCCTGGGAAGTGATGACCCGCAGCGGGGCGTTGCCGGGTTTGGCGGTCAGCAGGATTTCGCCTTCGAGCAGGCGGATCAAGCGTTGCTGGCCATCAAAATGCACATCCACCGCACTGCCGGTGTTGAGCTGCAACTGGCTGCCATCCGCCAGCTGGAACTTGCGCCGTTGGCCGATGGGGCTGCGGTAGTCGGCACTCAACGGCGGCAATATATGTTGCTGGCGCAAACCCCAGGCCGCTGCCGACCCGGCGCCGAGTATCAGCAACAACTTCAGGGCCTGACGACGACTGTTGGATTTCGGTGTATTCAAGGCGGTGTGGGCCAGGGGTGATGGCATCCCGCGCAAGCGCTGGTTCACTCGCTGGATGTGCTCCCAGGCCCGCTGATGTTCGCTGTGGGCGTCCAGCCACTGTTGCCAGGCCGCCTGTTTACGTGGGTTGAGCGGGCCCTGCTGCATTTCCATCAGCCAGTGCACCGCTTGTTCGGCGACTTGCGTTGAGAAACTCATAGGGCGAAGTAGCAGCGCATCGCCGCTTTATGCAGGTGACGCTTGACCGTGGCGATGGAGATCCCCAGTTCTGCGCCGATTTGCGCGTAGGTCAGGCCGTCGAGCTGGGCCAGCAGGAACGCGCGTTTGACCAGGGGCGCCAGGCCATCCAGCAACTGGTCCAGCTCCATCAGGGTTTGCAGGATGATTGCCCGCTCTTCCTCCGACGGCGCCACGTGTTCGGGCATTTGCGCCAGGGCGTCGAGGTAGGCGCGCTCCAGGTCCTGGCGGCGGTAATGGTTGCACAGCACACGCTTGGCGATGGTGGTGAGGAAGGCGCGAGGTTCGATCAGCGTCGGTGTTTCCCGTGCGGTGAGCACGCGGATGAAGGTGTCCTGGGCCAGGTCGGCGGCGCTTTCCGGGCAGCCGAGCTTGCGTCGCAACCAGCCGGTAAGCCAGTGGTGATGGTCGTGGTACAGGACTTCGACGGTGTTGGACGGCTGCAACGCGCACACTCCGGCAGCATGGGCATGCTTTAGAGAACAAGAATTGTTCGCATTGTAGGGCGCGCAGGCGGGTTCGGCAATTGCCAGTGATGCGTTCTCTTTTGCTTATGAGAACCTTTATCATTAATATTGCGCACTGACGAACCTGGCGCCTTGTGCATGAAACGCAAAACCTCACTTCCCGTTTCCTACCGTCTTGCCGTGACTTCGCGGGTGCTGGCGGCTGTGGTCGGCGGTTACCTGCTGGCCTCGCTGGCCAGCGTGTGCATGACGCTGTGGCTGCCCACCAGCCGCGCCGATGCGGTGATCAGCGGCATGCTGAGTTCGTTTGTGTTCTACCTGTTGGCGGTCATCTGGTGCTTCGCCTGCCGCACGGCCTGGCGCGCCTGGTTTGGCGTGTTGCTGCCCAGCGCGATAATGGCCACGTTCGCCGGGTTGGCGTACTGGATGGCGCGCACATGAAAGAGGGCTTCCGCCAGGCCATGGCCTGGTTGCACACCTGGGCCGGGTTGATCTTTGGCTGTCTGCTGTTTGCAATTTTCCTGACGGGCACCCTGTCGTATTTCAAGGACGAAATTACCCACTGGATGCAGCCCGAAGTGCAGGCGCATCCCGTCGATGACGCCCGTAGCCTGGCCGCCGCCCAAACCTATCTGCAACACCAGGCGCCCAATGCCGCGCGCTGGTTTATCACCTTGCCGAGCAACCGTGAGCCGGGCCTGTCGGTGATGTGGCAAGACAAGGTCGACCCGGGCAAGCGCGGCAATTTCGTCGAAAAACTCCTCGATCCCGTCAGCGGCCAGCAGGTCCAGGCCCGGGAAAGCATGGGCGGCGAATTCTTCTATCGTTTCCACTTCCAGCTGCAAATGCCCTATCCGTGGGGGCGCTGGCTGTCGACCATCGCCGCGATGGTGATGTTCGTGGCGTTGATCACCGGGATCATCACCCACAAGAAAATCTTCAAGGACTTCTTCACCTTCCGCCCGCGCAAGGGCCAGCGGTCCTGGCTCGACGGGCATAACGCCGTGGGCGTGCTGGTGTTGCCGTTCCACTTGATGATCACCTACAGCAGCCTGGTGATTTTCATGAGCATGGTGATGCCGGCGAGCATCCTCGCTTCCTACGGCAACGACACCCGTGCGTTCTTCAACGATGTGTTTCCGGCCACCGACAATGCGCCGGCCCTCGGCCAGCCGGGGCAATTGCTGCCACTGGGCCCGATGTACGAGCAGGCGCGCGGGCAATGGGCCGGCGGGCATGTCGGACGGCTGGTGGTGAATAATCCAAGCGATGTAAACGCTTCGGTCAATGTGTTCCGCGCCGGGTCGGATCGAGTGGTGCATGACTTTGGCAGCACCGTGTCATTCAACGGCACTACCGGCGAACTGTTGCGGGTGAGCGGCGAGCAGTCGCTGCCGGCGGCGATTGGTGGCAGCTTCTACGGTTTGCACATGGGCCATTTCGCCGGCCCGGTATTGCGCTGGCTGTATTTCATCTGCGGCCTCGCGGGCACGGCAATGATCGGCACCGGGCTGGTGATGTGGCTGGGCAAGCGTCAGCTCAAGCACACCAAAACCGGTGTGATGCCCTTTGAGCTGCGGCTGGTGGAAGTGCTGAACATCGCCAGCATGTCCGGCTTGATGATCGCCATCGCTGCATTCTTCTGGGCCAACCGCCTGTTGCCGGCCAGCTTTGCCGGGCGCTCGGACTGGGAAGTACAAGCCTTCTTTATTGCCTGGGGCTTGAGCGTCGTGCACGCGATTGTTCGCCAGGGGCGCCGCGGCTGGGTTGAGCAATTGAGTGTGGGCGCGCTGCTGTTTATCGGCGTGCCGGTGCTCAACGCGCTGACCACGACCCAGCATTTGGGTGTGACCCTGGCCAACGGCGACTGGGCCATGGCCGGCTTCGACCTGACGTGCCTGGGCAGCGGTGTGTTCCTCGCCTGGGCTGCCTGGAAAATGCAGCACCGCCGCGTCCCTCAGCCCAAGGCCGAACGTGCCCGGCCATTGACCCTCAAGGGCGAGGTGAACTGAATGCTCCTGGCGCTATTGCTGTGTTACGCAGGGTTTGCCGCGTTGTGCCTGTCCATGGACCGGCACCATGGCGAACTGCTGCACAGTAAACCTTCGCCTCGTCGGCGCCTGGGTTTGCGCGTGGGCGGCTGGCTGCTGTTGATTGTCTCGATCTGGCCGGCGGTGCTCGCGACCGGGTGGAGCCAGGGGTTGGTGGAGTGGTGCGCGGTCTTGATGCTCAGCGGGTTGTTGCTGGTGTTGCTGTTGCCGTATCGGCCAAGGCTGGCCTTGATCCTGGCGGGCCTCGGCCTGCTGGCCAGCCCGGTTGCGGCCTTCGCGACCCTTTGAGTCCACCGTTGATGATCACCACGCCCCCCGAACATCCAGAGCAGCACGCAGACGCGGCGGGCGGACGGGCGCATTTCCTGCAGGTGTTCCTGTCCCAGCGCTCGCAGATGGAAGCGCTGGTCAGCCGCCGCGTGGGCTGCCGTGCGACGGCGGCGGACCTGGTGCAGGATTTGTTCCTGCGCTTCTGGCGCCGGCCGCTGGTGCAGGTCGAGGAACTCAGCACCTACCTGCTGCGCTGCGCCGGCAATATCGCCATCGACCACCTGCGCAGCGAAGGCGCCCGGGTGCGCAGCAGCGAAGGCTGGCTGCCGGAACAACAGGATAACCAGGGCTGCGAACCCCAGGCCGCGCTGGAGGCGGGCAATGATCTGCGTCACGTTGAAGCAGCCTTGCGCAGCCTGCCGGAACGTACCCGGCAGATTTTCCTGCTCAACCGCATCCATGGCCGCAAGTACGCGGAAATCGCCAAGGCCATGGGCCTGTCCCAAAGCGCCGTGGAAAAACATATGATGCGTGCCCTCGAAGCCTGCAAGGCCAGCCTTCGTGAACCATCGCCAAGGAAAGCCCCGTGAACGCCACTGCCCGCGTCACCCCGACGCCCGACCAGGAACAGGCCGCACTGGCCTGGCTGAGCTTGTTGCACGACCAGCCCAGCAGTGGCGACCAGGCCACGTTCAGCCGTTGGCTGCGGGCCGATCCTGCGCATGTGGAAGCCTACGCCCAGGCCCAGGTGCTGTGGGAATTGAGTGAAGTACCGGCCAGAACGTTGGCGGATGAGGATGCCCTGGCGCTGCAGGGTTACTTGAACGCGATGAATACCTCGAAACGCTCCAGCGTGCGGCGCTGGTCTGGCGCCCTGGCCATGGCCGCCTGCCTGCTGGTGATGATCTCGATGGGCGCCGGCTGGCAGCCGTCACGCTGGGTCGATGACTTCGGCGCGGATTACGTCACCGCGCCGGGTGAGGTGAAGACCGTGACCCTGGCCGATCAAAGCCAGGTCACCCTGGACGCCGACAGTGCGATCGCAGTGGATTTCAAGCATGGCGAGCGCCATATCCAGCTACGCCGTGGCGCCGGTTTTTTCAGTGTGACCCACACTGGCGAATCCTTTGTGGTCGAGGCCGGCAGCGGCGAAGCACGGGTGCTCGGCACGCAGTTTGAGGTGCGCCTGCAACCGGCAGGTGCGCAGGTGACGGTGTTGTCCGGTCGGGTTGGGGTAACGCCGTCGAAGTATGCTCAGCAACAGATTCTGACGGCCGGCCAGCAAGTGGCCTACGCCGACGGTGTCGCCGATGAGCTGCACGCGGTCGACAGCGAGTCGCGCCTGGCCTGGCGCGATGGTTGGCTCAACTACTACAAGGCGCCGCTGGCCGATGTGGTGCAAGACCTCGGCCGCTACTATCCGGGGCGCATTCTGCTGCTCAACGAAGACCTCGGCGCCCGGCGTGTCAGCGGCAGTTTCCCGAGCAAGGACCCCCAGGCGGTGCTCAATGCGTTGCAGGCGGTCTTGGGGTTTGAACAACACTCGCTGCTCGGTCGGATGATCGTATTGCGCTAGATACAGAGCGCTACGCTGCAATGGCGTGGCGCTGTCATTACTTGCACCTGTCTCTCTTGAAAATCCCCATGCCTTGGCACATCCGTGTGTGTGGACCTTTCATTTAACCTTCATCGCAATCGCCAAAACCTGTAACCAAATCGTTACGTGATGCACGGATGATCCTCGGATTCCTGAGCAGGTGGTCAGGAAGATTGGCGGCGCTGTTCACCCAGCCGAGATCGCCAATACCTCCCCCATAACAACAGATAGATGCATGTAAGGGATCTACTCGTGACCTACAACAAACTCTATGCCCTGCTTTTAGCATCGGGCCTGGGCGGCTTTGCGCCGCTGGTTCTGGCAGAAGATTCCCAGGATGTCGGTTCGGTGCACGTCGCCGGCGAACGTACCCTGGGCACCGGCCACATGATTCAGGAAGAAAGTGCCAAGGCCCGGTCCACGGTGACCAAGGAAGCCATGGACGAAATGTCCCCGACGGCCAACGCCATCGACAAGCTCAAGTACACCCCGGGCATCAACGTTTCCAACGACGACGCCAGCGGCATGAGCGGCACCAGCTTCACCATGCGCGGCATGAACTCCGACCAGGTCGGGGTTTCCATGGACGGCGTGCCGATCAACGACTCCGGCAGCTACGGTGTTTACGCCAACCAGTTGGGCGACCCGGAAAACGTCGGCGAAGTATTTGTCACCCAGGGCTCCTCGGAAGCGGACGGCCCGCACATTGGTTCCAGCGGCGGCAACATCGGCATGGTCACCATTCGGCCGACCAAGGAGCCGGGGCTGTTCGTCAAGCAATCCATGGGTTCGAACAACCTGACAAAGTCCTTCGCCCGCATCAACACCGGCGACCTCGGCGGCTTCAAGACCTGGGTGTCGGCCTCTCACACCGAGGGCGACAAGTGGCGCGGCAAGGGCACCTTGCGGGGCGACAAGGTGGAGTGGAGCACGCTGTTCGAAGACGACAACGGCAACACCAGCAACTTCACCATGAAGTACAACACCCAGGAAAACTACAACTACAACACGCTGAGCAAGAGCCAGTTCCAGCAACAGGGCCGCCGCCTGGATTACGCGGAAACCCCGGTCTACAAAAACGGCTTGCTGTCGTCTTCCTACAAGCTCAACCGCAACCCATTTGAAAGTGTCATGACCACCTTCACCCAGCGCTGGCGCCTGCGTGATGACCTGGCCCTGACGGTTGCGCCTTACTACTACTGGGGCAACGGCGGCAGTTTCAGCGGCCAGACCGCGACCAACCTGGGGCCGAAGTCCGACAAGAGTGGCAACTACGACCTGAGCAACCTCAAGTCGGCCAACTACTATCGCCCCTCGTGGACCGAAACCTGGCGCCCTGGCGTGACGGTCAAAATGAAATGGGACATCAACGAGGAGCACAGCCTGGATTACGGCTACTGGTACGAGCGCGCTCGCCAGCGCCAGACCCAGCCGTATATCGGGATCAACAGCGAAGGTGCACCGGACGACGTCTGGGGCGATTACAACAGCGGCGGCCAGGTGGTCGACAAGAACGGCAAGACTGTCCAGGGGCGCCATCAATACACCGTGACCCCGGCCCAGAAGCTGTGGGTGCAGGACAGCTGGCAAGCCACGCCAGACCTGAGCTTTGTCGGCGGCCTGGCGTACCAGTACGTCGAACGGGACGGCGACAACCTCGGTAGCCTGTACGACAAGCCGGAAAAACGTAACGCCCGCTACCATCAGTTCCTGCCGAACTTCAGTGCCAAGTACCAGGTCGACGAGAGCAACCAGGCGTTCTACAACGTCACTCGCAACATGCGCACCCCGCAGAACTACGTGCTGTACAACAAGGGTGACTCCCTCAACCTCAACCCCGAGCTGAGCTGGAACCAGGAGCTGGGCTGGCGCTACACCGAAGAGAAAATGGCCCTGAGCGCCACCCTGTTCTACATCACCTTCAAGGACCGTCAGCTGTCGACCACCGACTTGAACGGTGACTACGTGATGGCCAACGTCGGTGACGTGACCAACAAAGGCCTGGAGTTGGAGTGGAGCGGCCTGCTGCCGTACAACTTCAACTACTACGCGTCGTACACCTATACCAAGTCCGAGCAGCAGGACGACTTTGTCAGCAAGAACGTGTTGTTGCCGACCAAGGGCAACCAGTTGGCCAACGTGCCGGAAAACATGCTCAACCTGGTGTTTGGTTACGACGACAAGCGCTACTACGGCAACATTGCCGGCAAGTATGTCGGGGCGTTCTACGGTGATTTGACCAACAACGAGAAAATCTCCGGGCGCACCGTGTTCGACCTCAACGCCGGTATCTACCTGCCGGTGGACAAGAAGGTCTTCAAGTCGGCCGCGCTGCGCTTCTCGATGCTCAATGTGTTTGATAAGGAATACTTGAGCTCGGCGCGCACCGTGTCGTTCAACTCGGCGCCGGTGAATGGCCTGGCGGCCAGCTCGGCGTATTACAACGTGGGTGAAGAGCGTACGGCGATGGTTTCCCTGGAGGCCAATTTCTAACGCGTACGCAAACCCAATGTGGGAGCGGGCTTGCTCGCGAAAGCGGTGGATCAGTCGCCAGATGTATTGACTGAACCAGCGCATTCGCGAGCAAGCCCGCTCCCACATTTGATCTGCGGTATTTTACAGAGTGAGTTACTTCAGCGCAGCCATGATCGCTTCCGGGTTGTAGTCGCGAATCAGCGTGCCGTTCACGTCCACAAACGGAATCCCGCCGCCCCCCAACGCCTCGTACGCCTTGCGCGCCTGGGCGTCCTTCTCGATATCAAACGCCTGGTAGGGAATCCCCTTGGAATCCAGAAAGCGCCGGATCTGTTTGCAGTAGCCGCACCACTCGGTGGAATACAGCACCACGCGCGCCGCCGCGCGTGTCTGCTCCGGCACCACCTGGGAGGGGTTGAACAGCCGCTCGATCTTGCCCCAGTTCTGGAAAACCACCACCACCAGCAACACCAGCAGGACTTTCTTCAGAACCCCGCCCAGCATCAGTTGCGACGCTTGAGCTGGTCGGTCAGTTGGGTCGGCAGGCCCTTGATGATCAAGGTGCCGGCGGCTTCGTCGTATTCGATCTTGTCGCCCAGCAGGTGCGCTTCAAAGCTGATGGACAAGCCTTCGGCACGCCCGGTGAAACGGCGGAACTGGTTGAGGGTGCGTTTATCCGCCGGGATTTCCGGCGACAGGCCGTAGTCCTTGTTGCGGATGTGATCGTAGAAGGCTTTTGGCCGATCTTCATCGATCAACCCGGACAGCTCTTCCAGGCCCATCGGCTCGCCGAGCTTGGCCTGGCTGCTGGCGTAGTCCACCAGGGTCTTGGTTTTCTCGCGGGCGGACTCGTCCGGCAGATCCTCGCTTTCAACGAAGTCGCTGAAGGCCTTGAGCAGGGTGCGGGTTTCGCCCGGACCGTCGACGCCTTCCTGGCAGCCGATAAAGTCGCGGAAGTACTCCGAGACCTTCTTGCCGTTCTTGCCCTTGATA
Source organism: Pseudomonas sp. I8001 (assembly GCF_013385345.1). NCBI lineage: Bacteria > Pseudomonadati > Pseudomonadota > Gammaproteobacteria > Pseudomonadales > Pseudomonadaceae > Pseudomonas > Pseudomonas sp. I8001. The sequence goes on from NZ_JACAQC010000032.1 coordinate 38,390, forward strand.
AAGGAGATGTATTGCTTGGACTGCTTGTTGTTCTGCCACTCGGACACGTTGATCCGCGCTGCGAGGTGCAGTTGGCCAAGGTCGAGGTGGCGCGACGGCGTCACGTCCAGCTGGTCGGTCACGGCCACGCCTTCGCTGTGGTGCAGCAGGGCGATCGCCAGGTAATCGGTCATGCCCTGTTGATAGTGGGCAAACAGCACGTGGCCGCCGGTGGAGAGGTTGGACTCCTCCATCAGCTTCTGCAGGTGTTCCACGGCAATACGGCTGAAGGCGGTGAAATCCTTGCCACCGTCGAAATATTCCTTCAACCAGCCACTGAACGGGTGCGCGCCGGACTCGGCATGGAAAAAGCCCCAGGCCTTGCCTTGTTTGGCGTTGTAGCTCTCGTTGAGGTCGGCGAGCATGTTCTCGATCGCTGCCGACTCGGCAAGCTCGGAGTCGCGGGCGTGGAGAACTGCGGGTGTGCCGTCGGGTTTTTTGTCGATCAGGTGGACGATGCAATGACGGATCGGCATGGGCTTCTCGGCTGGTTGAAGGGGAGGGGTGGGGCTCCCGGAAAAAGTCGCCAGTGTACCGCACCCGCTGGGGATGGCGCTGTTCGGAGGGCGTTTTGAGCGCCATCCGACGGGCCATATGCCTTTTTTTCACGGTTTAGAGCGATAAAGCTGACCAAATGGGTATGTTGAGGCGGATATTTCCCCGTCTCTGTGCTAGTTTTGCCCCGTCTTACGCGCAGTCTGGGCGTTAAGCGTGCATTCAGCATTTGTCAGGTCGAACCAAACCCGGTTTCAGGTATCTATAACCCCGATCTTCGTGGTTATAGCCCTTGGGTGCCAGGCCTTGATGGCAGGGCTCGATGGCTGACACTGCACTCTGCAATCCAAATGAATTTGATAGGGAAGGAACACCACAATGGCTATTACTAAAGACCAACTGATCGCTGATCTGGCTGAAGCTGTAGACGCACCGAAAACCACCGTGCGTGCTCTGCTGGACCAACTGAGCCAGATCGTTGCTGATCAGCTGGAAAACGGCGGCGAAATCACTCTGCCAGGCGTTGGCAAACTGAAAGTGACCGAGCGTCCTGCCCGTACTGGCCGTAACCCTTCGACTGGCGCTGCCATCGAAATCGCTGCCAAGAAAGTTATCAAGCTGGTTGTGGCCAAAGGCCTGACCGACGCTGTTAACAAGTAAGACGCAGCAAAAAAAACCGTGCTCCGGAGCGATCCGGGCACGGTTTTTTGTTGCCTGCGATTTATCAGTCTTTACGGGCCCAACGCTGGCGCCATACCTGTTGCTCGCTCGGGGTCTGGAACGTCCAGGCGACGAAGCGGCTCTGCTTCTGGCCCTGGGACATTTCCACCACCTGGCTTTCCAGCACACCGGCCTTTTTCAGCGCTGTCTGGATCGCCGGCAAGTTCGACGCTTTCGACACCAGCGTGCTGAACCACAGCACCTTGTGCTGGAAATGCGCGCTTTCAGCGATCAACTGCGTCACAAACCGCGCTTCACCGCCTTCACACCACAATTCCGCCGACTGGCCACCGAAGTTCAGCACCGGCAGCTTGCGTTTCGGATCAGCCTTGCCCAGTGCGCGCCATTTACGCTCGCTGCCCTTGGTCGCCTCATCCATGGACGCGTGGAAGGGCGGGTTGCACATGGTCAGGTCAAACCGCTCGCCTGGCTCCAGCAAGCCCAGCAGGATCTGCTTGGGGTTGGTTTGCTGGCGCAGCTGGATGGCCTTGTTCAGCCCGTTGGACTGCACGATCGCCTTGGCGGCGGCCACGGCCGTCGGGTCGACTTCCGAGCCGAGGAAGTTCCAGCGGTACTCGCTGTAGCCAATCAACGGATAGACGCAGTTGGCGCCCATGCCGATGTCCAGCACCTTCACCGGCGCGCCACGGGGGATCACGCCTTCGTTGACGCTGGCCAGCAGGTCGGCGAGGAAGTGCACGTAGTCGGCACGCCCCGGTACCGGTGGGCACAGGTAGTCAGCCGGGATGTCCCAGTGATTGATGCCGTAGAACGCCTTGAGCAACGCCCGGTTGAACACCCGCACCGCGTCTGGGCTGGCAAAGTCGATGCTTTCCTTGCCGTACGGGTTGATGATCACGAATTGCGCCAGTTCGGGCGTGGTCTTGATCAGCGCCTGGAAGTCGTAACGGCCCTGGTGGCGGTTACGCGGGTGCAAGGTGGCCTCTTTGCGCGGAACGACGGGCTTGGCCGGCGTATTGGATTTTGGCTTCTTGCGCGGTGCTTTGGGTGTGCTGGGGGCGGTCATGGGCTGCGTCGATTCTGCGTTTGTTTCAAAAGTGGTGGGTATTGTCACACATTCCTTGGTCGAACTCGGTCAAATGTGGGAGCTGGCTTGCCTGCGATGCAGGTGACTCGGTGTATCTGCCAGACCGAGGCGATGCCATCGCAGGCAAGCCAGCTCCCACATTGGTCGGGTTTCCAAAGAGAAACAGCGGTGTTTTTCCAAGCAAAAAAAAGAGACCCGAAGGTCTCTTTTTCCGCACGGGCAGCCCCTTACAGGCTGGAAATCCGCGCGTGTTGCTCCGCCAGCTTGCCCAAAGCCTGTTCAGCCTCAGCCAGTTTGGCGCGTTCTTTCTCGATCACTTCAGCCGGAGCCTTGTCGACGAACGCCGCGTTGGACAGCTTGCCGCCCACCCGCTGCACTTCGCCTTGCAGGCGCAGGATTTCCTTGTCCAGGCGCGCCAGTTCGGCACCCTTGTCGATCAGGCCGGCCATCGGCACCAGCACTTCCATCTCGCCCACCAGTGCGGTGGCGGACAGCGGTGCTTCTTCGCCAGCGGCCAATACGGTGATCGACTCCAGCTTCGCCAGCTTCTTGAGCAGCGCGTCGTTCTCGGTGAGGCGACGCAGGTCTTCGCTGCTGGCATTCTTCACGAACACGGCCAGTGGCTTGCCCGGACCGATGTTCATCTCGGCGCGGATGTTGCGCGTACCCATCATCAGGGTCTTGAGCCACTCGATATCGCTTTCGGCCGCCTCATCAATGCGGGCTTCGTTGGCCACCGGCCAAGGTTGCAGCATGATGGTCTTGCCGTCTTTGCCCGCCAGCGGCGCGATGCGCTGCCAGATTTCTTCGGTGATGAAGGGCATGAACGGATGCGCCAGGCGCAACGCCACTTCCAGCACGCGTACCAGGGTTTGACGGGTGCCGCGCTGACGTTCGATCGGCGAGTTCTCGTCCCACAGCACGGGCTTGGACAGTTCCAGGTACCAGTCGCAATACTGGTTCCAGATGAACTCGTACAGGGCCTGCGCCGCCAGGTCGAAGCGGAACTGGTCGAGTTGACGGGTCACTTCGGCTTCGGTGCGCTGCAACTGGGAGATGATCCAGCGGTCCGCCAGGGACAGCTCGATGGCCTCGCCGTTCTGGCCGCAGTCTTCGCCTTTATCCAGCACGTAGCGCGCGGCATTCCAGATCTTGTTGCAGAAGTTGCGATAGCCTTCGACGCGGCCCATGTCGAACTTGATGTCGCGACCGGTGGACGCCAGCGAGCAGAAGGTAAAGCGCAGGGCGTCGGTGCCGTAGCTGGCGATGCCATCGGCGAACTCGTCGCGGGTCTGCTTCTCGATCTTCTTCGCCAGTTTCGGCTGCATCAGGCCCGAGGTGCGTTTCTGCACCAGGGTTTCCAGGTCGATGCCGTCGATGATGTCCAGCGGGTCCAGGACGTTGCCCTTGGACTTGGACATCTTCTGGCCCTGGCCATCACGCACCAGGCCGTGCACGTACACGGTCTTGAACGGTACCTGCGGGGTGCCGTCTTCGTTCTTCACCAAGTGCATGGTGAGCATGATCATCCGGGCAACCCAGAAGAAAATGATGTCGAAGCCGGTGACCAGCACGTCGGTGGAATGGAATTTCTTCAGGAATTCGGTCTGTTGCGGCCAGCCGAGGGTGGAGAACGTCCACAGGCCCGAGCTGAACCAGGTGTCCAGTACGTCGTTGTCCTGTTGCAGCGCCACGTCCGCGCCAAGGTTGTGCTTGGTACGTACTTCGGCTTCGTCGCGGCCCACGTAGACCTTGCCCGACTCGTCGTACCAGGCCGGAATCCGGTGGCCCCACCACAGCTGGCGGCTGATGCACCAATCCTGGATGTCACGCATCCACGAGAAGTACATGTTTTCGTACTGTTTCGGCACGAACGCGATGCGGCCGTCTTCCACGGCAGCAATTGCCGGCTCAGCCAAAGGCTTGGTGGACACGTACCACTGGTCGGTCAGCCAAGGCTCGATGACAGTGCCGGAGCGGTCACCTTTCGGTACCTTCAGGGCGTGGTCGTCAACGCTCACCAGCAGGCCGGCAGCGTCGAAGGCGGCAACGATCTGCTTGCGCGCTTCAAAACGGTCGAGGCCGGCGTATTCAGCCGGGATCTTGCCGTCGATGCTCTCGTTCAGCGTGCCGTCGAGGTTGAACACCTGGCAGGCCGGCAGAACAGCGGCGTTTTTGTCGAAGATGTTCAGCAGCGGCAGGTTGTGGCGCTTGCCGACTTCGTAGTCGTTGAAATCGTGGGCCGGGGTGATTTTCACGCAGCCGGTGCCGAATTCAGGGTCGCAGTAGTCATCCGCAATAATCGGGATGCGACGGCCAACCAGCGGCAGCTCGACGAACTTGCCGATCAGCGCCTGGTAGCGTTCGTCATTCGGGTTGACCGCGACGGCGGCATCACCAAGCATGGTTTCCGGACGGGTGGTGGCGACGATCAGGTAATCATTGCCTTCGGCGGTCTTGGCGCCGTCAGCCAGCGGGTACTTGAGGTTCCACAGGAAACCTTTTTCGTCGTGGTTTTCCACTTCAAGGTCGGAAATCGCCGTGTGCAGCTTGGTGTCCCAGTTGACCAGGCGCTTGCCGCGGTAGATCAGGCCGTCTTCATGCAGGCGCACGAAGGCTTCCTTCACGGCTTCCGACAGGCCATCGTCCATGGTGAAGCGCTCGCGGCTCCAGTCGACGGACGAGCCCAGGCGACGGATCTGACGGCTGATATTGCCGCCGGACTGATCCTTCCATTCCCAGATTTTCTCGAGGAATTTCTTGCGGCCCAGGTCGTGACGGTTCTGGCCGGTGGCTTCCAGTTGGCGTTCCACCAGCATCTGGGTGGCGATACCGGCGTGGTCTGTACCTGGTTGCCATAGGGTGTTGCGACCCTGCATTCGGCGGAAACGAATCAGGGCATCCATGATCGCATTGTTGAAGCCATGGCCCATGTGCAGGCTGCCAGTGACGTTCGGTGGCGGAATCATGATGGTGTAGGCATCGCCCGCGCCTTGCGGAGCGAAATAATTCTCGGACTCCCAGGTCTGGTACCAGGAAGTTTCAATAGCGTGCGGCTGGTAGGTCTTATCCATGCGCGGCGGGACCCTAGTTGGCATTAATTCAGGAAAGCCGACAAGTATAACGGGGGATAGGGGAGAGGGGTAGGAGCGAGCTTGCTCGCGAAAAACCTGAGGGCGGCGCGTTCATTCAGGATGTACGCGTTATCGTTCACGCCCTTCGCGAGCAAGCCCGCTCCCACAGGGGATATGTGTCAGCCTTAGTTCTGGTACTGGCTCAACAACCGCTCCATGCGCGCATCCAGCCGGCGCTTGATCTCGGTTTCGATATGCGGGGCAAAATCGTCGATCACGTCTTGCATGATCAGTTGCGCGGCGGCGCGCAGTTCGTTGTCCAGGTGCAGCAGCAGGGCGTCGGGGGCTTTTTCGGCGGCCGGTACGGCAACAGCTACAGCCGGCGCAGCTTGTACCACGGGCGTTTCGACAGGTTCCGGCGTAACCGGCTTGCCACCCACCATATCGAACAGCAGGGGAATTTGTACGTCACCGTTGACCGCATCGGTCAGCAATGGCGGTTGCAGGTCATCATCACCGAGCAGCTTGCGGATCGACTCAAGGTCGTCCAGCAGGTGGTCAGGGTCTTTTAGCGGGTTTGGAGTGTCCATCGTGTGCTCAAAGTCGTTGTAGCCGGTGATCTTGCAGAGAATAGCCCTGTTCGCGGTAGAAACGGAAACTCTCCCGCGCGGCCTGACGAATAGCCGGGTCTTCCACCACCACTTCCGCCACGCGGGCGAAACCCTTGGCGAAGGCCGGTACTTTCAGGTCAAGGTTGACCAGCAGGTCTGTGTGATCGCCGCAGTTGTCGCCCAAACCCAGTACCACCAGGCCTTCCGGTTCTGATTCGGCGGGACCGTGGGGCACGAAGCTTTCGCCCTTGAAGCGCCACAGGCGGGCGTCGAGGTCATCACGCTGGGCGGCATCGCTGCAGTGCAGGTAGATGCGGTGGCCCATGCGCCAGGCTTTTTCGGTGAGCTTGCAGGCAAAGTCCAGGCGCGCGGAAGGATCGGCGCTGGGCAATATATAGAAGTCGACTTGGGTCATTGCGGTTCCTGAGCCCCGGGCGGCTTTACAAGCGCCCGGGGATCTTCATTTTCAGGCTTTGGCGCGGTCCAGCAGGTACTGGGTCAGCAATGGAACCGGACGGCCAGTGGCGCCCTTGTCCTTGCCGCCGCTGGTCCAGGCGGTGCCGGCGATGTCCAGGTGGGCCCAGTTGAAGTTCTTGGCGAAACGCGACAGGAAGCACGCGGCGGTGATGGTGCCGGCTTTCGGGCCGCCAATGTTGGCGATGTCGGCGAACGGGCTGTCCAGCTGTTCCTGGTACTCATCGAACAGCGGCAGTTGCCAGGCGCGGTCGTCGGCAGCCTGGCCGGCGCTGAGCAGTTGGCCGATCAGTTCGTCGCTGTTGCCCAGCAGGCCCGACGTGTGGGCGCCCAGGGCAACCACGCAGGCACCGGTCAGGGTGGCGATGTCGATCACGGCTTGCGGCTTGAAGCGCTCGGCGTAGGTCAGGGCGTCGCACAGCACCAGGCGGCCTTCGGCGTCGGTGTTGAGGATTTCCACGGTCTGGCCGCTGAGGGTGGTGACGATGTCGCCCGGACGGGTCGCGCCGCCGCTCGGCATGTTCTCGGCGCAGGCCAGGATGCACACCAGGTTGATCGGCAGCTTGAGTTCCAGCACGGCACGCAGGGTGCCGAACACGCTGGCGGCGCCGCCCATGTCGTACTTCATCTCGTCCATGCCCAGGCCCGGCTTGAGGCTGATGCCGCCGGTGTCGAAGGTGATGCCTTTACCGACCAGGGCAAATGGCTTCTCGGACTTCTTGCCGCCGTTGTATTGCATCACGATCAGGCGTGGCGGCTGGTCGCTGCCCTGGCCCACGGCATAGAACGAGCCCATGCCCAGTTCCTTGATCTTCTTCTCATCCAGGACTTCGACTTTCAGGCCCTTGAATTCCTTGCCCAGCGCCTTGGCTTGCTCGCCCAGGTAGGTTGGGTGGCAGATGTTCGGTGGCAGGTTGCCCAGGTCACGGGTGAACGCCATGCCGCCGGCGATGGCCTGGGCGTGGGTCACGGCGCGTTCGACTTCAGCCTGGGCCGCCTTGATGGTCAGCAGGGTGACTTTCTTCAGGGCGCGGGGTTCGGCCTTGGTGCTCTTGAACTGGTCGAAGACGTAGCCGCCGTCCAGCAGGCTTTCGGCCAGCAGGCGGGTCTTGCCGTAGCTGTCGCGGCCCTTGACCACGACTTCGTCCAGCGCCAGGGCCGCGTCGGTGCCGCCGAGGCCCTTGAGGGTGTTGAGGATGCCGGCGATGATCTTGCGGAACGGACGGTCGCCCAGTTCGGCGTCTTTACCAACGCCCACCAGCAATACACGGTCGGCTTTAAGGTTAGGCAGGCTTTGCAGCAGCAGGCTTTGGCCAACCTTGCCGGCCAGGTCACCGCGCTTGAGGACTGCGCTGATGGCGCCGCCGCTCAGTTCGTCCAGTTGCTTGGCGGCAACGCCCAGCTTGCGGCCTTCGCCGACAGCGACCACGAGGGTGGCGGTTTTCAACGTTTCGGGGCTAACGCTTTTTACAACCAGTTCCATTTTCGGGTCCCTTATAAAGGTCAGTGAGCCAGGAGTCTGTACTCCGGCTTGTAAGCTTGGCAGCCTGTAGGCCGCCCGCGACAAAGGCCGCAGTTTGAACCTCGCCGCCCGAGCCTGACAACCCTTGCGGGCAGCTTTGTGCACGCGTATGAGCAAGCTCCGTGACAGGTGCGGTCAATCACAGGATAATGCGCCATCTTTTTAGCCGGCCTGCAGCAATGGGTCGACTCGATATGCTTGCTTGTTTGGCCGCCTTAGCCTGACAACCCTGGAGTGTCTGGTTTGATCGTCTTCCGTTATCTATCCCGCGAAGTCCTGTTGACCCTGAGTGCCGTGAGTGCGGTATTGCTGGTCATCATCATGAGTGGTCGCTTCGTCAAATACCTCGCCCAGGCTGCCTCGGGTGCCCTGGATCCGGGTTCGCTGTTCCTGATCATGGGCTTTCGCCTGCCGGGCTTCCTGCAGCTGATCCTGCCATTGGGCCTGTTTCTCGGGATTCTGCTGGCCTACGGCCGCTTGTACCTTGAAAGCGAAATGACCGTGTTGTCGGCCACCGGCATGAGCCAGCAACGTTTGCTGGCCATGACCATGGTTCCGGCCACCGGTATCGCGCTGGTGGTGGCCTGGCTGAGCTTGAGCCTGGCACCCCAGGGCGCCATGCAGTTCCAGCTGGTGCTGAACAAACAGGACGCCATGACCGAATTCGACACCCTGGAGCCGGGCCGCTTCCAAGCGCTCAACGACGGCACCCGGGTGACCTATACCGAGCAAATGTCGGATGACCGTGCCAACCTGGGAGGGGTGTTCATCTCCCAGAAAAATCTCGGCCAGAACCAGAAAGACCGTGGTATTTCGATTCTGGTGGCCGACAAGGGGCGCCAGGAAGTGCGCCCGGATGGCAGCCGTTACCTGATCCTGGAAGATGGCTATCGCTATGACGGCAGCCCCGGTCAGGCCGATTACCGCGCAATCAAGTACGACACCTATGGCGTGATGCTGGCCCGGCCGGATGTCAGCGATGAGGTCACCGACCGCGACGCGATCCCGACCCCAGACCTGATCGGCAGCAAGGAACTGCGTTCGATCGCCGAGCTGCAATGGCGGATTTCCCTGCCGCTGCTGGTGTTCATCGTGACCTTGATGGCCGTGCCGCTGTCCCGGGTCAACCCGCGCCAGGGCCGCTTCCTCAAGCTGCTGCCGGCGATCCTGCTTTATATGGCTTACCTGACCATCCTGATTTCCGCCCGCGGCTCCCTGGAGAAGGGCAAACTGCCGCCGGCCCTTGGGTTGTGGTGGGTCCACGGGGTCTTCCTGGCCATTGGCCTGGGCCTGCTTTATTGGGAACCGATGCGGTTGAAGATGCGGAGTCGTCGCAGCGTGAAGGAGATGGCTCGTGGTTAAGCTCGACCGCTACATTGGTAGCAGCGTCCTGGTCGCAATCCTTGCGGTACTGGGCATTATTCTGGGTTTGGCCTCGTTGTTCGCCTTCATTGATGAAGTCGGCAACGTCAGCGATACCTACACCGTTACCGACGTCCTGAGCTACGTGGCGCTGACGGCGCCCCGTCGCCTGTACGACATGATGCCGATGGCTGCGCTGATCGGCTGCCTGATCGGCCTGGGCAGCCTGGCCAGCAACAGCGAGCTGACCATCATGCGCGCGGCGGGTGTTTCCATCGGGCGCATCGTGTGGGCGGTCATGAAGCCCATGCTGTTGCTGATGGTGGTCAGCGTGCTGATCGGTGAATACGTGGCGCCTCCAGCCGAGTCCACGGCCCAGGCCAATCGTGCCCTGGCCCAGGGTTCGGGCGATGCCCAGAGCTCCAAGCATGGCCTGTGGCACCGCCAGGGTGAGGAGTTTATCCACATCAACGCCGTGCAGCCGGGTGGTTTGCTGGTGGGTGTCACCCGCTACCACTTCGACAAGGAACGTCACCTGCTGTCGTCGAGCTTCGCCAAACGTGCGCAGTACGCCGACGAAAAGTGGCAACTGAGCGATGTGACCACCACCTATTTCCGTGATATCGGCAAGGGTGCGGCATCGACCACCGAAGTGATCAATGTGCCGACGGAGCAGTGGGATATTTCCCTCAAGCCCGAATTGCTGAATACCGTGGTGATGATCCCGGAAAGCCTGCCTATCTCCGGCCTGTGGGGGTATATCCATTACCTCAAGGACCAGGGCTTGAACAACGGCCGTTACTGGCTGGCGTTTTGGGTCAAGGTGTTGCAGCCGGTGGTGACGGCTGCGCTGGTGCTGATGGCGATCTCGTTCATCTTTGGCCCGTTGCGTTCCGTGACCCTCGGCCAGCGCGTGTTTACCGGCGTACTGGTGGGTTTCACCTTCCGTATCGCCCAGGACCTGCTGGGGCCGTCCAGCCTGGTATTCGGTTTCTCGCCGCTGTTTGCGGTGCTGGTGCCGACCGCCATCTGCGCCGTGGCCGGCTTCTGGCTGTTGCGTCGGGCCGGTTGAGCCCGCGCTTATGAACAAAAAATGCCCCGTTCGAACGACCGGGGCATTTTTGTTCTTGGTCGCCATGGATGACGTCTGGTCTGCGCATCAGGTACAATTCCCGGCTATTTTTCAGCGGGCAGTCTGCCTGCAGCCTTTTTGAGTGTTGATCCGTGAGTGATTTGAGTCATATCCGCAATTTCTCCATCATCGCCCACATTGACCATGGCAAGTCGACGCTGGCCGATCGATTCATCCAGATGTGCGGCGGCCTTGCCGAGCGTGAAATGGAAGCCCAGGTGCTGGACTCCATGGACCTCGAGCGCGAGCGCGGGATCACCATCAAGGCCCACAGCGTAACCCTGTACTACACCGCCAAAGACGGTATCAAGTACCAGCTCAACTTCATCGACACCCCGGGCCACGTCGACTTCACCTATGAAGTCAGCCGTTCCCTGGCGGCCTGCGAAGGTGCGTTGCTGGTAGTGGACGCGGGCCAGGGCGTTGAAGCCCAGTCCGTGGCTAACTGCTACACCGCCATCGAGCAAGGCCTGGAGGTGATGCCGGTGCTGAACAAGATCGACCTGCCTCAGGCCGATCCGGACCGCGTCAAGGAAGAGATCGAGAAGATCATCGGCATTGACGCCACCGACGCCGTCGAGTGCAGCGCCAAGACCGGCCTGGGCGTCGACGAAGTGCTCGAGCGCCTGGTCAAGACCATTCCGGCTCCCACCGGTAACTACGAAGATCCGCTGCAAGCGTTGATCATCGACTCCTGGTTCGACAACTACCTGGGCGTTGTTTCCCTGGTACGCGTGCGCCACGGCCGTGTGAAGAAGGGCGACAAGATCCTGGTCAAGTCCACCGGCAAGATCCACCTGGTGGACAGCGTCGGTGTATTCAACCCGAAGCACACGGCTACCACTGATCTGAAAGCCGGCGAAGTAGGCTTCATCATCGCCGGTATCAAGGACATCCACGGTGCACCGGTAGGTGACACCCTGACCTTGAGCTCCACCCCTGACGTCGACGTGCTGCCGGGCTTCAAACGCATCCAGCCGCAGGTTTACGCCGGCCTGTTCCCGGTCAGCTCCGACGACTTCGAGGATTTCCGCGAAGCCCTGCAGAAGCTGACCCTCAACGACTCGTCGTTGCAGTACACCCCGGAAAGCTCCGACGCCCTGGGCTTCGGCTTCCGCTGCGGGTTCCTGGGCATGCTGCACATGGAAATCATCCAGGAGCGCCTCGAGCGCGAATACGACCTGGACCTGATCACCACCGCGCCGACGGTTATTTTTGAACTGGCGCTGAAAACCGGTGAAACGATTTACGTCGACAACCCGTCCAAGCTTCCGGATCTGTCTTCCATCGAAGACATGCGCGAACCGATCGTGCGGGCCAATATTCTTGTGCCGCAAGAGCATCTGGGCAACGTCATTACCCTGTGTATCGAAAAGCGTGGCGTACAACACGACATGCTGTTCCTCGGTACCCAGGTGCAAGTGACCTACGATTTGCCGATGAACGAAGTGGTCCTGGACTTCTTCGACCGTCTCAAATCCACCAGCCGCGGCTATGCTTCGCTGGATTACCATTTTGACCGTTACCAATCAGCTAATCTGGTGAAGCTGGATGTACTGATCAACGGCGACAAGGTAGATGCCCTGGCGCTGATCGTGCACAAGGACAACGCGCACTACAAAGGTCGCCAGTTGACCGAGAAGATGAAAGAACTGATTCCGCGCCAGATGTTCGACGTTGCGATCCAGGCCGCCATTGGCGGGCAGATCATTGCACGGACTTCCGTCAAGGCACTCAGAAAGAACGTACTGGCCAAATGCTATGGCGGCGACGTCAGCCGTAAGCGCAAGCTGCTCGAGAAGCAAAAGGCCGGTAAAAAACGCATGAAGCAAGTGGGTAACGTGGAAATTCCACAAGAAGCCTTCCTTGCGGTGCTCAGGTTGGATAGTTAGGTCCTATGTCACTAAATTTCCCGCTGTTGCTGGTCATCGCCGTTGCCGTTTGCGGTCTATTGGCGTTGCTCGATCTGGTGTTCTTCGCCCCGCGTCGCCGGGCAGCCATCGCGTCCTATCAGGGCAGCGTCAGCCAGCCCGATGTGGCGGTGATCGAGAAACTGAACAAAGAGCCGATGCTGGTTGAATACGGCAAGTCGTTCTTCCCGGTGTTGTTCATCGTGCTGGTGCTGCGTTCGTTCCTGGTGGAACCGTTTCAGATCCCTTCGGGCTCGATGAAACCTACCCTGGACGTGGGCGACTTCATCCTGGTGAACAAGTTTTCCTACGGGATCCGCTTGCCGGTGATCGACAAGAAAGTGATCGAGATCGGTGACCCGCAGCGCGGCGATGTGATGGTGTTTCGCTACCCAAGCGACCCGAACGTCAACTACATCAAGCGTGTAGTGGGCCTGCCGGGCGACGTGATTCGCTACACCAGTGACAAGCGCCTGTTCGTCAACGGCGAGTCGGTGGCAGAAAAACTGATCGGTTCCGAGCCGAACACCCTGGGCAGCGCCGAGCTGTACCAGGAAAAACTCGGGGCGGTAGAGCACGAAATCCGCAAGGAGATGAGCCGCTACCGTTCGCCGCCTGACAACCAGTGGACAGTGCCTGCCGGGCACTACTTCATGATGGGCGACAACCGCGACAACTCCAACGACAGCCGCTACTGGGATGACCCGAATATTCCCAAGGACCTGCTGGGCATGGTCCCCGACCAGAATATCGTCGGCAAGGCCTTCGCGGTCTGGATGAGTTGGCCGGAACCCAAGCTCAGCCACCTGCCGAACTTCTCGCGGGTCGGGCTGATCAAGTAATCCATGCGGCGCTGTGAACACAGCGCCGAATGCTTTTCTGGGGCTTGGACAAAACCAGGCTCCATGCAGCAACCACCAGGATTTGAATTTGAACACAGCGTTAATCGTCGCAGGCCACCGGTGCCTCGAACTGAATGTGGGTAAACCGTGAGCGTTTCTCTAAGCCGTCTCGAGCGCCAGCTCGGCTACACCTTCAAGGATCAGGAATTGATGATCCTTGCCCTCACACACCGCAGTTTTGCCGGGCGTAACAACGAGCGCCTGGAATTCCTCGGTGATGCCATCCTCAATTTCGTCGCCGGCGAAGCCCTGTTCAATCGCTTCCCGCTGGCCCGCGAAGGCCAGTTGTCGCGCTTGCGTGCGCGCCTGGTGAAGGGCGAGACCCTGGCTGTACTGGCCCGTGGTTTCGACCTGGGTGATTACCTGCGCCTGGGCTCCGGCGAGCTGAAGAGCGGCGGTTTCCGTCGCGAGTCGATCCTGGCCGACGCCCTTGAGGCACTGATCGGCGCGATCTACCTCGACGCGGGCATGGAAGCGGCCAAGGAGCGCGTCGTCGCCTGGCTGTCGACCGAAATCGAAAGCCTGACGCTGGTAGACACCAACAAAGATCCAAAGACCCGCCTGCAGGAATTCCTGCAGTCCCGTGGTTGCGACCTGCCGCGTTACGAAGTGGTGGATATCCAGGGTGAGCCGCATTGCCGAGTGTTCTTCGTCGAATGCGAAATCACCTTACTGAATGAAAAAAGCCGAGGTCAGGGTGTGAGCCGTCGTATTGCCGAACAGGTAGCGGCCGCTGCAGCACTGATTGCCCTGGGCGTGGAGAATGGCCATGACTGATTCAACCGCAACTCGCTGTGGCTATGTTGCCATCGTCGGCCGTCCGAACGTGGGCAAGTCCACGTTGCTGAACCACATCCTGGGACAGAAGCTGGCGATCACCTCGCGCAAGCCCCAGACCACCCGCCACAACATGCTGGGCATCAAGACCGAAGGCGCCGTACAGGCTGTCTACGTTGATACCCCGGGCATGCACAAAGGCGGCGAAAAGGCCCTCAACCGCTACATGAACAAAACCGCTTCGGCAGCGTTGAAAGACGTCGACGTGGTGATCTTCGTGGTCGACCGTACCAAGTGGACCGACGAAGACCAGATGGTTCTGGAGCGCGTGCAGTATGTCACCGGCCCGTTGATCGTCGCGTTGAACAAGACCGACCGCATCGAAGACAAGGCCGAGCTGATGCCGCACCTGAGCTGGCTGCAGGAACAACTGCCGAACGCCCAGATCATGCCGATCTCGGCCCAGCACGGGCACAACCTTGAAGCCCTGGAACGTGTGATTGCTGGCTACCTGCCGGAGAACGAACACTTCTTCCCGGAAGACCAGATCACCGACCGCAGCAGCCGTTTCCTCGCCGCCGAACTGGTACGCGAGAAAATCATGCGCCAGATGGGTGCCGAGCTGCCGTACCAGATCACCGTCGAAATCGAAGAGTTCAAGCAGCAGGGCAAGACCCTGCATATCCACGCGTTGATCCTCGTTGAACGTGACGGCCAGAAGAAAATCATCATTGGCGACAAGGGCGAGCGCATCAAGCGCATCGGCACGGAAGCGCGCAAGGACATGGAGTTGCTGTTTGATTCCAAGATCATGCTCAACCTGTGGGTGAAGGTTAAGGGTGGTTGGTCCGATGATGAGCGTGCGTTGCGTTCGTTGGGTTACGGCGACCTGTAACAGGTCTCCGGAACACCGCAGGACAAATGTGGGAGCGGGCTTG
>NZ_JACAQC010000032.1:53415-213759 GCF_013385345.1 Pseudomonas sp. I8001
CAAGCCCGCTCCCACATTGGATAGTCGTTGTTTTCCAGACCGTGTTCCCGCAGCGAGAACCCCATGTCTCAAACCCCACCCACCGGCCAACCCGCCTACGTCTTGCACAGCCGCGCCTACCGCGAGACCAGCGCCCTGGTGGACTTCCTCACGCCCCAAGGCCGCCTGCGCGCGGTCTTGCGCAGTGCACGCGGCAAGGCCGGCACCCTGGCGCGGCCCTTCGTGGCCCTGGAAGTGGAGTTTCGTGGACGCGGCGAGCTGAAGAACGTCGGCCGCATGGAAGCTGCCGGCGCCTCCAACTGGCTCAACGGTGAGGCGCTGTTCAGCGGCCTCTACCTCAACGAATTGCTGATCCGCCTGCTCCCCGCCGAAGACCCGCACCCCGGCGTCTTCGATCACTACGCCGCCACCTTGCTCGCCCTCGCCGAAGGCCGTCCCCTGGAACCGCTGCTGCGCGCATTCGAATGGCGCCTGCTGGATGACTTGGGCTACGGCTTCGAACTGAGCAACGACCTGCACGGCGACCCCATCGCCGCCGACGGCATGTATCGCCTGCAAGTGGACGCAGGCCTGGAGCGGGTCTACCTGCTGCAACCCGGCCTGTTCCAGGGCACCGAATTGCTCGCCATGAGCGAAGCCGACTGGACCGCCCCCGGCGCCCTGTCCGCCGCCAAGCGCCTGATGCGCCAAGCCCTGGCCGTGCATCTGGGCGGTCGGCCACTGGTCAGCCGCGAGTTGTTTCGAAAGCCCTGACATCCCCGTGTATGCTGTGCAGCGATTCCTTCCCTCTTCAGGAGCGCTTTTCGTGACCACCAGCAATCGCATTCTTCTCGGCGTGAACATCGACCACGTAGCCACCCTGCGCCAGGCCCGGGGCACCCGTTACCCGGACCCGGTCAAGGCCGCGCTGGACGCCGAAGAAGCGGGCGCCGACGGCATCACCGTGCACCTGCGCGAAGACCGCCGCCACATCCAGGAGCGCGACGTGCTGCTGCTCAAGGACGTGCTGCAAACCCGCATGAACTTCGAAATGGGCGTCACCGAGGAGATGATGGCGTTCGCCGAGCGCATCCGCCCGGCGCATATCTGCCTGGTGCCGGAAACCCGCCAGGAACTGACCACCGAAGGCGGCCTCGATGTGGCTGGCCAGGAAGCGCGGATCAAGGCTGCCGTGGAGCGCCTGTCGAAGATCGGCAGTGAAGTCTCGCTGTTCATCGACGCCGACGAGCGCCAGATCGAAGCTTCGCGCCGTGTCGGTGCCCCGGCCATCGAACTGCACACGGGCCGTTATGCCGACGCGACCACGCCGACCGAAGTTGCCGACGAATTACAGCGCATCATCGACGGCGTCAACTGCGGCCTGGGCGAAGGCCTGATCGTCAACGCCGGCCACGGCCTGCACTACCATAACGTCGAAGCCGTGGCTGCGATCAAGGGCATCAACGAGCTGAACATCGGCCATGCGCTGGTGGCGCACGCGCTGTTCGTCGGCTTCAAAGGCGCCGTCGCCGAGATGAAGGCCTTGATTCTGGCCGCCGCCAAACATTAAAAGAGCGCTGAAGATCCAATGTGGGAGCGGGCTTGCTCGCGAAGGCGGCGTGTCAGGCGATGCATGAGTAACAGACCCACCGCCTTCGCGAGCAAGCCCGCTCCCACACAAGCCCGCTCCCACATGTGGCAATGCGAACCCTTACTGTTTAGGTGATGCCGGTGTATGGTATCTGCCCTTTGCGGGTCTCGGACCCGCGGCAGATACGTGAGGTTGTTGTGTCCCAATCGTTTTCCCGTCGACAAATCCTGGGTGGTCTTGCCGGTCTCGCGGTGGTGGGCGTCGGTGCCGGTGGCGCCTATCGCTACTGGCTCGGGAAGGTGGCCGAGGCCGAGGCGGGGCACGATTACGAGCTGATCGCCGCGCCGCTGGACGTGGAGCTGGTGCCGGGGCACAAGACCCAGGCCTGGGCCTTCGGCCCTTCGGCGCCGGGCACCGAGTTGCGGGTGCGCCAGGGTGAATGGCTGCGGGTGCGCTTTATCAACCACCTGCCGGTCGCCACCACCATCCACTGGCATGGCATACGCCTGCCGCTGGAAATGGACGGCGTGCCGTATGTCTCGCAATTGCCGGTACTGCCGGGCGAATACTTCGACTACAAATTCCGCGTGCCCGATGCCGGCAGCTATTGGTATCACCCCCACGTGAACAGCAGCGAAGAACTGGGCCGTGGCCTGGTGGGCCCGCTCATCATCGAGGAGCGCGAACCCACCGGTTTCAAGCACGAACGCACCCTGAGCCTGAAAAGCTGGCACGTGGACGAAGAGGGCGCTTTTGTCGCCTTCAGCATTCCCCGCGAAGCGGCCCGGGGCGGCACCGCCGGACGCCTGTCGACCATCAATGGCGTGTCCCAGGCGGTGATCGATTTGCCGGCCGGGCAGATCACCCGTGTGCGCCTGCTCAACCTCGATAACACCCTGACCTATCGCATCAACATCCCCGACGTTGAAGCGCAGATCTATGCCCTGGACGGCAACCCCATCGAACCGCGCCCGCTGGGCAAGGAATACTGGCTCGGCCCTGGCATGCGCATCTGCCTGGCGATCAAGGCGCCGCCCGCCGGTGAAGAGTTGTCGATCCGCAACGGCCCGGTACGCCTGGGCACCTTCCGCTCGGTGGCCAGCACCGACACGGCGACCGAATGGCCGCCTGCATTGCCGGCGAACCCGATTGCCGAGCCGGACCTGGCCAATGCCGAGAAACTCAACTTCAATTTCGAATGGGTTGGATCGGTCTCGGTGAACGTGGACAATAAGCCACCGAGCCTGTGGCAGATCAACGGCCAGGCCTGGGACATCACCGACAAGACCTGCGCCGACCGCCCGATTGCCAAGCTTGCAAAGGGCAAGAGCTACATTTTCGAATTGAAGAACATGACCCAGTACCAACACCCGATCCACCTGCACGGCATGAGTTTCAAGGTCATCGCCTCGAACCGCCACAAGGTGATTCCGTACTTCACCGACACCTACCTGCTGGGCAAGAACGAGCGTGCCCGCGTGGCGCTGGTGGCGGATAACCCGGGTGTCTGGATGTTCCACTGCCATGTGATCGACCACATGGAAACCGGCCTGATGGCCGCCATCGAGGTGGCGTGATGCGCCAGTTTCGCCCCACGGCGATTATCGACCGCAGCCGCGACCAGGACTTCATGCGTGAAGCGCTGGCCCTGGCTGCCCAGGGGGCCGCGCTGGGCGAAGTGCCGGTGGGCGCGGTGCTGGTGCAGGATGGCGAAGTGATCGGGCGCGGCTTCAACTGCCCCATCAGCGGCAACGACCCCAGTGCGCATGCCGAGATGGTCGCGATTCGGGCCGCTGCTCAGGCTGTCAGTAATTATCGACTGCCGGGCAGTACGCTCTACGTCACGCTGGAGCCGTGCAGCATGTGCGCCGGGCTGATCGTGCATTCACGGATTGCCCGGGTGGTGTACGGCGCGCTGGAGCCCAAAGCCGGGATTGTGCAAAGCCAGGGGCAGTTTTTTACCCAGGGCTTTCTCAACCATCGGGTGCTGTATGAGGGCGGGGTGTTGGCCGAGGAGTGCGGGACGGTGTTGAGCGAGTTCTTCAAGGCGCGAAGAGCCAAAGGCTGACGCGATACCCTGTGGCGAGGGAGCTTGCTCCCGCTGGGCTGCGTAGCGGCCCCAAAATCTGGGGAGCGCTGCGCACTCCAGCGGGAGCAAGCTCCCTCGCCACAACAGCAGTCTTATTTCTTCAACACAACAGCAGTCTTATTTCTTCGCGACAATCACCGCCCGCATCGGCGCCGGCAGCCCTTCGATGGTCTTGCTGTGATCTTCTGGGTCCAGGAAGTCGCTGAGGGACTGATACTTCATCCACGCCGTGCCGCGCTGTTCCTCGACCGTGGTCACGCTCACGTCCACACAGTGCACCTCACTGAAGCCCGCACGCCGCAGCCACAGCATCAGCGCCGGCACCGACGGTAGGAACCAAACGTTGCGCATCTGCGCGTAGCGGTCTTCCGGCACCAGCACTTGCTGCTGATCGCCTTCAACCACCAGCGTCTCCAGCACCAGCTCCCCACCCTTGACCAGGCAATCCTTCAGCGCCAGCAAATGCTCGATGGGCGAGCGGCGATGGTAGAACACGCCCATGGAAAATACCGTGTCGAAGCCTTCCATGTTCGACGGCAGGTCTTCAAACGGGAACGGCAGGTGCCAGGCCTTGGGCGTCGGCAGATAACGCTGCACCGCCTGGAACTGGCAGAAGAACAACCAGTTCGGGTCGACGCCAATCACACTGTCGGCGCCGGCGCCGAGCATGCGCCACATGTAATAGCCGTTGCCGCAACCCACATCGAGGATGCGTTTGCCCTTGAGGTCCAGGTGCGGCGCGACCCGTGACCACTTCCAGTCCGAGCGCCATTCGGTGTCCACGTGCACGCCGAACAGATCGAACGGGCCCTTGCGCCACGGGCAAAGGCCCATCAGCGCAGTACGCATTTGCGCACGGGTGTCGTCGTCGCAGTCGGTATCCAGCACCAGGCCGTTCAGCAGGTCGATTTCACTGGGCATGATCTTCGGCAGCGCATCCAGCGCGCTCTGCCAGCGTTCCAGGTCGCCATGGCCTTTTTCCATCTTCGCATCGAGTTGCGCTTGCAGGCCCTGGGCCCAGACGGCCAGGGGAGTGCCGACCAGGTGGCGGGCGAGGGGAGACAGATCAATCATGGCAAGGCAATCAACGAGGCAAAGTTAAGACACTGGAACCACGGCACGACTTTCGAGAACCCGGCCGCCAGCAGGCGTTCGCGGTGTTCTTCGAGGCTGTCGGGCTTCATGACGTTTTCGATGGCGCTGCGCTTCTGGGCGATTTCCAGTTCGCTGTAGCCGTTGGCGCGCTTGAAGGCGATGTGCAAGTCGGTGAGCAGCGCATGTTCTTCCGGGTCATTGAAGCGCAGCTTTTCCGAAAGGATCAGCGCGCCGCCCGGCAGCAGCGATTGGCGAATGCGCGAGAGCAAGGCCAGGCGTTGTTCGGGGGCGATAAATTGCAGGGTGAAGTTCAGCGCCACCACCGACGCCGGTTGGAATTGCAGGGCGAGGATATCGCCCTCGATCACCTCCACTGGCAGCAACTCCTGGAACATCGAGTCCTGGCCGTTGAGGTATTCGCGGCATCGCTCGACCATCGCCGCCGAGTTATCCACAGCGATCACCCGGCAACCGTCGGTGCGCACGTGACGGCGCAGGGCCTGGGTCACCGCGCCGAGGGATGAACCGAGGTCGTAGAGCACGCTATTGGGTTGGGCAAACTGCGCCGCGAGCACGCCGAGGTTCTCGACGATGGTCGGGTAGCCGGGCACCGAGCGCTTGATCATGTCCGGGAAAACCCGCACCACGTCTTCGTTGAAGGCGAAGTCCGGCACCTGGGGCAGGGGCTGGGCGAATAGGCGATCGGGTTCTTTGCTCACGGCTGTTCCGGCGACGAAGGGGGAAAGCCGGGCATTTTAGCGTAGGAGCTGGCTTGCCGGCGATGTTCGTTAACGATGACGCGTACTTTCTGGATGAACGCGGCAACTGTGGGTTTTTTCGCTGGCAAGCCAGCTCCTACAGGTTGACGGTTTTTTTCTGAGGAAAGGAAGAGGCCGTAATGCCCCACTGCCCCAGCCAGTAGCTGACAATCAGCAAATACGGCGCCGCTTCAAACGCCACCACAAACCGATTGATCCCGATCAGCGTGTCGGAGAACACGAACGATGCCGCGCCTGCCGCCGCCAGGTAGGCCGAGCGCTTGGGCACTTCGCTGCCCAAGCGCGCCAACGCTCGCCACAGCATCGCGCTGATCACCAGCGCGTAAACCACCACCGGTACCAGCAATGGGCCAAGGCCGTGGGAAATCAGGATACTCAGCAAGATCGCGCCGACGACCAGCGCCAGCACCAGCGGCAAAATCGCCGGGCGGCGGCAGTCGCTCAAGTAGGCTTTCAGGTACGCCAGGTGCGCGAACAAAAACGCACCGAGGCCGAAGATGAACAGGTCGCCGGGCCAGGCCAGCAGCACATCGCCCACAAGGGAAAAAATCAGCCCCAGGCTGATCCAGCGTCGATAGTCGGTGGGCGGCGCATCATGCAGCCACCCCAGCAGCGCCAGTACCGGCAATGGCTTTACCAACAGGCAGAGCAGGGTGGCGTGGGTGCTCAGGCCGTAGATAAAGGTTACCGCCCCCATCAACGCAAGGATCATCCATGGCATATCAGTTCACCGTAATGGCGCAGTCGAAGGTTTCGGCCGGTTCAGCTTCCGGCTCCCAGGGTTGTTGTGAGGTGAGGCGCAAACGGCCCTGGCCGGCGTTGAAGGCCTGGAAGCGCCAGGTGGATTGGCCGCCACTGCCGACCACGCCGGTGTCGTCGGTGTTGCTGTAGACCTCGGGGCTCAGGCTGCGCAGCACGCCGCCGGCCGAGTCCTGGATGGCCCAGCGGTAACCGGTGGTGGGATTGCTGGGCAGGGTCAGGATCAGGTTTTGCCCGGTCTTGAGTTGCAGCGGGCAGGCGCTCTGTTTTTCCACGGTGACGTTTTGCTTCGGCGCACTGGCGCAGGCGGCGAGCAGGCAAAGGCTCAGGGGGAGAAGCAGACGGGCAGCGGTCATGGGGGCTCCGTTGTTTGGCGACGAAGGGCGAGCATAACCGAAGATGAGACAAGGTGTGACAGATGGCGTTGTGTTGGCTGCACCGGCCTCTTCGCGAGCAAGCCCGCTCCCACATTCGACCGCATTCCAAAGGACGGACTCGGTCAAGTGTGGGAGCGGGCTTGCTCGCGAAGAGGCCAGCTCAGGCGCTACATAACTATCAGAACAACACCTTCGCCACATCCGCAAAGCGCTTGGCAAAGTGCACCGTCATCCCTTCCTTCAGGTACTCCGGCAGCTCTTCAAAGCTCCCCCGGTTAGGCTCCGGCAAGATCAGTTCGTGAATTTTCTGGCGCCGCGCCGCAATCACCTTCTCGCGCACCCCGCCAATCGGCAGCACATGCCCGGTCAACGTCAGTTCACCGGTCATGGCCACGCCTTTTTTCGGCGGCTGGTTACGCGCCAGCGACAGCAGCGCACTGGCCATGGTCACGCCCGCGCTCGGGCCGTCTTTCGGTGTGGCACCTTCCGGCACGTGCAGGTGCACGAAGGCTTCATCGAAGAACTTCGGGTCACCGCCAAACGACTTCAGGTTCGAGCTGATGTAGCTGTAGGCAATCTCGGCCGATTCCTTCATCACTTCACCCAGTTGCCCGGTGAGCTTGAAGCCACGGTTCAGCGTGTGGATGCGCGTCGCCTCGATCGGCAGGGTCGCGCCGCCCATGCTGGTCCAGGCCAGGCCGGTGATCACACCGGTGCCCGACAGCACTTGCTCGTTACGGAACACCGGCATGCCCAGGGAGGCTTCCAGGTCCTTGTTGCCGATCTTGATCACCGAGTCCGGCTCATCCAGCAGCTTGACCACCGCCTTGCGCACCAGTTTGCCCAGCTGTTTCTCCAGCTGGCGCACCCCGGCTTCGCGAGCGTAACCATCGATCAGCGCGCGCAGGGCGCCGTCGCTGATGGAGAGGCTGTTTTTCGACACGCCGGCTTTTTCCAACTGCTTGGGCCACAGGTGACGCTTGGCAATCGCGACCTTTTCTTCGGTGATGTAGCCCGACAGGCGAATCACTTCCATCCGGTCCAGCAACGGGCCGGGGATCGAATCCAGGGTGTTGGCGGTGCACACGAACAGCACTTTGGACAGGTCCAGGCGCAGGTCCAGGTAGTGGTCGAGGAATTCGACGTTCTGTTCCGGGTCGAGGGTTTCGAGCAGGGCCGAGGCCGGGTCGCCCTGGTAGCTCTGGCCCATCTTGTCGATCTCGTCGAGCATGATCACCGGGTTCATCACTTCCACATCTTTGAGGGCTTGCACCAGCTTGCCCGGCATCGCACCGATGTAGGTGCGGCGATGGCCCTTGATCTCGGCCTCGTCGCGCATGCCGCCGACGCTGAAGCGGTAGAACGGCCGGCCGAGGGATTCGGCAATCGATTTGCCGACACTGGTCTTGCCCACGCCTGGCGGGCCCACCAGCAACACGATGGAGCCGGCGACTTCGCCCTTATAGGCGCCCACGGCGAGGAACTCGAGGATCCGACTCTTGATGTCGTCCAGGCCGGCGTGGTGTTTGTCGAGCACCTTGCGGGCGTGCTTGAGGTCGAGTTTGTCCTCGCCATACACGCCCCACGGCACCGAGGTGGCCCAGTCCAGGTAGTTGCGGGTGACCGCGTACTCCGGCGAACCGGTTTCCAGGATCGACAGCTTGTTCATTTCTTCGCTGATGCGTTTCTGCGCCTGGGTCGGCAGGACCTTGTCCACCAGGCGTTGTTCGAATTGCTCGACGTCGGCGCTGCGATCGTCCTTGGTCAGCCCCAGCTCTTGCTGGATGACCTTGAGTTGTTCCTTGAGGAAGAACTCGCGCTGGTGTTCGCCGATCTTGCGGTTCACTTCGGCGGAGATTTCTTTTTGCAGGCGCGCGACTTCGACTTCCTTGCGCAGCATCGGCAGGACTTTTTCCATGCGCTTGAGCATGGGCACGCAGTCCAGCACTTGCTGCAGTTCAGTGCCGGTGGCCGAGGTAAGGGCGGCGGCAAAGTCCGTCAGCGGCGACGGATCGTTGGGGCTGAAGCGGTTGAGGTAGTTCTTCAGTTCTTCGCTGTACAGCGGGTTGAGCGGCAGCAGTTCCTTGATCGCATTGATCAGCGCCATGCCGTAGGCCTTGACCTCGTCGGTCGGCTGGGTCGGCTGGTGCGGGTATTCGACTTCCACCAGGTACGGTGGGCGGTGGTGCTTGAGCCAGGTCTTGATCCGCACGCGGGTCAGGCCCTGGGCGACGAATTGCAGCTTGCCGTTTTCGCGGCTGGCGTGGTGCACCTTCACCAGGGTGCCGTACAGCGGCAGGCTGGAGGTGTCGAAGTGGCGCGGATCTTCGGGCGGGGTTTCCATGAAGAACAGGGCAAGGGAGTGGTGGTCGGACTTGCTCACCAGCTCCAGGGTTTCGGCCCACGGCTCTTCATTGACGATCACCGGCAACACTTGCGCCGGGAAGAAAGGCCGGTTGTGGATCGGGATGATGTAGACCTTGTCGGGCAGGTTTTGCCCTGGGAGGGCCAGGCCAGTGTTGGCGGAAGTGTGTTCAGCGTTTTCCGGGTCGGCGTAGTCGTTGAGATCGATGTCCGGGAATTCTTGCTGGTCGCTCATGGGGCACCTGCATAAGGAAGTATGCAAGTTAGATGGGGCGGGTCGGCAGTGGTTTCAATGGGTGGGGTGAGATAGCAACATATTGCACAATATTTTCAAAAGCACCGCTGAACAAATGTGGGAGCGGGCTTGCTCGCGAAGGCGGTCTGTCAGTCAATGCATTTGTGACTGATGCGCCGCCTTCGCGAGCAAGCCCGCTCCCACATTTTCGATTGCATTTCGTCAGCTGAGTTTGTGCAAGTAGGCCGGCAACGGCTGTTCGGGCAGCACCGAGAGCACCTTCAAGCGCTGCAACATCCGCTGCCGGGCCCGTTGCAGGTGCTCGCGCAGGTTCAGCGCGGCGGCGTCGAAGGCGCCATGCAACAGCAACTCCAGGATCAGCCGGTGCTCGGCCAGCATCGCCGGATCGGCACCGATGCCCAGCAGCCGGTAGAAAATCCGGCTGATGATCATCGGGCTCTGCCCCTGGCGGATCAGCGCGGCGATCTTGCGATTTTGCAGGCCGGCGAGGCAGTGCTGGTGCAGGTCTTCCTCGATCTGCTCGATCTCTTCCAGGCTGCAATGGGCGCTGTTTTGCGCATCGAGCACGCGCTGCAACATGGCGTGCAGCAGGTCGCGGTCGAGGTTCGGCGCGCTCTGGCGCAGGGCTTCGGGCTCCAGGCAGGCGCGCAGTTCGTAGTCTTCGGTGACTTCCCGGGCAGTCAGTGGCCCGGCCAGCCATTGGGAATAGGGTTCCTTTTCCACCAGGCCACGGTCCCGCAGGCGCATCAGCGCTTCACGCACCACCGCGCGGCTGACGTTGTAGTGCTCGGCGGCGGCCTGTTCATCGAGGCGATAATGCCCGAAGGCGATACAGGTCGAGAGCGCTGCGCCGATTTCCTCGACGATGCGCTCCCCCAGTGGCCGGGTGTCCACCAATTCATCTTCACCATTGAGGCCCAGGTGCGCATGGCTCAGGGGCAGGCGCAGCGGCTCCATGTCCAGGCCGTCGGGGTTGATCAGGTAACCCCGGCCATCGAAGCGGCAGATCAACCCTTCGTCATGCAACAGGTTCAGCGCCTTGCGCACCGGCACCCGGCTGGTGCCGAACAATTCGGCCAGCGGCGCTTCCAGCAACACCAGGCCATGGCGGGCGGTGCCGTGGGTGATGGCGTCGCGCAGAACCTGGTGAATCATCGCGTAACGGGAAGCCGAGGCTGACACTGCTTTCATCGGGTTCTCTGGAGCAAACGGGTCGGTGGCCGGGGATTCTCTCATAGTTGCGCCTGTCACTCTGCGCCACGTCGGTGGCACTTTTTTGGGGCCTTCAGAGGGTTGATGTTACTTTTCTGCACCAAAATGTATTTATTAATAAAAGATACATTATTTCATTCCAGGCGAGCCTTAAACAGTGGCCGATATTTCTTTTAATGCCTGAAACCCATCTAGCCCGTGGATCTGCTCCAAAGTGCCAGGTGTGGCAAACAAGCTGTCCACGAGACTGGCACGAAAGCTGCTTTTGTAAAATGTACATTTTATTAATATGTACATTTTTAAAAGGTCATTCCCATGTTAGACGCCACTTCAATGGCCGAGGATTTCGCCAGCGGTCGCAGCGACCCGGTGCAGGTCCTGGAACAGGCACTTGCCCATGCGAGCATGGCCCCCGGCGTGTTCATCTCCCTGACCGCCGAGCGCGCTCGCCGTGAGGCCGAAGCGTCGGTCGCCCGTTGGCGTGCCGGCCAGCCGTTGAGCGTGTTCGACGGCGTGCCCCTGGCCTGGAAAGATCTGTTTGATGTGGCCGGCAGCATTACCACGGCGGGCGCGGCCTATCGCCGTAATGCGCCGGCTGCCTTGCTGGACGCACCAAGTGTGGGCCTGTTGTGCCGCGCCGGAATGGTCAGCATCGGCAAGACCAACCTCAGCGAGCTGGCCTATTCCGGCCTGGGCCTGAACCCGCATTTCGGCACGCCGCACAACCCGAGCAGCGTCGACCAACCGCGGATTCCCGGCGGTTCGTCGTCGGGTTCAGCCGTCGCCGTGGCAGCCGGCATCGTGCCGATCGCCATGGGTACCGACACCGCCGGCTCCATCCGTATTCCGGCTGCGCTGAATGGCGTGGTCGGTTATCGCAGCAGTTGCCGGCGCTACAGCCGCGACGGCGTTTTCCCGCTGGCTCACACCCTCGACAGCCTCGGCCCGCTGACCCGCAGCGTGCGCGATGCACTGGCCATCGACGACCTGCTCAATGGTCGCGAGCAGCGCCCGCCACGCCCGCCTCGCAGCCTCAATGGCCAGCGGTTCTGGGTCGAGCAAAGTGTGCTGGAAGACGCACGGGTTGAACCGGCGGTGCGCGATAACCTGCAACGTTGTGTGGACCGATTGAAGGCGCACGGCGCACTGATTGAGGTACGCCCCTCGAGGACCTTCCAGGCCACCCTCGACCTGATCCAGCACCAGGGCTGGCTCGGCGCCTTCGAAGCCTTCGCCCTCCACGAAGCCCTGCTCGACAGCCCTGATGCCGAGCAACTTGACCCCCGCGTTCGCCGTCGCCTTGAAGCGGCCCGCACACTGCCGGCCAGCCAACTGCTGGCGCTGTACGACGCCCGTCGCCGTCTGCAACAGCAGCTTGTCGACGAACTCGACGGCGCGATCCTCATCACCCCCACCGTGGCCCATGTGGCCCCGGCCCTGGCGCCGTTGGAAGCCGACTTTGAGCTGTTCGTCAGCACCAACCTCGCCACCCTGCGCCTGACCATGCCCGGCAGCCTGCTGGACATGCCCGGCGTCAGCCTGCCCAGCGGCCGCGATGCCCTGGGCCTGCCCACCGGCCTGTTGCTCAGCGCCCCCAGCGGCGAAGACGCGCGCCTGCTTCGGGCCGCGCTGTCAGTAGAAACCGCACTCACTTTTTAAGGAGACACATCATGGCTAAAGACATCCTCTGTGCATTTGGCGTCGACGTCGACGCGGTCGCCGGCTGGCTCGGTTCCTATGGCGGCGAAGATTCCCCGGACGACATTTCCCGCGGCCTGTTCGCCGGTGAAATCGGTGCGCCACGCCTGCTCAAATTGTTCGAGCGCTACGGCCTGCGCACCACCTGGTTTATCCCCGGCCACTCGATGGAAACCTTCCCCGAGCAGATGAAGGCGGTGGCCGACGCCGGTCACGAAATCGGTGTGCACGGCTACAGCCACGAAAACCCGATTGCGATGACGGCCGAGCAGGAAGAAATCGTCCTCGACAAGTCCATCGAGCTGATCACCCAGGTCACCGGCAAACGCCCCACCGGCTACGTCGCGCCGTGGTGGGAATTCAGCAAGGTCACCAA
Source organism: Pseudomonas sp. I8001 (assembly GCF_013385345.1). Taxonomy (NCBI): domain Bacteria; kingdom Pseudomonadati; phylum Pseudomonadota; class Gammaproteobacteria; order Pseudomonadales; family Pseudomonadaceae; genus Pseudomonas; species Pseudomonas sp. I8001. The sequence continues at coordinate 65,991 of NZ_JACAQC010000032.1, forward strand.
CGAACTGCTGCTGAAAAAAGGCATCAAGTACGACCACAGCCTGATGCACAACGACTTCCACCCGTACTACGTGCGCAAGGGCGACACCTGGACCAAGATCGACTACAGCCAGCACCCCGACACCTGGATGAAACCCCTTGTGCGCGGCGAAGAAACCGACCTGGTGGAGATCCCGGCCAACTGGTACCTCGACGACCTGCCGCCGATGATGTTCATCAAGAAAGCCCCCAACAGCCACGGCTTCGTCAACCCGCGTCACCTCGAAGAAATGTGGCGCGACCAGTTCGACTGGGTCTACCGCGAGCACGAACACGCGGTGTTCACCATGACCATCCACCCCGACGTGTCCGGCCGCCCGCAAGTGCTGCTGATGCTTGAGCGGCTGATCGAACACATCCAGAGCCATGCCGGCGTGCGCTTCGTCACCTTCGACGAAATCGCCGATGACTTTATCCGCCGCCAACCGCGTACCTGACACCCGTACCTAAACCCTGGCCAACCTCCCGAGGCGCGATTCATGTCTATCTACAACAAGCTTGATCTGACTGGCTGGAAACCCCGGCAACTGACGCCCAAGGAAGTGCGTTTCGCCACCTGGATCGCGTTTTTCGCCTGGGTGTTTGCGGTGTATGACTTCATCCTTTTCGGCACCTTGCTGCCGGAAATCGGGCGGCACTTTAACTGGGGTGAAGTGGAGCAGGCGGAGATTGCGACATGGGTGGCGGTAGGCACCGCCGTGGTCGCGCTGGCCATCGGTCCGATCGTGGACAAACTGGGTCGGCGCAAAGGGATTATTTTCACCGTGGCCGGTTCGGCGATCTGCTCGGCGCTCACCGCCATTGGCGGCGCGTGGGGCAAGTCGTCGCTGATCCTGATCCGTTCGCTGGGTGGCCTGGGTTATGCCGAGGAAACCGTCAACGCGACTTACTTGAGCGAGCTGTACGCGGCGTCCGATGATCCAAAACTGGCCAAGCGTCGCGGCTTTATCTACAGCCTGGTGCAGGGCGGCTGGCCGGTGGGCGCGTTGATCGCGGCGGGTTTGACCGCGCTGTTGCTGCCGGTGATTGGCTGGCAGGGGTGCTTCGTGTTTGCGGCGATCCCGGCGATTGTGATCGCGGTCATGGCGCGCAAGCTCAAGGAAAGCCCGCAGTTCCAGATTCACCAGCGCATCAGCGAGCTGCGTAAAAGCGGCGCGGTGAAAGAAGCGCAAAACGTCGCTGTGACCTACGGCGTGGACTATGACGAACACAGCAAAGCCGGCCTCAAGGCCGCATTCCGTGGCCCGGCCCGCCGTGCAACCCTGGTGATCGGTGCGGCGCTGCTGCTCAACTGGGCGGCGATCCAGGTGTTCAGCGTGCTGGGTACGTCGGTGATCGTCAGCGTGCACCACATCTCGTTCGAGAACTCGCTGATCATCCTCGTGCTGTCGAACCTGGTGGGCTACTGCGGCTACCTCAGCCACGGCTGGATGGGCGACAAGATCGGCCGGCGCAATGTCATCGGCCTGGGCTGGATGCTCGGCGGGCTGTCGTTTGCCGGGATGCTGTTTGGCCCGAGCAACATGGCGATGGTGGTGGGGCTGTACAGCCTGGGCCTGTTCTTCCTGATCGGGCCGTACTCGGCGGCGCTGTTTTTCATCAGTGAAAGTTTCCCCACCAGCATCCGGGCTACCGGTGGCGCGATCATCCATGCCATGGGGCCGATTGGTGCGGTGGTCGCCGGGTTCGGCGCGACCCAGGTGTTGTCGGCCGGGAGTGACTGGCAGACCGCTGCGCTGTGGTTTGGCGCAGTGCCGTGCTTCCTCTCCGGTGCGTTGATGTTTGCCGCGCGCCATGTGCGTCCGGAAACCGTCCAGTAAGGAGTTGATTCGATGAGTCGTAAAGTTGCATTGATTACCGGTGCCGCCAGCGGCATCGGCCAGGCCCTCGCGGTGGCGTACGCCCGCAGCGGCGTGGCGGTGGTGGGTGGGTATTACCCGGCCGATCCCCATGACCCGCATCACACGGTTGCGCTGGTGGAAGAGGCGGGCGGTGAATGCCTGATGTTGCCGCTGGACGTGGGCGATACAACCTCTGTGGATAACCTGGCGGCGCAGGCGGTCCAGCACTTCGGTCGCCTCGATTACGCGGTGGCCAACGCCGGTTTGTTACGCCGTGCGCCACTGCTGGAAATGACCGACGAGCTGTGGAACGAGATGCTCAACGTCGACCTGACCGGGGTGATGCGCACCTTCCGGGCGGCAACCCGGCACATGCATGAAGGCGGTGCGCTGGTGGCGATTTCGTCGATTGCCGGTGGCGTGTATGGCTGGCAGGAGCACGCGCACTATGCGGCGGCCAAGGCCGGTGTGCCGGGGTTGTGTCGGTCGCTGGCGGTGGAATTGGCGCCGTTGGGGATTCGTTGCAACGCGGTGATTCCGGGGTTGATCGAGACGCCGCAGTCGCTGGACGCGAAGAACTCCCTCGGGCCGGAAGGGCTGGCGAAAGCGGCGCGGGCGATTCCGTTGGGCCGGGTCGGGCGGGCGGATGAAGTGGCGTCCCTGGTGCGGTTCTTGACCAGTGAGGAGTCGAGCTACCTGACCGGGCAGAGCATTGTGATTGATGGTGGCTTGACCGTGCGCTGGCCGGACTAACCCCCAGTTTTAAGCCGGACTCGCTCCAAATGTGGGAGCGGGCTTGCTCGCGAATGCGGTGGATCAGTTCCGCATGTATTGGCTGGCACTCCGCTTTCGCGAGCAAGCCCGCTCCCACATTTTTGACCGCGTTCGCCGTTTGATTATTTCAGGAGTTCACCATGCCCCAACTCGCTAACCGCCGTGCCGTGATCACCGGCGCCGGCAGCGGCATCGGCGCCGCCATCGCCCGTGCCTACGCCGTCGAAGGCGCGCGCCTGTTGCTGGCCGACCGCGATGCCGCCACCCTCGCCGAAACCGCCATCACCTGCCGCAACCTCGGCGCCGAAGTCCTCGAGTGCGTGGCCGATGTCGGTACCGTCGACGGCGCCCGGGCCAGCGTCGATGCCTGCGTCACCCACTACGGCGGCATCGACATCTTGGTCAACAACGCCGGCATGCTGACCCAGGCCCGTTGCGTCGACCTGACCCTGGACATGTGGAACGACATGCTGCGCGTCGACCTCACCAGCGTGTTCGTCGCCAGCCAGCGCGCCTTGCCTCACATGATCGCCCAGCGCTGGGGCCGGATCATCAATGTCGCCTCGCAACTGGGGATCAAGGGCGGCGCCGAGTTGACGCACTATGCGGCGGCCAAGGCCGGCGTGATCGGTTTCACTAAATCCCTGGCCCTGGAAGTGGCCAAGGACAACGTACTGGTCAACGCTATCGCACCCGGGCCTATCGAAACGCCATTGGTAGGCGGCATCAGCGACACCTGGAAACGCGCCAAGGCCGCCGAGCTGCCCCTGGGTCGTTTCGGCCTGGCGGACGAAGTCGCACCGACTGCCGTGCTGCTGGCCAGCGAGCCGGGCGGCAATCTGTTCGTCGGCCAGACCCTTGGCCCGAACTCCGGCGACGTCATGCCATGAGCGGGTACTAAGCATGTGCGGACTTTGCGGCCTGCTGGGCGAAGACCTGCACTGGAGCGATCCCTTGGGCGATGAATTGCCGCGCCGACGCGAACGTCTGCGCCGAATCGCGGCGATCAACCAGGTGCTGGCGGTGTTCCGGCTCAAGGTCGAAGACTTCCAGGGCGCGTCCTATCTGCTGCTGGGCGCCACCGGCAAACAGGAACTGGCCAGCGGCCTGGATCAATTGTGGCGGGCGGCAGAGACCATGCTCGGTCGACCGCTGGACCCGTTGGACCCGCGCCTGCTCGATCATCTGGAACTGTAGGAGCCCGGCTTGTCGGCGATGGCGTCCTTGATATCGCCATCGCCGGCAAGCCGGACTCCTGCAGGGGCATCATTGAGGTAGAACTATGAGCATCGCGCTAAACGTCATCACCGGCTTCCTCGGCAGCGGCAAGACCACCTTGCTCAAGCGCCTGCTGCAAGGTGAAAGCCTCGGCGACACGGCGTTGCTGATCAATGAGTTCGGCGACGTCGGCATCGACCACCTGCTGGTGGAGGAAGTCGCGCCGGACACGGTGCTGCTGCCCAGCGGCTGCGTGTGCTGTTCGATTCGCGGCGAGTTGAAAGACGCCTTGCTCGGCCTGTTGCAGCGTCGTGAGCGGGGTGAGATTCCGGCTTTCAAGCGGGTGATCCTGGAAACCACCGGCCTGGCCGACCCGGCGCCAATCCTCGCGACCTTGAACAACGACGTGCAACTGCGCGGGCGCTTTCATATCGGCCTGGTGGTGACGCTGGTGGACGCCAGCCACGCCGCTTTGCAAGAGCGCCTGCACCCGGAATGGCTGGCGCAAGTGGCCGCTGCCGATCGCCTGCTGTTGAGCAAGACCGACCTCGTCGAAGACTGTGGCCCGTTGCGCTTGCACTTGCAGGCACTGAGCGCCGGTACGCCGATCCTCAATACCTGCGATATCGACAGCGGTGAACAACTGCTGCTTGGCGAAGGCCTGCGCAGTGCCGAGCCCGCTGCAGAAGTCAGCCGCTGGAAACTCCATCAAACCACCGCCGCCAACCACGGCGCTGCGCAAGTCTGTTGCCTGACCTTCGATCAGCCACTGGATTGGGTCGGTTTCGGGGTCTGGTTATCGATGCTGTTAAGATGCCACGGCGAACGTATTCTTCGCGTCAAAGGACTGCTCAACGTGAACGCCAGTAACGCTCCCATCGTCATTCATGGCGTGCAGCATTGCCTGCATGCCCCGGTTCACCTGCCTGCCTGGCCGGGGACCGATCGGCAATCGCGCCTGGTGTTTATCCTGCGCGGGCTCGACCCGGCTCTGCTGCGGCGCTCCTTTGAAGTGTTCTCCAGAAGGTTCCCCGCATGATCACGCTTCGCGTCCTCGGCACCTCGGTGACCTTGCTCGAAACCTTGCGTGTGCGAGCGGAAAAAGAGCTGGGCATTCGCCTGGTGTACCAGGTGCATGATGTCGAGCAGGCCCAGCGCATTGCGGTGATGCAACCTGACAGCTACGACCTCTACGACCAGTGGTTTCACAACGTCGACTTCGTGTGGCCGGCGCGGGCGATCCAGCCGATCGACACCCGGCGCATTGCGCTGTGGCACGAGATCAACGACCTGCCCAAGCGCGGACGCTTGTCCGCCAACGACCGTCTGGGCAGCGGCAGTGTGCCCAGCGAGCGCCTCTTCGTGCAGCACGACGGCAGCCTCGGCAGCACCGTCACCGAACGCATCAGCATGCTGCCCCTGACCCACAACGCCGACAGTTTCGCCTACCGCCCCGAGCGCTTGCCCGAAGGGTTCAACCGCGCCAACGAGAGTTGGGGCTGGTTGCTGGACCCGGCCTGGGGCGCACGCACTGCGTTGCAGAGCGACGCCGCCATCGGCGCCCTCGACGCGGCGCTGGCCGTGCAAGGCGCGGGCCTCGCGAGCTTCAAGGACATCGGCAACATGAGCATCGAAGAGATCGATGTACTGGCCGATATCCTGGTGCGTAAACAGAAGGAAGGCCACTTCGCGGCGTTCTGGTCCGATGACGAGGAAGCCGCGCAACTGATGCTCAGCCCGAGCATCGATATCCAGAGCCTGTGGTCACCGACCCTGATGCGCCTGCATCGGGCCGGGGTCAAATACCGCCTGGCGGTGCCCCGTGAAGGCTATCGCGCCTGGTTCGGCGGGTTGTCGCTGTCGCGCCATGCCAAGGGCCCGGTGCTGGATGCGGCCTATGCCTACCTCAACTGGTGGCTGTCCGGCTGGCCGGGTGCGGTGATGGCGCGCCAGGGTTATTACATCGGCAACCCGGCTCGCAGCCGTGATCACCTGAGCAGTGCCGAATGGGACTACTGGTACGCCGGGCTGCCCGCTCGGGAAGAGCTGTTGGGCAGCGATGGCTTGCCGCTGATCGATGTGGGTGACGTGCGCGACGGCGGTTCCTATGAACAGCGCATGGGGCATATCGCGGTGTGGAACTCGGTGATGGATGAGCACAACTATCTCGTGCGGCGTTGGGGGGACTTCATGCGGGCGCGAGCGTCGTAACGGCAGCCTGTCGCCAAATTAATGACATATAAACTCCCGTATTTATTGGGTGCACTTCTTCTCTTGCGCAGCTAATCTGGATAATTCAAATATCCCTGTAAAAAGGATATTTATTTGACGCCGGTTCAGCTATCGCGAGGGACGCGTATGACGAAGGGACGTTTCGGCTGGAGGGGGCAGGCGCTGCCAGAGGGCAACAGAATGAGGTGGCGCCATACGTTTCAAACCCGGATTGCCGGGGTGCTGGCGCTGCTGTTGCTGGTGGTCGTGGCGGCGGTGTATTTCGCGGTGAAGACCGCCACCAATCGCGCCGTGGAAAACCAGGCCCAGGTGCAGCTGGAAACCGGCAGCCAGGTGTTCGAACGCCTGCTCGACCTGCGTGGCCGGCGCCTGCAATACGGCTTGAACTGGCTGACGGCGGACCTGCCGTTTCGCCAGGCTGTCGCCGATGGCGAACCCGACGCGATTCTCGCGACCCTGCGCCGGCATGGTACCGGCCTGAGTTCCAGCGAGGTATTTGTGCTGGGGCTCGACGGCCGCGTGATGGTCAGCACGTTACCGGCGCTGACGTCCGGCCAGGCCTTTCCCTATAACGATGCCTTGCGCCAGGCCCGGCGCAGCGGCCTGCAAATGTTGATCGTGGCCCTGGATGGCCGGCCTTTCCTGCTGGTGCAACAGGAAGTCGTCGACCCCGCACCGATCGCCCGTGTCGCCATGGGCTTTCCGATGGACGAAATCTTTGCCAGTGAATTGCGCTCCATGAGCAACCTGGAAGTGTCGTTCATCAGCGCGCAGCATGGTCAGCCCGGCGAATTGTTCAGTACTCAGCCCGAGGCGCTACAGGCGTCGATTGCCAGCAACCTGCAGGGCGCGTACATCACTCCGGTGGCGCAATTGAACCTGTTCCACGGCCAGCGCTATCTCAGCCAGGTGCTGCCGTTGGGCAACACGGCAGACGGTGGCGAGGTCCGGGTGCTGCTGCAAAGCCCGCTGGACCACGCCCTTGAATCCTTCGCGCCGCTGGACCGGCAATTTCTCGCGATCGCCCTGGTGGTGCTGCTGGTGTCGCTCGCGGGTGCGTTGTTTCTGGCGCGGCGGGTTTCACGCCCACTCAATGCGTTGGTGCAGGCGGCCGAACGCATCGGGGCCGGTGACTACCGCACACCGGTACAGGTGCGCAGCCACGATGAATTCGGCCTGCTGGCCCAGGCCTTCAACGCCATGCAAACCGGGATCGCGGTACGCGAGCGACAACTGGCCCACAACGCCTTGCACGACCCGCTTACCGGCCTGCCCAACCGCGCGCTGGCCATGGAACGCCTGGGCAGCGCCATCAGCGCCGGCCGGCCCGTGGTGTTGCTGTACCTGGGGATTGAAAATTACCGGGTGATCAACGAAGGCTACGGCCCGGAAGGCGTGGAAGAAATGCTCCGCGAAGCCAGCCGCTGCCTGCTGTCGAGCCTGTCGGCCAGCGACACCGCCGCGCGCATCACCGGCAGCGAGTTTTTGCTGCTGCTGGAAAACACCGCGATCGACCGCGCGGTGGCCCTGGCTGACCGCTTGTATGGGCTGCTCACCGAACCCCAGCGCATTGGTGGCGATGAATTGCGCCACGAAGTGAGCATCGGCATCGCCGCCTACCCGGCCGACGGCCAGCAGGTTGAAGAGCTGATCAGCCGCGCCGCGATTGCCCGCCACGATGCGGCAGCGTTCCCGGGTTACTTACAGATCTACCAGCAGGACCGCGACCTCGCCCATCAACGCCAGATCAGCCTGATTCGTGACCTGCGCCGGGCGCCGACGGAGGGCGAGTTGTACCTGTGTTACCAGCCCAAGCTCGACCTGCACCATGGCCATGTGCGCCAGGCCGAAGCGCTGTTGCGCTGGCAGCACCCGACCCTGGGCCTGGTGTCGCCGGCCGAGTTCATTCCCCTGGCCGAGCGCACCGGCAGCATGGGCAGCCTGACCCAGTGGGTGATCGAAGAAGCCATTCGCCAACTGGCCGAGTGGGCGGTACGCGGGTTGGAGGTGCAGTTGTCGGTGAACATCTCGGTGGATGACCTGGCCGATGACGGCCTGGCCCTGCGGGTGACCGAGTTGCTGGCGCACTACCGGGTATCGGCCCGGCAGCTGATTTTCGAAATCACCGAAAGCGCGATCATGCACAACCCGGCCCAGGCCCTCAGCGTGCTGGAGCAACTGCGCGCTTGTGGCATCAGCCTCTCGGTGGATGACTTCGGCACCGGCTATTCATCCCTGGCGCAACTGCAACGCCTGCCGGTGCAGGAATTGAAGATCGACCAGTCGTTTGTGCGCAACCTCGACAGCACTTCCGGCGACGGCGTGATCGTGCGCTCGACCATCGAAATGAGCCACAACCTGGGGCTCAAGGTGGTGGCCGAAGGGGTGGAATTCGAGCCCAGCCTCAAGCTGCTCAAGCTCTGGAAGTGCGACACGGCCCAGGGCTATCTGATCAGCCGGCCGTTGAATGCCATGGCGTTTGAGATGTGGATGCGCCGCGAGCGGGTGCCGGTCTAGGGCGTCGGTGGCTGCACCGACGCCGGTCTTTCAGTGTTCCTCCGTTGCATCGACCAGGCTTTGCAACCGTTCCCACAAGCCTTCGACGTGGTGGCGCTCCGTCCCCAGCGCGCCAATGGACACGCGTACCATCCAGCGCTCGTCGAGCACGGCGGGGGTGACGTAGGCGCTGCCTGAATGGTTGAGCTTTTCCGCCCAGGCCCGGGTGTAGGTATCCAGCGCCTCACCATCAAGGCCTGGTGGCTCGTGGCGAATGCACAAGGTTTGCAGGGTGACGGCGGCTACCAGTTTCCAGTGTTTGCTGCCTTCAATCTGTTCTGCCAGCCAGCGGGCATTCGCCAGGTCACGCCGCAGCCGGGCCTGCAGGCCGCTGACGCCTTGCTCGCGGATCAGGAACCACAGCTTCAGCGCGCGGAACCGGCTGCCCAGGGAGATCCGCCAGTCGCGGTAGTTCCTGACCTGGCCGTCAGCCTTGGACTGTAGATAGCTGGGGTTGGTGGTCATGATGCGAATCAAGTGCTCGGGGTCGCGTACAAAGTACACCGAGCAATCAAACGCTGCCCCCAGCCATTTGTGAGGGTTGAGGACCAGCGAGTCGGCGTTCTCGATGCCGTGCCACAGTGCGCGGCATTCCGGGAGGATCATCGCGGCCCCGGCCATGGCTGAGTCGACATGCAACCACAGGCCGTGGCGTTGCGTCAGGGCGCCGATGGCTTCCAGGGGGTCGATGGCCATGGCTGCCGTTGTGCCGGTGGTCGCAATCACCACACAGGGTCTGTTCCCGGCAGCCAGGTCTTGTTCGATTGCCCGCTCCAATGCATGCGGTGACATTGCATTGTGTTCGTCGGTTGCCACGGTACGGATATTGTTCTGGCCGAACCCCGCCAGGATCGCGGCCTTGTTCACTGAACTATGGGCGTGGGCCGAGGTGTAGACGATCAAGGGGGCGCCGCTGTTTTGCAGGCCATCGTGCATCAGCGCGTAGTGGGAGCTGCGTTCGCGGGCGCTGATCAGCGCCACCAGGGTGGAGGTCGAGGCCGAGTCCTGGATCACTCCGCTCCAGTTGGCGCTCAGGCCGATCATGTCGCGCAGCCAATCGGTGGTGACTTCCTCGATTTCGGTCAGGGCCGGGCTCGATTGCCACGACAATCCCACCACGCCCAGGCCGGTACTCAAGCAATCGCCGAGGACGGAGGACAGTTCCACATTCGACGGGAAGAACCCGAAGAAACTTGGATGCTGCCAATGCAACAGACCGGGCATGATCAGTGTTTCGACGTCGCCCATGATCTGTTCGAACGGTTCGGCTGTCTCAGGCGGGCTGGCCGGCAATGCGGACCTGATTTCTCCCGGGGCCGTGGTGGGTTGCACACCGCGTTGCTCGATGTTTTGTCGATAGTCTGCAATCAGGTCGATCATGGCGTGGCCATGTCGGCGGAATTCTTCAGGTGTCATATCAGGGTGTCCGTCAGGAAGAGAAATAAAGGCGTTAGCACCAGAAGTAAAACGGCTGGCCAGTGGTATAGCCGATAAACGACTGGATGCTGATGCGCTTGCCTGAATCGAAACCGCAAATGGCATGGGGACGGCGAGTATTGATAATCACCAGTTCGTTTTTCTGCGGCTGGATGCGCAGCGGTTTTTGCAAACGATCTTCGGGCAGTTCCGCCCCTTCGAAACGGATGACCTCGTCGTAGGTAAACGCCTCGGTATCCCAAATGACCAGTTCACCTCCGGAAGGTGGTACTTCGAGGTAAATATTCGCGCTGAATTGATGTTCCAGTTCGGCAATCGACAAGGGCAGGCAATCGACATGGGGGACTGTTTCGGAGAGGTGGGCTGTCTCCGGGAACATGGCGCGGATAATGCCGCAGAACATCGGCTGGCCCTGGAACGCCGCGGTTGTCGCGCCTTCTGGCCACACCTGCCGGATATGCTCCATCAGTAGATGGATGGGTGGTTTGCGCGGGGCACAGAGGTCATCGATCACGCAGCGCATGTGGGTGGCGTCTGCGTAGTATTTCTGTTGCGAATAGCTGTCTGCGGCCTTGCCGTAGGTGGAGTTGAACGGTGTTCCCCAGCGATGGACACCATAGAAATGCTGGACAACTTTTCCGTGCTCATAGGTCTCGTGGTTATATTCCTGGAGCGTCGCCGTTTCGTTGATATGTTTATTTAGTACTTCGCTGGTTTGTTCATTCGCGTAGTCAGGTACCCGGATGGCAAGTATTTCTCCGCGAATAAGTTTTTCCAGGCTGAGTGTGTCGAGTTGCTCGAGCGCCAGGATCCCGGGCGCCTGGCTATGCGGGACTGCAGGTATTGATTCAACGCTGTTGAGGTCCGTCATGATGAAAACTCCATGTTAGTTACAGCACGTCATATAGATAACGTTTGTTTGGCTGGGGATTTACTGGCGACAGTGAGCGTCGGATGGCGCAGGGCCAAAGTTGAGGGAAAGACTTTTGGGGAGGTATAGGACTTTTCCGAGTAAACTTTTAAATACATCGGCGCTATCGGATCGCTTTATTTCACGCATAAAAAAAGGCGGCTACCCACTTAGGTAGCCGCCTTTTTCTTACTGCCGGTTTTGCTTAATCCGGCAGTTTGAACGCCATCACATAGTCACCCTGCTTGGTGCCCAGGGAACCATGACCGCCGGCCATGACCAGCACGTACTGCTTGCCGTCCTTGCCGGTGTAGGTCATTGGTGTGGTTTGCGCGCCTGCTGGCAGGCGGCCTTCCCACAACTGCTTGCCGTTTTTCACGTCATAGGCACGCAGGTACTGGTCAAGGGTACCGCTGAGGAAGGACACGCCACCGGCGGTGGTGAAAGTCCCGCCCAGGCTTGGCACGCCCATGGTCAGTGGAATCGGAACCGGCGAGCTGTCACGCACGGTGCCGTTCTTGTGCATCCAGATGGTCTGGTGGTTGGTCAGGTCGACCGCGGCCACATAACCCCACGCCGGCGCCTGGCACGGCAGGCCCAGTGGCGACAGCATGGCTTCGAGGATCACACCGTACGGCGCGCCTTTGTTTGGCTGCACGCCTTCGGTTTCGCTGACCCGTGGGCCTTGCTTGGCAATATCGGCAGCCGGGATCAGTTTCGATTTGAACGCCATGTAGCTTGGGTTCACGAACGCGATCTGGCGAACCGGGTCGACGGAAATGCCACCCCAGTCGAACACGCCGAAGTTACCTGGGTAAACGATCGAGCCCTGCAGCGACGGCGGGGTGAACGGACCGTCGTAGCGCATGGATTTGAAGTCAATCCGGCACAGCATCTGGTCGAACGGCGTCACGCCCCACATGTCGCGCTCCTTGAGGGGCGGTGGCATGAAGTTCAGGTCGGACTTCGGTTGGGTCGGTGCGGTGTGATCGCCGGCCACTGCGCCTTGCGGTACAGGGATTTCATTGATCGGCACTACAGGCTGACCGTTCGAGCGGTCGATCACGTAGATGCTGCCTTGCTTGGTCGACGCCATCACCGCTTGCTTCACGCCGTCAGCGGTCTTGATGTCGATCAGCGAAGGCTGGCCGCCCACGTCCATGTCCCACAGGTCATGGTGAGTGAACTGGAAGGTCCACTTCACGTGGCCGCTGTCGATGTCCAGGGCAGTCAGGCCGGCGCTGTACTTCTCGGAGTCCGGAGTCCGGTCGCCGCCGTACTGGTCGGGCATCTGGTTACCCATCGGCAGGTAGAGCATGCCGAGTTTTTCGTCCACCGCGAACATCGACCACATGTTTGGCGAGTTGCGGGTGTAAGTCTTGCCCTCGGCCAACGGGGTGGTGTCGTCCGGGTTGCCGCTGTCCCAATTCCACACCAGCTTGCCGGTGTGCACGTCGAACGCACGGATCACGCCGCTAGGCTCGTCGGTGGAGACGTTGTCGGTCACGTGACCGCCGATTACCACCAGGTTCTTGGTGACGGCCGGTGGCGAGGTGGAGTAGTAACCGCCCGGGGCGAAGGTGCCGATGTTGGCACGCAAGTCGATCTGGCCTTTGTCACCGAAGTCTTCGCACATCTTGCCGGTGTCGGCGTTCAGGGCGATCAGACGGGTGTCGGCGGTAGGGACGAAGATGCGTTTCGGGCAGGCATTCGGCGCGGCGGCCGGGCTGGCGCTGCCAGTCGGGCTCTGTTCCGAGGCATAGACCGCGTCATCGTGATACGACACGCCACGGCAGGTCATGTGCGCCCAACCCTTGAAGTTGGCAGCACCTTCGCTGCTGATCTTCGGGTCGAAACGCCAGATTTCCTTGCCGGTGTCCGGGTCCAGGGCAATCACCTGGCTGTGGGGCGTGCACACGTAGAGCATGCCGTTGACTTTCAGCGGGGTGTTTTCCGCGGTGGTTTCACCGGGATCGCCTGGGCCAGGGATGTCGCCAGTACGGAAGGTCCAGGCTGGAACCAGCTTGTGGGCGTTTTCCGGAGTGATCTGTGCGAGTGGCGAGTAACGATCACCGAAGGCCGAACGGCCATAGGAGTTCCAGTCACCATCAGCCTGGGCTGGCGCAGTGCTGGCCATGCCCGGTACCGCATCGCGGTCCAGCTGGCCTTTCTTGACCATGGCGCCCGGGTCGGTGAATTGGCTGGCCAATGCAGCGGCGCCGGCCAGTACCACCGCGACGCTCAGCGCGCCAGTGCCCAGCGGCGAGGCTTGGCCACGCAGCAACGGACGGCGGAACCACGGGAGCAGCATGACGATGCCGAGGGCAAACAGCAGGGCCAGGCGCGGTACCAGTTGCCACCAGTCCAGGCCGACTTCCCACAGCGCCCATACGGTGCTGGCAAACAGCACCAGTGCGTACAAGCCCAGCGCCGCACGGCGTGTTGCCAGCAGCAACAGGCCTGTGACGGTGATGCCGAGACCGGCCAGCAGGTAATACAGCGACCCGCCGAGCATGCTCAGCTTGATCCCCCCGGCCAACAAGGCCAGGCCCATTATCAGCAGCAAGATCCCCAGCAGCCTGGGCAGCAGGCGACTTGGACTTGAAGCACCATCAGTGCTCATAGTGTGGTTCTCCGTTACGTTTTGAATTGATTGCGCACAGTTCACTGTAGATGACGTTCCGGCGCAGGCTTGGTTCAGGGCTAATTCGTTTTCTTCAGAATTTACTTACAACGTCAGAATGAGCTTTGCAGCTTGATCCCGCCGATGAGCGCGTCATCCACCTGGGCCACGGCTCCGGGGTGACGGATGTATTGCAGGTTCGGGCGCACCGTCAGCCACTGGGTGACATGGATGCCGTAATAGAGCTCAGCGCTGTATTCCGTGTGTTGAATCGGCAGGTAGGACGGGTCATCGAAGTCGTATACCGCGTGGGCCTGGTTGCTTGCCTCGGCATTCTTGCGGTAGGCCGGGTTGACGTGCACCCGGGCCACGGCGAAACCGATATCGTCCTTGGCGCGGGCGTCGAACAGGCCCTTGTAGACCACGCCGGCTTGCACGTAGTTATCCACAGCGTTGGTTTTCTTGTCGTGCATCGTGCCGTTGGCGAACACGTTCAAGCCCCGCGAATGGTCGCTGGCCAGGCTGGTGACTTGCTGCTGCACCCCCAGCCACACCCCGTGCTTGCTGGAGGCGCTGCGATAGGCCTCGCCGCTGAGGGCTGCCGGCTGGTCGTTGCGGTCTTTATACACATCGCTGGCCTTGGCGCTGCTGTAGTAGTAGCCGGCGCGGTATTCGCCGGGCAGGCCGTTCAGCGTAGGCGTCCACACCAGCTCAACCGGGAGCAGGGCGCCTTGGGTGCCGCTGCCGCTGAGCTTGAAGCCGTTGCCGCGATCGAGGTTGGACGGGTTCTGTTCGTAGGCGCCGACCTGGGCGTACAACTCGGGCGTCAGGTGATATTTGACCCGCAACGCCCACTGGCTCACCGGCCAGTTGTACCAGATGCTGCCAACCCAGTTACCGACCTGCGAGCCGCAGAATGCGAGGTTCTGGAAGTCGCAGGGGAAGCTGTTGAAGTCTTCACCTTCGCCAAAGCGCCCGGCCTTGACGTCGAGCTTTTGGTCGAAGAATTTCTGCTGGTACCACATCTGCGTCAGGCGCCAGGTCTGGCCACGGCCCCAGACTTCCTGGGACGAGGTAAAACCGCCCACACGCGGATCGTTGACCCGGTCATTGGTGATGTTGTTGCCGCTGCGCTCGGTTACCGTCAACTGGAACTCGGCGTCGTGCCAGCCGAGGATCTTCTGCAGATCCAGGTGCGTGCCCAGGCCGAATTGGTCGCTGTAGCGCGCAGTGCGGTCGTGATCCGAGCCGCCGTGCAGGTTGCTGCCCATTTCGCCGGTGTAGTCGAATTTGAAGTCGTAGCCTTGTTGAGACAGCGCTGTCCGAGCGCCGCCGAAATCACCCAGCATCCACGGTGATTCAGCGTCAAAGGCAGGTGCGGCCTGGGCACAGTTGATCAGGCCGAACGGTAACAGCGCAGCGCACAGGCGCAGGTTTGGGAAAGCAGGCATAGGCAAAATGGGGTCTTAATATTTTATGGTTTTGAAACGCAAACAGCGGCCTGGCGCGTTCGCACAAGGGCGTTGAACACGGGCGGTCGATGGTTTGGTGGAATGATGAAACGTTTCAGTTTGTTGCTGACAAGGATAAAGCCCTGGCGCGGGGAGAGAAAGGGCTAAACGGAAGATGGATTCTTTCGGATTTGGTAATAGTGCGCTGGATCGTCGGATTTGGTAGCAATCTGTGCGTTGGTTTGTGTTTGAGGGCGTGGTTATCTGCGTCACCAAAACAGATGGGGGGTCGACATGGAAGGCGACGACAACGTGGGTGAGGCAAAGGCCGTAACAGCCGGGGAACTAGTCATTATTCTCGGTCAGTATCACAGTGCAATTGCTAGGCTCGGCTCCGGCATCATTAGCTTGTCCGGTGCGCTCAAACATAGTGAAGACGTGGATGTAAAACAGGCGGCAGATGAAGCATGGGTGAAGCTGAATGAGTTTATCGACTGCATGGAAGGTGTAGCTGATGGACTGAATGCTTTGACCCAAAAGAAGGAGGCCTGAAATGGCGAATGACCTCAAGGATAATGTGAGCTATCTTCGCCAGGAGTACCGTCAAGGTTCGTCATCAGGCTACGACCGCAAAGGCGGCGCAGGCGGTGGGGGCAACGGAGGAGAAAACGATTTGGAAAAGCGTATTTCACAAGTTGAGGCAAGATTGGAGCGCGTCGAGACGAAGCTGGATGGCATGCAGGAGCACATGGCCACCAAGTCCGATCTGATGCAGACCAAAATCGACCTGCTCGAAGCAACCTCCAGGTTGGATCTCTCAATCGCCAATTTCAGAACGGATATGCAATCGTTGGAAACCCGCCTGCTGAAATGGTTTGTCGGAACAGCTGGCGCCTTGTCTGCCATCGCCTTTGGCGTCGCCCGACTCGTCCACTGACGTTTTCCGTTCGAAGCCCGGCTTCCCGCCGGGCTTTCTGGTTTTTAAGCCAACTTCGCCAAACACTCTTCAAGAATATCCAGCCCTTCCTCCAGCACCGCCGCTTCAATCGTCAACGGCGCCAGCAGGCGGATGATATGCCGCGATTTGCCGCTGGGCATCAGCAACAAACCCGCCTCGCGGGCCAGTGCCAGCAGCTGGGTCAGTTGTTGTGGCGCCGGGCTGCCGTCGGCGTTGGCCAGTTCGATGCCACGCATGGCGCCCACGCCGGTCAAGCGGCCGAGGTAGGGGGAGAGCCTTTTCGAACACCATGATTCATAGCGACTGACGATCGCTTCTTCCTGCTGAGTGCCCCAACCTTGCAGGTGCTCGTCCGTCATTTCATCCAGGGTGGCCAAGGCCGCCGCGCAGGCAATCGGGTTACCGGAGTAGGTGCCGCCGAGGCCGCCTTTGGGCAGGTTGTCGAGCAATGTCTTGCGACCCACCACCGCACCCAACGGCACACCGCCGGCGATGCTTTTGCCCAGCAGGATCAGGTCCGGTTCGATGCCCAGGCGTGAGAAGGCGAAGCGCTGGCCGGTGCGGCCGAAGCCGGACTGGATTTCATCGGCAATCAACAGGATGTTTTTCTCATCGCAGAAGCGTCGCAGGGCCTGGGCAAATTCCACGTCCAGCGCCAGGAAACCACCTTCGCCCTGCACGGGTTCGATGATGAAACAGGCCACGTCGTCGACGTCGATTTCCACGCTGAACAGGCGGTCCATCGCCTTGAGTGCTTCGCCGCAGGTCACGCCGTTGTCGCGGCTGGGGTAGGGCAGGTGGAACACCGGCCCCGGCAATACGCCGACTTTTTGCTTGTATGGCGCCACCTTGCCATTGAGGTTGAGCGTCGCCAGCGTGCGCCCGTGAAACGCACCGTCAAAGGCGATGACGGCGGTGCGGCCAGTGGCGCCGCGGACAATTTTCAGGGCGTTTTCCGCCGCTTCCGCGCCACTGTTGGTGAGCATGCCACTGACCGGGTAATCCACCGGGATGAATGCGGTAAGACGGTCCATCAGTTCGATGTAGGGCGCGTGAGGCGCGGCATTGAAGGCGTAGTGGGTGAGCCTGGTGGCCTGGTCGCGGATCGCCTCCACCACACGCGGGTGGCAGTGGCCCAGGTTGAGCACGCCGATGCCGCCGACGAAATCGATGAAGCGCTTGCCGGTGGTGTCCCAGACTTCGGCGTTCCGGCCATGGCTGAGGCTGATGGGGTGGACGATGGAAATCGATTGGCTGATGGTTTCGCGGCTCATGGATCCGGGACTCAAGAATAGGATGCGTCCTTTTATCTAAGCCGTGAGCCGCCTTGCCCCGCAAACGAAATAAAGTCGCCGGGTCATTATTAAAAGTCGGGATGTGCTATGGCGAGGGAGCAAGCTCCCTCGCCACATCCACCATCCAGTTCAGGAACGCCTTCACTTTCGGGATCTCCCCGGCATGCTCGGCATGGGCGATAAAGTGCGCGCCGGCACTCGGCATTCTGTAATCCCAGGGGATCATCAGGCTGGCGTTCGCCAATTCCTCGGCCACCAGATACTGTGGCACCAACGCCACGCCGTACCCCGATTGCGCGGCGCGGATGCACATGTAGAACGTGTCGAAACGCGGCCCGTGGTAGCTGTTTTGCGAGTGCAGGCCCTGTTCCAGAAACCACTCGTGCCAGGCTTCCGGGCGCGAGGTGCATTGCAGCAAGGTGTGGCGGGACGAGGCGTCGCTGCCAGCGGCAACAAACCCGGGGGCACAGACCGGCACCACGGCTTCGCGAAACAACTCGATGCAAGTTGCCCCCGGCCACGCTCCCTGGCCGAAGAAAAACGCGATATCCGCCTTGGCCTGCAACACGTCGAACGGCTCCAGTTCGTTGCGCACGTCCAGATGGATATTGGGATGGCGCGCGGCAAAATCCTTGAGCTTGGGCACCAGCCAGCGGTCACCGAAGGTCGGCTGGGTGGCGATGCGCAGCACTTCGGTCTCGCCACCGTAAGTGAGGATGTAGCGGCTGGAAATATCCACCTGGTTGAGGATCTTGCGTACTTCCTCCAGGTACAGCGAGCCCGCCGGCGACAGGTACAAACGCTGGCGCACTCGCTGGAACAGCGGGTGGCAGAGCATCTCTTCGAGCTGTGCCACCTGCTTGCTCACCGCGCTCTGGGTCAGGTGCAGTTCTTCGGCAGCGCGGGTGAAACTCAGGTGGCGGGCGGCGGCTTCGAAGCACTGCAGGGCGGTCATCGAAGGGGTCAAGCGTTTCGAGATCATGAGAAGTTCATTCCAAATCGGAAGGAGCCTTTGCCTAAACGTCGTTTGTGGCCAAGGTGTAAAGCCGTTGATACTGACCGGCAACACTATAAACGGCGCGGGTTTGTGGCGCCGAATAATAAAGACCGACAGGGAGCGCCTTGCATGAAGCACATGAAATCCACGTTGGCGGCATTCACCGCCGCAGCACTATTGGGGCTGGCCGCAAGCGCACACGCGGGGGCGACCCTGGATGCGATCCAGAAGAAGGGTTTTATCCAGTGTGGGGTCAGTGATGGGTTACCGGGTTTTGGCGTGCCGGACGCCAACGGCAAGATGACCGGCATTGATGTGGACGTGTGCCACGCCGTCGCTGCAGCACTCTTTGGTGATGCGTCGAAGGTGAAGTTCAGCCAGTTGACCGCCAAGGAGCGTTTCACTGCGTTGCAATCCGGCGAGATCGACCTGATTTCCCGCAACACCACCTGGACCAGTTCCCGTGACGCGGGCATGGGCATGGTGTTCACCGGCGTGACCTACTACGACGGCATCGGGTTCCTGGTGAACACCAAGCTCGGTGTGAAGAGCGCCAAGGACCTGGACGGCGCGACCATCTGCATCCAGGCCGGCACCACCACCGAGCTGAACGTCTCGGATTACTTCCGCGCCAACGGCCTGAAGTACACGCCGATTACCTTCGACACTGCTGACGAAAGTGCCAAGGGCCTCGAAGCGGGCCGCTGCGACGTGCTCACCACCGACCAGTCGGGGCTGTACGCCCAGCGGATCAAGATGGCTCACCCGGATGAGTTCGTGGTGTTGCCGGAAGTGATTTCCAAGGAACCATTGGGCCCGCTGGTGCGCAAGGGCGACGACGAGTGGTTCAGCATCGTCAAGTGGACGTTGTTCGCCATGCTCAATGCCGAGGAAATGGGCATCACTTCGCAGAACGTTGAAGAGCAAGCCAAGTCCAGCAAGAACCCGGACGTCGCCCGTTTGCTCGGCGCAGACGGTGACTACGGCAAGGACCTGAAACTGCGCAAGGACTGGGTCGTGCAGATCGTCAAGCAAGTGGGCAACTACAGCGAGGTGTTCGAGCGCAACATCGGCCAGGGCAGCGTGCTGAAGATCAAGCGCGGCCTTAATGCCCTATGGAGCAACGGCGGGATCCAGTACGCGCCGCCGGTTCGCTGAGGTTTCACGAAGAAACCGTGTCCTTGCCCGCCGCCTTGGAGCGATACAACGCCTGATCGGCCCTGGCCATCAGGCAGGCGGGTGACTCATCGTTGCGTCGCTCTACCACGCCGAGGCTCAACGTCACCTTGAAGCTGCCCACGGCGGGCAAGTCCTTGAGCGCACAGCGCATCCGCTCGGCCAATTCCCGCGCGGTCTCCAACGTGCTTTTGGGCACGATGACCATGAATTCATCGCCGCCCCAGCGGGCCAGCAAGTCGCCGTGGCGAATGCAGGCCTCCAGGCATTCCACCACGCGCACCAGGGTTTCATCGCCTACGGCATGGCCGTGCTGATCGTTGATGGGCTTGAAGTCGTCAATGTCCATGGCGATCAGCGACAGCGGCAGGCGAAACCGTTGGGCGCGAGCGCACTCTTCCAGCAGGACGCGTTCAAGGCGGTAACGATTGGCCACGCGAGTCAAGGCGTCGCGTTCGGCCAGGGAGCGATTCTCGTCCAGTTGCAACTGCAGTTGTTGATTGACCCGCGACAGCTCGCGGGTGCGCTCGGCCACCAGGGCTTCAAGGGATTGATTGCGGCGCTCCAGCTGTTCGATGGACTGTTTGCGCGCCTGGATACTGCGGTGGGCGCCGACCATGCGTGCCACCGAGCCGTCGCTGTTACGTGCGATCACGTAGCCGCGGTCTTCGATCCACAGGTAGGAGCCGTCTTTCTTGCGGCAGCGGTATTCGGCTTGATAGTGAGTGGTGCGGCGGTTGATGTAGTTATCAAACAGCACCATCACTTGGGGATAGTCATCGGGATGAATCACGTTTTCCCAGGTGAATACGCTGTTTTCCAGGGAGTGATGGGCATAGCCGAGCATTTCGTACCAGCCGGGGTTGCGGTAGACGAACCCGGTGTTGGCGTTCCAGTCCCAGATCCCGTCGCTGACCAGTTCCATGATGGCATGCAGCATGTCGGCGTTAAGGTCGCAAAAGTCCTTCCTTGACGGTTCGCTGCCGGATGTATCGTCCATTGCGCACTCCCTGCGTGGACTGGCTCCTGGGGCCAGCCAAAATTGATGCCGATACTCCGTGGCTGGCGGTACTGTACAACGGCGCCTTGGCGCTTAGAAGGGGGTCTTTGGTCTAGTGAGAATGTGGCTAAAAGCCACTACTTGCTTGGGTTCAGCTTCTGATCAGGCGCCGCCATCCTGGTCCTGGGCGTCCCATTGGCATTGTGCTGATAAATCGCCTCAGGCTGCCCCTGCCGGTTAAAAAACACCTGCCCGATCCCGGCAGAATTCCAGAGCCGTTCGCCCGCTTCAGCGTGTTCCGGAATATGCGGCACTACCTGCATGAGTCGGCGACGGGTGAACCAGTTCAGCGGTGAGCGCGGTGAGTAGAGCCATCGATTGAGACGGTCGAACCATTCCAGCAAGCGCGGCGGGAATTCGTTCTTGATGCCGCTGCTGGTGATCTGCCAGATTTTTGGACCGGCATTGCGGTGGCGAATCAGCACTTCATAGACGAACGAGTAGTGCACGTCTCCCGAGAGGATCACGTAGTTGCCCGGTGTGCGGGAGTGACGAAAGATGTTGAGGATCACCTGTGCCGCGCCGCGGTGGGCCATCCAGTTTTCCGCGTCCACCAACAGCGGGTAGCCGCACCAGCTGAAGGCCTTCTGCACGGTTTCGATCAGCTTGACGCCGAAGATCGGCGCCGGTGAAACGATGATCGCGCAAGGGTGATCCAGCAGCTCCTGTTGCAGTTCGCTCAGTGCTTCCCAGTCCAGCAGGCCGGAGGGTTGCTTGAGGTTGAACTCGCTGCGCCAGCGCCGGGTACGGGTGTCGAGCACTACCAGTGCGGGGGTGGTGGGCAGCACGTAATGCCATTGCTGGAACTTCAGCAGGTCATCCACCAGCTCATCTTGAGCGTCAGGCTGCAGGTAGTTGTCGTGGGCCTGTGTGGTGAGCGCCAGGGTTTTGCCGATCACCGTATCGAACGCATCCGGGTTATTGCCCCAGCCCTGGCACAGCATGTAGGCCAGCAGTGCGTTGCCGATGATGCGCTTGGAGAACGGATGCCCGTAGGCGGTTTCTTCCCATTGGGCGCTGAGGTTCCAGTCGTCGGTGATGTCGTGATCATCGAAGATCATCAGGCAGGAGAGGTGGGCGAACACCCTGGCCACGCCACCCAGGCCGTCACGGAACGTGTCGATCTGCACTTGCTCGTGCCCATAGCGTACGTGCCCTTCGGCGCGCAGTTGCGGCGCTTGCGGTGTGATCAGTTGCCACGGTACGGGCGACCACGCCAGCAGGTACATCGCCATGACTTCGGCAAAAGTCACCAGGTGGTTGTCGGCGCTGCTGCTGGTGAAAATAGGCTTCTTCACCCCGCCAAAAAAACGCTCGCGCAGGGTCTCGTTGCTCTTCAGGGCGGGCAACAGGTCGGCTCGATGGTAGTAGCTGGCGGCATGCTCATAAAGCGCGGCGCTGTTGTCGACGACGGCACCGTCGAGGTGTTCATCGAACAGGCCGAGGCGCGTGATCAGCGCATGAATGGCCCGCAGCATCGGCCCCGCGACATCGTCGGCGTAGACCTGGTCGCCACTCATCATCAACAAGGCCGGGCGTTCCTCCAGGGTGTTCGATGCGGCCAGCAGCCGGTCGACACACAGCAAACCGTCGGCTGCGCTGTGATGGGGCTTGCGGCAGGAACCGTGGACCAATTGGTGGATGCGGCTGTGCAGGACGAAATGCGGGCCTTGTGCGCCCGGGTAGAGCAGGTGCGGCGCCCATTCGGCGATACCGGCACGGTTTACCAGCAGGTCGTAGCCTATGCTCACGTCCTGGGGCAGGGCTTCCGCCAGCGGTACGTCGATCAGGTGGATAAAGGCCTGGCGCCCGACGGGCACCACCTTGCATTGGCTGGCGTCCAACTCGATATCGAGCGCCGCGCCTTGGGCGACTTGCAGCCTCAGGGTCAATGCCAGGGGACGACTTCCCACCAGCCACATCACCAGGCGCCGCGGTTCCAGGCGTCGCAGCAACGGGCCGGCGAGTACAGCGGGAAGTGTGTCGGGGTGAGGCATCAAGGCAACGGCTCTGGGCAAGGTTGGGCCGAAAAGGTAACGCATTGAATGTCAGCGTTTTGTTAAGGCGCGATACCCGGGCGAGCCGCAAATTACCCGGCGCCCACTGGCCCGGGCTATAAACCTTTCATCTCAAATCATGACTGCGTGGCGCAGGTCTCGCCTTCGGCAATCATCCAGCGCAGCACTTCGGCCAGGGCCACACTGTGCTGGCGCTCGACCCAGCGCACACCCTGCGGGCTGTACCGTTCGACATAGCGGCTCAGCACCAGGCGGCCCTGCTCCGACGACAGGCTCAGGCGGGTCTCCCGGCAGAGCAGGGCGCTGGTCCCGCGTTTACGAACCTGACGTTGCAGGACCAGTGAGCTTGATTCAGAAATCATCGCCGGCTCCCTGTGCACAATTATCGGCCTGAGGCGACGTCGCCCCCTGCTTGCCCTCCAGCACAAAGGCCGCGCGGTGTTCGGCCACCACGTTACGCAAGGCACTGTAGTAGTCCGGCAGCTTTTGCAGGCTGTCGGTCAGCGGCAGCAACGAGGCGCGCGTGTCCACTGTGCCACCCACCAGGCTGATGGTGCCCAGGGTTTGCACGGTATCGCTGTCGCCCAGCGGCGCCACCAGGAAGTTCAGGACCTTGCCCGCCGCATCGCGGCTGTTGCCGGTGCCCAGCAACGGCAGTTCGACAATCGGCCCGTTGCCAATCCCCCACACGCCAAAGGTCTGGCCGAAGTCGGCGGTGTGGCGAGGGATGCCCAGCGGGTCCGAGACATCGATCAAGCCGACGATCCCCACGGTGGTGTTCACCGCAAAACGTCCCAGGGTGTTGATCGAGCGCCGTGGGTTGCCTTGCAGCAGGTCGTTGATGAAGACCTTGGGCTCGCTGAAGTTGCTGGCGAAGTTATGCACACCCTGCTGGAAAAACTCCGGCATGTATCGGTAGCCTCGGGCTACAGGCGCCAGGGCGTAGTCATCCACCGCGCGGTTGAAGGCGAACACGCCCCGGTTGACTGGTTCGGCGGGGTCATACACCGGGTAGGAAACCTGTGCGCAGCGTGTGGTACTCGTTACGTTGGCCGGGCTCGCGCAGCCTGTGAGGTAAGACACAGTCAGCAACAACACCGCCTGGCGAGCCAGGTGCTGGGGATACGTCAGCGAGCGCATGGGGTCAGTCTCCGGGAAAAGGAAGCCGATGCTGGCAGCCGCAGCTTGCGCAAAGATGTCTGCTTTATTGCGCCGTTGACGCTTTATTGCACGATTGAAATATATGACGGGCCGCGTCGAATGGTTTTAGATGGCGCATCGACAAGACCAAGTGATGCCCATCGGTGAGCCATCTTTTAATCGTGGACGATGACCTCGAGGTCCTCGCCCTGCTGAAGAAATTCTTCCTGCAACATGGCTACACGGTCGAGACCGCCGCCAATGGCGCCGAGCTGTGGGCGGCCATGGAGCGTACACCTGCCGACCTGATCATCCTCGACCTGATGCTGCCGGGGGATAACGGCCTGTTGCTGTGCCAGCGCCTGCGCCAGCAATACGCAACACCGGTGATCATGCTGACCGCCATGGGCGAACTGAGTGATCGCGTGGTGGGCCTGGAAATGGGCGCAGATGATTACCTGAGCAAACCTTTCGATGCCCGTGAATTACTTGCCCGGGTGCGCGCCGTACTGCGTCGGGCGGGTGAAAACCGGCCGACGTTGGGCGACGTGTCGCGCCCGCTGATTCGTTTCGCCGGCTGGCAACTGGACCTGACGCGCCGTGAGTTGCGCTCGCCGGACCAGGTGATGATCCCGTTGTCGTCCGGGGAGTTCGACCTGCTGCTGGTGTTCGTCGAACACCCGCAGCGCGTGCTCACCCGCGAGCAATTGCTGAACCTGGCGCGGGGCCATAGCCACGACGCGTTCGACCGCAGCATCGACGTGCAGGTCAGCCGCCTGCGACGCAAGCTGGAGTTCGACACCAAGCGCCCGGCGATGATTCGTACGGTGCGCAACGGTGGTTACCAGTTCACCGTCGCGGTGACCCGCTCATGAGCCGCTTCAAACCTCGGGACACCGTGGCCCGCTGGATTGCCCTGACCATCCTGATTGCGATGCTCACTGCGCTGGCCTTCAATGCGCTGTTTGTGCAACTGGCTGGCGTTTGGGCCAGGCCGCCGTTGGGTGAAACCGGCCTGTTGGAGAAGGTCGCGGTGATCGTGCGGATGATCGAAGCGGCGGAGCCGTCCCAGCGCGCGCAACTGACTCGGGCAGTGGCCGATGACAGCTTCAATGTGAGTTGGTCGGCCACCCGCACAGGCATTGATGTGCCGGTTCTGGAAGACCCGGGGTTTCACTCCGACCAGGTGTTCAAGCAGCTGCTCAAGGGGCCGGAGCGGCGAATGGAAGCCTACGAACCGTCCGACTGGCCTGGCCCCGGCGGGCGCTATGCGCTGGTGGTGCAGCTGGTGGATGAATCCTGGCTGATGTTCAGCGCGCCGTCGCGCAGCTGGGGCCTGGCGGAAGGCCCGCGAAGCCTGATCGTGCTGATGCTGGTACTGATTTCCACCGCGCTGGTCACGCTGATCGCCACCCGGCGCCTGGCCCGGCCGCTGCAGTATTTCGCCCAGGGTGTGCGACGTTTCGGCGCCGACTTTCGTGCGCCGCCTATCGAGCCGGTCGGCCCCCAGGAAATCCGCCAGGCGATTCTCGCGTTCAACGGCATGCAGGCGCAGTTGCAGCACTTCATCCAGGACCGCACCCAGATGCTCGCCGCGATTTCCCATGACCTGCGTGCGCCGCTGACCCGCCTGCGCCTGCGGGGGGAATTCATCGAAGATGCCGACCAGCAGCACCGCCTGTTCCGGGATGTCGACGAGATGCAGGCGATGATCAACACCGCGCTGGAATTCTTTCGCGACGATGCGCGTCTGGAACAGGCTACCCAACTTGACCTCGCTGAGTTGCTGCAAACGCTGATTGACGATTACCGCGACCAGTCCATCGACATCACCTTCAATGGCCCGCCACGGCTGGTGTATTTCGGTCGCCCGCTGGGGCTCAAGCGAGTGATGACCAACCTGATGGACAATGCGATCCACTACGGGCGGGCGCCGGAAATCGAACTGCAACAGAGTCCGGGCGTGGTGACGATACGGGTACTGGACCGTGGCCCGGGCATCCCGCAGGAGCAGCATGAGCAGGTGTTCCTGCCGTTCTTTCGGCTGGAAGGCTCACGCAATAAAAGTACCGGCGGGGTCGGTTTGGGCCTTTCCACGGCACGGGCGATTGTCCTGGAACACGGTGGAACGCTGACGTTGGAGAATCGCCCGTGTGGCGGGTTGGCCGCCGTGGTGGTGTTGCCGGTTTAGGAAGGCTTAAACCCTCACGGCAAATTGCCTTTTCCCAGATCAGTCAGATTACCGCTATTCGACTGAAAAATTTGCTGGTTGGAGCTGCTACGCGAGGGCTCATCGTTTGGTTTGAGGGCCGGCTGAACAGGTTGGACGGGTTGAGTGGCTTGAGGCGAATGAGTGGGTTGATTGAAGGATTGGATATGGAAAGCGCTGCCAATGATTGGAAAGGACATAGATGTTGGCTCTCATTAGAAAGGACGTGAAGTGTGCGCATTCACCTCCCTTTGAGTGCGTCCTGATCAGTGGCCCTGGCCCGGTCCGGCGTTCCGGGCCTTTGGGTTTCCATATGCTTCGCCGTCTCGATGAGGCGCCGTTTCAAGCCGGCTTGGGCACCGTAAACCGAAATTCGCTGCCTCGCCCCAACTCACTCTCAGCCTCGATCCGCCCGCCGTGGGCCTGCACGATGCCTTGGGTGATGTACAGGCCCAGGCCGCTGCCGGTGGGATTGTTTTCGGTTTGCGTCCAGTAGCGATCAAACACGTGAGGCAACTGATCAGGGGCGATCCCTTCGCCGGAGTCACGCACCGAAAACACGATCTCTTCGCCATTGCTCAACGCACTGATGCCGATATTGCCCTGGCGCGGGGTGAACTTGATGGCGTTGCCGATCAGGTTCGACAGCACCTGGAACAACCGTTCCGGGTCGGCATGGATTTGCAGCCCGGGTTCGGCATTGAAGGACAGGTCGATGCCCTTTTCCATCGCCAGGGGCGCGAGCAGTGAATAGGCCTCCTCGAACATCTGGCTCACGTCCAGGGCCACCGGCTTGACGGTGTAGCGCCCGGCTTCGATCTTCGAGGTGTCGAGCAAATCTTCCAGCAGCACATTCATGCGCCCGGCGGCTTGTTGCATGGTATCGATGGCCGAGGAAATCCGTCGCGAGGTGTGTGGGCCATCGGAACTGAAGGCCTTTTGCATCATGCCGCAGAGCATCGAGATCACCGTCATCGGGTTGCGCAGGTCGTGGGAAACCACCGCCACCAGTTCATCCCGGGCGCGCACCGCCTGTTGTTCACGCAGCACCTGGCGGGCCAGGTCATTTTCCAGGGCCGAGCGGCGCAGGTCGTTGGCGGCGAAGCGGTCACCGTGGCTCCATTTGGTGGAAATGCCGGCCATCTCCACCTTCCAGATTTCAAACGAGGTGCGTGGGCGAAGGTGCAGGCCCGCGTCGGTGCTTTCCAGGTCCAGGGGTTTGTTCGGGTCGCCGCTCCAGTTGATGTTTTCCTTCACTTCGGGACGAAACCACAACACGCCGTTGTCCACCGGCTTGGGCAAGCTCATGGCCAGCACGCCACTGGCTACGTGCTGGTATTCAGCCGCCGGCGGGTAAACCGAGGCCAGGTTATGGCTGGCAAACACCGGCTGCCCGGTCTCTTGCAGCCACTTGTGCAGGGCGCGAATCTGCGCAGGTTCCGGGCAATTGCCGTAACGGTGCAGTTGCTTGTCTTCGATGATTGCCACACCGCCTGCGAGGGTCAGGTCCATCAGCAATTGCGGACGCTGCGCCAGGCCATCGAAGACGTTTGCGGGCGAGGCCTGCATGGCCTGGCTGAGCAAGGCCAGGGCCTCGACTTTTTCTTCGCGCTGGCGGCTTAGGTCCAGGGCCTCCATGGCGCTGATCTGCAACGACAGCACCTGGCCGATGGTCTGGCACGCGGTGCGCAAATCATTGGGCACCAGCAGCGGCTGGCGGTTGCCGCAACTGATCAGGCCCCAGAGTTTGTCGCCGGCCATCAGGGAGATGCTCATGGACGACAGCACCCCCATGTTTTTCATGTACTGGCAGTGAATCGGCGACACGCTGCGCAGGGTGGCGAAGCTCAGGTCCAGGGGCTGGCCGGTGTCCGGGCGCAACCTGGGCACCAGCGGCACTGCCTCGTAATCGGCATTGGGGATGATCCGCAGCCAATTGGTGCGGTACAGCTCCCGGGCTTGTTCGGGGATGTCAGACGCCGGGAAGAACAGGCCGTTGAACAATTCCATCGACGGGGCGGACGCTTCGGCGATCACCTGGCCGTGGCCTTCCTCTTCGAAACGATAAATCAGCACCCGGTCATAGCCGGTCATGGCCTGGATTTCGTTGACGCTGATTTCATACAAGGCTTGCAGGGTTTTCGCTGCCTGCAGGCGTTGCAGCATCTTGCCCAGGTTGCTGGTCCGACCATTGAGTGCCCGCGGCTGGAAGTCCTTGAGCCGTGGTTCGAACTCCAGCACCAGTACATCCTGATGGCGGTGCAGCAAGCCTTCGAACTCGGCGCCGTTGAGGGTCATGTGCAGCGGTGCGGCGTCGAAAAAGCTGTTTTGCGTGACCATTGCCCGGACGGCTTCGGCATGTTCAATGCCGATCAATGTGTGCAGCGGCTGGCCCAGCAGGGATTCCGGTGAGTGGTTGAACAGTTCGGCTACGTTGGCGCTCACCTGCACGATATGCAGGTCCGGCTCGGACAGGGTCAGCAGCGCACCGTGGGGCTGGATGGCCCCCGGGAAGCGGATGGGTTCGTCTGCACAGTTGGCAAGCAACTCTTCAAAGTCTTCGGGTTTCATAGCAGTACCTCCTGGCTGTCGAGCCATTGCTCAAAGCAGCTGAATGTCGAGCGAGCCGCGTTCACGGCGCGCAGTTTGGCGTGCGCATCGAGGGGCACATGGCTCAGGTAGTCGAGAAAGTCTTTCCAGCGCCGACCGGTTTCAGCGCCGTACACGTTGAGAAACGCGCCGCCGTTGTCGGCATCCAGTCCCAGGCGCTGGGCCATTTCCCGGCGCAGGATCTGCCCGCCCAGGGTGGCGCCTTCCAGCACATACAGCGCGCCCAGGCAGGCGGCCGGCGTGTCGAGGAGCGGTAGCGACATGCAATGGGGAAGGGCGGCGATGGCTCGGGCGTCCAGGCCCAGGGCGTGAAGATCCGTCAGCAAGGTGGGAGTTTTGCGACGCAGCACCTGATCAAACCCCACGGGGATCAAGCCGCTGTCGTTCAGCGTCGTTTCCAGAGGGTTGTAGAACCCGTAATAGGCCTGGAGCAGGCGTTTATACCGAGTGTGATCCAGCTGCGGGGAGAAAAACGGCAAGCGCTTTTCCAGGGCGACGTGCAGTAAAGCGGTACCCGAGCGCAGGGCTTCAAGTACAGGGGGCGCACCAACGTCATGGGCCTGTGAATGCATTCAGTAAACTCGAACTGGGGGCCTGCTGGCCATGTAAGGTTGCTTAATAACTGACCGCAGGAGTCGCCGTGAAGTTCGCCTTGGCTGATATCGCGATGCTATCAGTGCATGGGCGAACCCTGCACCAGGGCCGACTGCACGCAGTCGATCAGGCGCTTGGTGGTCCACGGCTTGGGCAGGAACCGTACGGTGCTGCCCAACTGCGAGGCCATTGCGGTGTTGCCCGAGGTCAGCACCACCGGCAGCGTCGGCCAGCGATGGGCGACCACCTTGCTCAAGTCGTAGCCATTGAGTAGGCCGGGCATCTGGATATCGCTGACAATCAAGTCTACTGGATCACTGGCTCGTTCAAGAAAAATCATCCCTTCGTCTGCGGACGGAAACGAGGTCACCACCGCGCCGAAATCCTCCAGTACATCTACCATCAACGAGCGAATGATTTCGTCGTCTTCCAGCACCAATATCGATGGCTGAGCCATGATCCTTACTCCACCATCCGGGTTAAGTAAGGTGGAGTGGGGCGCCGTTGATTAGGTTCGATTGGATGTTTTTTTTGCGATGGGTGGTCATTTGGTTGTCTTTGAATTGCGTCAGGGCAGGGCGCTCCACTGGCGAAACCTGCTAGAAGCGTTCATCCAGCAGCGCCGGCAACGTCAGCTCCTTGACGAAACTGGCGCCGGACAGGCTCAAGACCATACGCACCACCTGCACCACGTCATGCACCGGAATCAATTGGCCCTCACCGCGCTGTTCGGCCTGGGTGCGTGAGGTGCTCAAGGAATCTTCGGTATTCAGATAGCCCAGGTTCAGGCAAGTGACGCCCAGGCGCTGCTGGCGATAGCCTTCACGCAGCGCATCGGCGATGCCGCGCAAGGCGAATTTCGAGGCGCCGAACGCCACTTCGGGCCGGCCGCTCTGGGGCAGTCCCGAGGTCGAGCCGGTGAGGATGATGCGCGGCTGTGGGCTCTTCAATAACACCGGCAGCAGCCGCTTGATCAACAACAGCGGTGCGGTGATGTTGCAACTGACGATGGCTTCCAGTTGCGTGTCCTCGTCGGTGAGATAGCTGTACGCCGGATCAAACGCCCGCGCCTCCCAGATGCCCAGGTTATAGATCAGTGTGTCCAGCCCGCCTGCCGCCACCGCCTGCTCGATGACGTGCGCCGCTTGGCCAGGCACGCCAAGGTCTGCTTCCACCCAGCGCACCTCGGCGCCAGTGCTGCACGTCAAGGGATCAGGGCGACTGCGGGACACCCCGATCAGCGTATCCCCAACCCCGCCCAGCCCTTCCATCAAGGCCCTGCCCAATCCTTTGCTTGCACCGACCACCATGGTTTTCATCGCTTGTCTCCTGAACCGCTGTGCCGAGAGGAGCGGGCATGCAAGCAGAGTGGTGGGGTGATATCAATTGAGTGGCTGTTTCCAGATGTTAATCTCAGGTGTTTCAACGATCCCGGGTTGCCTCATGCTCACTGTTATCCGACTTGCCGCCGCACCCGACGCAGTGTGTTTACCTGCAATAGAGCGCAGTGCGGCCCAGTCCTTTCGTGCGATCGAATCCTTGAGCTGGCTGGCCGATGCCGAGGTCATGAGTGTTGAACGTCATCTGCAGTTGATCGCGTGGGGTACGTGTTGGGTGGCGGTGGATGCTGCTGGCCAGGTCCAGGGTTTTCTCAGTGCACAGATGCTTGATGACGACCTGCACATCCATGAACTGTCGGTGGCGCAGGTCATGCAGGGCCGTGGCGCAGGGCGGCAATTGCTGGAAGCCGTGATGAATGAAGCAAGTTTGCGCCGGTTGCGGGCCGTCACCCTCACCACGTTTCGCGATGTGCCCTGGAATGCCCCGTTCTACCAGCGGCTGGGATTTCAGCCAGAGCGCTCGCTGGCGCCGGATCATCGTTTGGCAGAGGCTCTGCGCGAGGAGTATCGTCACGGTTTTGCGCCGGGCAGTCGCTGTGCCATGTCATGGCAAGTCCCCAGCTGAACCGGCACAACGGATGGAAAGTTACCCATGAAGTACGTCGTATTATTCAGCCTCGCCCTGATTGCCGGTCTCGTCAGCCTGCCGGCAGCGGCGGCGGGAGACGCCGAAGCCGGTGGAAAGTTATTCAGCAAAACCTGCGGCGGTTGCCATAGCGTCGGCGAAAATGCCCGGGGCGGTTTCGGGCCGCAGCTCAACGGCATCATTGGCCGCCCGGCCGGCACGACCACTGATTACCAGTATTCAGATGCGATGAAGAATTCAGGCGTGGTCTGGACGCGGGACAAGCTGGCCGCCTACATCGAGGCACCGAAAAAGGTCGTGAGCGGCACTCGGATGATTTTCTGGGGGATCAGCGACCAGGAGAAGATCGATAACCTGCTGGCGTACCTTGCGACGTTCCAGGCGCAGTAATTCACATTGATTGACGGCACGCGTCCCGATAATGCCTCGGGGCCTTTCCTGTCACTCGCTTGAAGGCGTTGCTGAACGCACTTTCAGAACCGTACCCCAACGACTGCGCTAACACGCCCACTGACAGATTCCCCTCGCGCAACGCTCGTTGCGCAAGGCGCATGCGCCACTCGGTCAGGTACGCCAACGGTGGTACCCCGGCAACGCTCTTGAAGTAGTGCGAAAAGGTGGTGCGCGACATCGCAGCCGCCGTAGCCAGGTCTTCCAGTGTCCAGGCACGCCCCGGCTCGCTGTGTATCAAGCGCAGCGCGGGGGCCAGGCGCTTGTCGCTGACCGTGCGCAGCCAGCCTTCGGGTAATACGCCCGAGGTCTCGACATAGGCCCGCAGGATCTGGATAAACATCAACTGCGCCAGTTGCGCCGACGCCAAGCTTGCCCCGAGCAAATTGGCTTGCCCCTCATGTGCCAACTGGCCGAGTAGCCATTGCACGATTGTCGCTTGCGGCGACGTGGCCCGCACGTGGATCAGGGGCGGCAGCGCGTTGGCCAGCAGGCCGCCACTCTCCGGGTCCAGTTGCACGTAGCCGCCGATTTGCACACAGCCCTGGCCGTCACCGATTTGCGGGAAGCGGCCGGCGTCAGCGAATAATTGCCGCGCTTCCAAAGGCGCGACCGACACATCGCCTGCAAGCACAAACGAGCGTTGCGCACACAGCAGGAACACATCGCCCGCCTCAATCAACACCGGCGCCAGTTCGCCATCCATCCACAACCAGCACTGCCCCTTCACCACCCCGAAAAACTTGATCTTGTCCGGCGCGGGAAAACGCAGGGCCCAGGCGCCGCCCGCGCTGAAGCCGCCGGTCATAACCGATTGGGCATTCACGAACGTGAGAATCTCGGAAAACGGGTCGCTGGGCATATTCGTACTTTTACGCATGTAAATGGGATATTCGAGTATTCAGAGTACGGCTTTCGAGGGGTAGCGTGTTAACCACACGTCCAATGGAGACTCTGTCATGCCCACAGTACAAAAACCGATCCATAGCGGCTATGGAGCAGCAACCACCGCCGCCGAAGTCATCCGGGGCGTCGATCTCTCGGGCAAGGTGGCGATTGTCACGGGCGGCTACTCCGGCATTGGCCTCGTCACCGCCCGTACCCTGGCTGCCGCGGGCGCCCGCGTGATCGTCCCGGCCCGTGACCTGGCCAAGGCACGCGCCGCTCTCAAACCTTACCCACAGCTGCAACTTGAACCCCTGGACTTGATGGACGCCCAGTCCATCGAACAGTTTGCCGAGCGCTTTCTGGCGACAGGCTGCCCGCTGCACCTGCTGATCAATAACGCGGGCATCATGGCGCCGCCGCTGAGCCGCAATGCCCAGGGCTACGAATCTCAGTTTGCGACCAACCATCTCGGGCATTTCCTGCTTACCCAGCGCTTGTGGCCGGCCTTGCAGCGCGCCGAAGGTGCACGGGTGGTGACGCTGTCCTCACGGGGGCATGTGCACGGCGCCGTCGACTTTGACGACTGGAATTTCGAGCGCCAGGCCTACGATCCATGGAGGGCCTACGGTCAGTCCAAGACTGCCAATGCGCTGTTCGCCGTGCATCTGGATACGCTCGGTGCGGCGAGTGGGGTAAGGGCTTTTGCGGTGCATCCCGGTGGAATCATTACCGATCTGGTGCGGCACATGAAGCCTGAAGTCTTGCAGGCATCAGGCTATGTCGACGAGCACGGGAAACCGGTGATCGACCCTGAGCGGAACATGAAAACCCCGGAGCAAGGCGCGGCCACCAGTGTGTGGTGCGCGGTGAGTGGGCAGTTGGCGGGAATGGGCGGGGTCTATTGCGAGAACTGTGATGTGGCGGCGGCAGTGAGTGCGGAATCGGAAGAGCAGTTGGGTGTCAGGCCGTGGGCGGTGGATACCGGGTTGGCGCAGCGGCTGTGGATACTTAGCGAGCAGCTTGTCGCAGGGCGATAGGCCGCAGTGTGGGGTCAGTTCACTGACCCCATCGGCCCATCAAGAACCCTGCGGCGTTTCTCCGCGCGCCAAACGCGCATTGATATCGTCGATCACCGCCGGCAGTTCGACGATGGTGTCGATCAGGTAATGCGGCCGCGAGCCCTCGAACATCTGTGTAATGCGCGCACGCTCCAGCGCCAGCTCAGCAGCAGGCAGCGCCTTGTATTGCTCGTAGGTCAAACCCAGTGCGTTGCCGGAACAGGTCAACGCCACCGTCCACATGCCGGCGCTACGGCCTTCCAGGATCCCCGGCCAGGTGTCGTCGACCTTCACGCACGCGGCCACATCGCTGACCCCCAGGGCAATCACGTTGGCCAGTGCCTGCGCCGGATGCGGGCGCCCGTTGGGCACTTCGTCGGTCGCCACCACATGGTCGGCGACGTAGCCGTTCTGTCGCGCCAGCTCGACCACCTTGGCCATCACCACCGCCGGGTACCCGGAGCAGGAGCCAATCTTCAAGCCCTGCCCGCGCAGGGTGTTGATCGCCTCAAGGGCGCCGGGAATGACCGCCGAATGCAGCGCGATTTTCTCGATCTGCAACGGCATGAAGCGTTCATACAGTGCGGTGACATCCTCGTCAGTCGGCAAGCGATCAAACACCGCCCGATAACGCTCGGCAATCTGCGGCAGGTTGCACAAGGTGCGGATGTGATCCCACTTGCCCATGCCCATCGGGCCGCGGGCTTCCTCCAGGGAAACGGCGACGCCGAACTCGCCGAACGCCTCGACAAAAATCTGCGTGGGGGCGAAGGAACCGAAGTCGACGACGGTGCCGGCCCAGTCCAGGACCACGGCTTGCAGCTTGGAAGGTTGTTGGTAGTGCATGGCAAGTCTCCATTTTCAGGTGTGAGCAGGCCGTCCCTCTCTCAAAGAAGAGGTAAGCGCCTGGTGAGGGTTTAAACGGTCAAGACGATCAGGTGGCCGGGATCGGGCTGGCCTCGAATAGCTCGGCGATCATCGGTCGGTTGCGGCGGATGCCCAGGCAACACAAGTGGTAGTCGATGAAAAACGGATGGTCGACGAAGGTGATCGGCGTGGTGCCCGGGGTTTCGGCGTATTCCACGGCAGACACAAAGCCGATGCCGATGCCCTTGGTGATCGCGTGCACAATGGCTTCGCGACTGTTCAGCTGCATCACGCAGTTCACGGCGATGCCCTGGCGCTTGCAGCTTTCTTCCACCAGTTGCCGGGTGCGTGAGCTTTTCTCGCGCATCACCCACTTTTCGCGGCTGATCTGTTCCACGTGCACCTCTTTCTGCCGGGCCCACGGGTGGTCATCGCGCACCACCGCAATAATCGGATAGCGCCGGTACAGCTGGGTATCAAAGCGCTGGTCGAACTCCGAAAGGGCCAGGATCGCCACGTCGATATCGAAGTTGAAGAGCCGGTCCAGGGTTTCCTTTTCCGGGGAAAACGAGGTTTCCAGTTCGATGTCCGGGTGGCGCTGCATCAGCTCGTAGGTCAGGTTCATCGCGATCGGCGGCGACACCGCGCCCAGGCGCAGCAGCCCGGTCTTGCGCTGCTTGAAACTCTGCAACAGTTGCATGGCTTCATCCTCCTGGCCGAACAGCCCCTGGGTGATCCCGTAAAGGGCGTGCCCGGCGGCACTCATCTCGATAAACCGCCCGCGACGGTGGAACAGCTCCACCGAGAACTGCTTCTCCAGCCCGTTGACCTGCTCGCTGACCGTCGGCTGGCCGACGCTCAGGTATTCGGCGGCGAGGGTGAAACTGCCGGTCTTCGCCACCGCATGAAACGAGCGCAGCCACTTGTGGTACTGGTACATAACGAGTCCTGTTCCTGAGGTCCGCCGGGCCGGTCATCAACGTCGGATAAACAACGCCACCGCTGCGCTGCACAGGCAGGCCGAGGTCACGACGATGAAGATCAGCGAGGTATTGCCGGTACTGTCGAGCATACTGCCGATCAGCGGTTCCGCCAGGCCGGCGAACAGATAGGATGAGAAATTCATCACGCCCGTGGCCGTACCCGCACGCTTGGCGCCGACCAGGTCCGGGCACAGCGCCCAGAAACTCGACGCCGGGCCATACACGAAGAACCCGCAGAGGAACAACGCTACCAGGCCGATTGCGCTGTGGGGCGGCAAACTCCACATCCACAGGCTGGTGGCGGCGCCGAGGAACATGTAGAGCATGATCGCCAGGTAGCGTTTGGAGCCGAACAGCTTGTCCGAGACCCAGCCGTTGCTCAGGGCGCCGATGGCCATGCCCACCGGCAGGGCCACGGTGATCCACTTGGGGTCGATCATGCTGTCGCCGCTTTTCCAGTTGGCCCCGAGGAAGTGCACCGGCACCCAGACGATCAGGCCGTAGCGGGCGGCGTTCTGGAAACCCAGGGAGATCGCGGCGATGATCAGCCGCGGATTTTTCAGCACCGCCTTGTAGCGCTGCGCCGAGGATTCGACTTCGCCGTGGGCCACTTCATGATTCTTGTCTTCGGCATTCGCCACGCCAGTATCGGCCAGGGGCTCGAAGCCCATGTCTTGAGGCCGCTCGCGGGCCACCAGGTAGAAAATGATGCCGCCCGCCAACATCAACAGCACCGGCAGGCGGAAGATCCAGCGCCATTCCAGTTGGAACACTTCCAGC
Organism: Pseudomonas sp. I8001; assembly: GCF_013385345.1. NCBI lineage: Bacteria > Pseudomonadati > Pseudomonadota > Gammaproteobacteria > Pseudomonadales > Pseudomonadaceae > Pseudomonas > Pseudomonas sp. I8001. The sequence goes on from NZ_JACAQC010000032.1 coordinate 102,140, forward strand.
ACCACGATGGAGGTGACGTACGACAGGACCGAGGCGCACCCGGCGGCGAACACATAAAAGCCATACACCTTGCCGCGCTCGCCGGCGCTCCACCAATTGGAAATCAACCGGCTGCCGGGTGCCCAGCCGAGGGCCTGGAAGTAACCGTTGATGCCCCACGGCAGGATCAGCCCGGCAAAGCCGCTGGCGAAACTGGTGACCCAGTTGGCCGCGCAGGACAGCACCGCGCCCAGGGTCATGATGCGGCGGCCGCCGAACTTGTCGGCGAGGTTGCCGTTGATCGCCTGGCCAATCGCGTAGGCCCAAAGCATCGCCGCGGAGGCCCAGCCGAGGGTTTCCTTGGTCAGGCCGAACTCGGCCTGGATCCCGGGGATGGCAAAGCCGAAGGTCTGGCGGCCGGTGTAGAAAAACAGATAACAAAACATCGCCGCCAGCAGCATGCGCCACTGGGCTACGCGAAACGATGAGGTACGGACGGCAGGAACAGGCAGCACGTGTGCACGATTCATGATGTTTTCCTTATTGTTATTCGCCCCGGCGACCGCAGCCGCTGGGGGGCACTCTTGATAGGTGCAACAGGAAACGACCGAATTACGGTGAGTCTAGGCCGCTTGCGCGCCGATGAAATTCTTGCCGCGTGCGCCTTGCAGGGCGAAGCGGATCATCGCCTCGGCCTCGGTGGCATTCACGCCGTAGTCGGCAAATTCGGTCTTCACGTCCAGGCTGTGGAGGAAGTCGCGCAACTGCGCCTGGGCCTGCTGCAGGTCGGTGCCGAATACCCGTTGCAGAGTGCGGTCCCGCGCGGCGTCGTGCCCCCATGCCAGGCCCAGTACCAGCGGCAAAGTGAAGGAACAGGCGATGCCATGGGGCAGGCCGTGGTGCAGAGTCATCTCATAAGAGATGGAGTGGGCGAGGGCGGTCTTGGTGTTGGAAAAAGCCAGGCCGGCTTTCAGCGCCGCCAAGGCCATGCGCGAGCGCAATTCCTGGTTGCCGAGGTCACGCCGCAAGCGCGGCAGGCATTCCAGGATGTCTTCGATGGCGGAGATGGCGAAGGTGTCCGAGACCGGGTTGGCGTTGACGTTCCAGATCGATTCCAGCGCATGGGACAAGGCATCCAGCCCGGTGGACACCGTGACCCCGGCCGGCACCGTCAGCATCAACTGCGGGTCGATGATCGCCACTGTCGGCCAGGTGCAGTCCAGGTGCAGCGAATACTTCTTGAGGCTGGCGGAGTCCCAGATCGTCGCCCATGGCGTGACTTCGCTGCCGGTGCCGGCGGTGGTCGGTGCGGCAATCAACAGCTTGTGGCGGGCCGGCGCGAAAGGTTTACCGGTGGCCAGCAACGCCAGCAGCTCGTCGAAATCCCCGGAATCTGTGCCGACGATCAAGGCCTTTGCCGTATCAATTGCACTGCCACCGCCGACGGCGACCACCACCTGGCAGTCACCGGCCTGCAGCCAGAAACGCTCGTAGGTGTCGCGCAGTTGGGCCACGTCAGGGTTGGGCTGTACGTCTTCAATGACGTACACCAGGCGTTCGCCCAGCAGGGCCTGGATGCGGTCTACCAAACCGAGCCCGCGGGCTTCGGGAAAGGTCACGAGGGCGACGCTCTGGCCTTCGGTAAGAGCGGCGAGTTCTTGCAGGCAGCCCCAGCCGAAGCGGGTGTCTACCGGGTTGTGGAAGCGGGCAGTCATGGCGGGTTCCTGGTTTTTGTTATTGGAAGTGCCGCCATAGTCGGGGAGGGTGAGGTGGACCTCAAATCGATAGATTGTGGGGATGGATTGGCTGGGCCGATAGTACAGCCCAACCGTCAGGTGACTTCAGCGCACGTTCCGGAACAACATCAATCGCGCACTCTCATGCAGGCCACGGGTCAGCCCCTGCAACCGCTCAAACTCCTCGGGATACTGCTGAGCCACATTGTCCCTCGGCGTTTGCGACGCCAGGTCATGCAGGGTCGGCGAGCTGCCGTCGTGCTCCATTTGCAGCAGGAAGTCCTTGGTCACGCCGCCGATCAGCGGGAACGTGCCCTCGCGCAATACCAGCGGCACCACGCGCTCGCCTTCCGGCGCAGGTTGCTGGATATCCCGGCCCATCGCGCCATTGCGGAACGGTATGCCCGCCATGCCGGCCACGGTCGGCAGCAGGTCCGCCAGGCCGACGGCTTCTTCGATCACCCGGGGTTGCAGGCCGGGCGCGTGGATCATCATCGGCACGTTGTTGCTTTCCAGCCCAAGCTGCTCGAATGCCGGCGCCATGTGCGGAATCTGGCTGATTCGGGTGTTGTGGTCGCCGAAGAACACGAAGATGGTGTTGTCGTAGTAACCGCCAGCCTTGGCGATTTCCATCAGGCGGCCGATGTTGAAGTCCAGCAGGCGCACGGCGTTGTACTGCTCGACGCTGCGGCTGCCTGCGGCCTGGACTTGTTCCACGGTGAGGTCATGCACCTTGAAGCCATCGTTGGTCTTGGGGATGGTGAACGGGCGGTGATTGCCGGAGGTTTGCAGGTAGGCGAAGAACGGTTGGTCCTTGGGGATGGCCCGCAGCAGTTCGTCGCCTTCCTTGAACAGGTCCAGATCCGAAACGCCCCACACGTCCACCCGTGGCGAGCGCCAGTGGCTTTCGTCATACAGCTTCACGCCGTCGATGCTCTGGCGGATCAAGGCGTTGATATTCGCCCAGCCGGCATTGCCGCCGATCATGTAGAGCTTCTGGTAGTCCTCGAACGCATTGATCAAGGTGTGTTGCCGGGTGATCAGCGGGTTGCGGGTCGCCGTCTCCTGGCGGGTAACGTCGGGCACGCCGGTGATGCTCGCCCACACGGTTTTGGCGGTGCCGGTGACGGGCACGTAGAAGTGTTTGAAGAACCAGCTTTCCTTCGCCAGCTTGTCGAGGTTCGGCGTGGGGTTCAGCGGGTTGCCATAGGCGCCTACGGCGCTGGTGCCGAGGGACTCGAGCATCACGAAGATCACGTTCGGCGGGCGCTCGCCCTTGAGCTGATAAGGCTGCACGGCTTGTTCACGGGCGAAGTTCAACTGCTCGGGGTCGGGCTGGCTGACCCCCAGATAATTCGCGACTTGCGGGTAATGCTCTCGTACCCGCGCCTCATCGAATTGCGACTGGCCGACCTTGAGGGTGTCGTACAGAAACAGCACCGGGTTGAGGCCCGCGGCGGCGATCTGGTTGTTGCCGGAAAAGAACGCGTCGCTCCAGCGCAGGGGCACGGGATTTTCGATATTGAGGTTGGCGACGCGGCCGAGCAGGGCCAGCAATACCGCGATCACGCCGACGGTGGCCACGGATGCGATGGCCAACTTGCCAATGGGTTTGCGTTCGCCATCCAGGGTGATGCGTTCAAGGCGAACCAGGGCGTAGGTCCATAGGCCGACGGCGGCAAGCCAGCTCAAGGTTATCCACAGCACCGGGTAGGTTTCCCACACCATCTGTTGTGAAATCTGCGCGTCTTCCAGGTAACGCAGCACCGTGGCGTTGATGCGCACACCGAGGTAGGCGTAGTGGCCGAAGTCGATGATGTACACCAGCCCGACGATGGCCAGCGCCAGCAGCAGATAACCCCGTGCCAGCCAGCGCAGGGCGGGGACAGTCACCAGGTTCCAGCGTGGCAGCCAGGCGAGCAGTGCCAGGGGCAACAGGATCAGCACCGCCAGGCGCAGGTCGAAACGCAGGCCGATGCCCACGGTTTCCAGGAGTGCGGGCTCCCTTAGGTCGACCCCGGAAAATCCCCATACAAACACCAGCCGCAGTGCCGCCAGCAACGCAAATACCAAACCGATCGCGCCCACGCCGTAGCGCAGGCGGCGCGAGTGCAACCATCCCATCATTGACCTCTGTGCAATTTTAAAAGAGGGCGCCAGGCAGCCATCGCCAGCATCCACAACCCGGCCACCAGGCAGTAGCCCGTCAGCAGTGGGTCGATCAGATAGTCCCAGTAGTTTTCCGAGGCCTTGAGCCGCAGCGCGAACGCCAGGGTGCCCGCCGCGAGCATCCACACCGCCAGCGTATTACGCAGCCAGAGCATCAACAGTGCTGCCGCGCCTATCAGCACGATCATCGGCCGAGGGTTGAAACCCCAGCGGTAGGGGTCAAAGTACGTCAGGCCCATCGTTGCCGGGTACAGCACCAGGCTCAGGATGCCAAACAGCAGCAGCACCTGGACCTTCAGCGGGCGCTGGAGCGGCTGCACCACACCCAACCGGCACAGGCTGACCCACGCCAGCAACACCAGGGTGCTGATGGCCAGGTCATCGGTGAAGCTGCGCACATACGCCGCCAACGGCAGTTCGTTGACCGGGATAAAACTTACCACCACCAACACCGGCAGCAGCCAGGGGCGCCAGGGTGTTGTGACGCGCAACAGGCTGAGCAGCACAAAACCCAACAGCACAAAACTCAAATGCGCTTGCCATACAGAAACCATCACAGGCGCTCCGACAGCCAGGCTTCGTTGAAGCTGACATGTTTGATAAAGGTGTTATTCCACGAGTACACCAGGTGGTACATGCCGTCCGGGCTGCGGCTGAAGTACGGGTACTCGTATTCGAAATCGCAGCCACGGGGCTTGCACACCCGGTAATCCAGGTTGCTGAGGAAGCGTTGTTCCAGCGGCAGGCGCAGGGCACCGCTGGAGGCGCGGAAGCCTTCGCCGATGATTTCCTTGTAGGCCTCGGGGGAGAACGGTTGGCCCAAGGGGTCGGGGGATTGATCCAGTTCCACCACGGTGCGCCACTGATTGAGCTTGGCATCGGTGCCGTACAGGCTGAGCTTGAAGCGGCCGTCCTGCAGGTCGTTGAGGGCCACGAGCAAACCGTCGCCTTCAGTGCTGACGGCTGCCAGCGAGGAGTTGGGATTGGACGGTTCCAATGGGTAAGGCTCGCTCCAGGTTTGGCCGGCGTCTTCGGTGCGACTGGCGAGGACTCGGTGATGGGTTTCGCCGGCGTAACGCAACATGGCGATGGCGCGTTGGCCGTCCTGCGGGACGATGGTCGGCTGCAGCGAGTTCTTCCCACGGCTGATACGGAATTTGTCGACCACCGCACCGTCGGGGCTCAAGTACAGGTACTCGGCGAATTTGCCCATGAACTCGTGGTACACCGGCAGGCCGATGGAACCGTCAGCGTGGAATACCGGTGCGGCGCGCACCAGCGTGCTGATATTGAAGAATGGCGAGGTGATCAGTTGCCGAGGGGCCGACCAGTTCGTCCCCAGGTCATCCGAGACCATCACGTTGATCGCGCTGGTGGCCCAGCCGCCTACCGACACCGAAACGTAGAACATCCACAGGCGATTGTCCGGTGCCAGGGCGATCACCGGGTTGCCCAGCTTGCGGATGTAGCGGTGCGTGCCGTCGCGGGTGCTTTCGCGGGTGGCCAATACTTGCTCCGGGCCCCACTCGGCGCTTTTCGCGTCAAAGCGCGCGGTGCGCACCTGCACATCGGCGGCGCCCTCGCGGGAACCGGCAAACCACACGGCCATCAGGTCGCCGCCGGGCAGGGCGGTGACCGAGGAGGAATGCACAAAGTCATTGAGCTGCGAGGAGACAAAGCGGCTGCTGTATTGCGGGGCGGCCTCTGTTGGCGAGCTGTCCTTGGGGCCTTGGGCAAACGGCGCCAATACGTGGGGCGGATGACTTTGCCAGGCAGCGAAAAACACCACCAGCAGACTGCAGATCATTAAAAGCGGGCGCATAGAGAACCTGTCGGGAAAAAGGATTACTGCGCACGGTCATCCGGCAGGCGCCTCCTGCGGCCGGTGAGCATGGATAACGGCAGGTTGTCCCGCACCTGGATACTTTCAAACAACGCCGCCAGCACATGCACGCCTACCAGGCCGGCCAGTACATTGGCGGCAGTTTCGTGCAACAGCAGCGGCCAATCGGCGCCCCACAGGGCGTCGACTTCCTGCATCAAAAAGCCACTGGCACCGATAGCCAGCAGCGCCAGCAACATCAGAATCATCACCAGCGCGCCAATGGGCGAATGGCCCAGGCGGTGCTGCGGCCGGCGGTTGAGCAGTGAACGCACATGGCCCATGAGCCGTTCCGGCGTTGGCCAGAAGTCCGCCCAGCGCGCGCTGCGCGGACCGACAAATCCCCACACCAACCGCACCAGCAACCAGGCCATGGCGTAATAGCCCAGCCATACGTGCCAGTCGTCGCCTGCTTCGTTGAAGAAGTAATTGGCCACAAAGACGCCGGCGATGGAGAGGTGAAACACCCTCACCACCGGGTCCCAGAGGCGCAGGGAGGTTGCTGGCATCAGCCCTTGATCTCTGTCTTCACGGCCTTGCCGGTGACTGGATCGTGGTAGATCTCGACCTTGCGCTTGTCCTTGTCAAAGCCATAGATCTCGTAGCAGTTGCCGTCAGTAACCTTGAACTTGCTGATCTCGTAGCCCTGGGCCTTGAGTTGCTCCTGAAAGGCCTTCTGGTCCTGCCATTGCGAGCGCTCGGCAGTGGTGCATTGCGGGCCGGCGAAGGCCATGGGGCTGGCGATAATCAGCGACAGCAAGAGAATTTTGCGCATGGAAGCACTCTCAGCAGATGTGGGAGATTTCACTGTGCAAAACCAACCTTAGCGAAAGCTTAGTTGGCAACGGCTCGTAACATCTTTCCCGAAATAGCCTCGACGGTTACACGGCATCATGCCGCCGGTTACTCCAGAGAATCAGTTATGCGCCTGCTCCTTGTCGAAGATGATCGTGCCCTTGGCCAAGGGATCCGCGTGGCCCTGGGCGCCGAAGGCTACACCCTGGACTGGTTGCAGGATGGCGTCAGCGCCTTGCACGCGTTGCGCACCGAAAGCTTCGACCTGCTGCTGCTCGACCTCGGCCTGCCGCGCCTTGACGGCCTCACACTCCTGCAAACCCTGCGCGCCGAGCAATACGACCTGCCGGTGCTGATCCTTACCGCCCGCGACGGCACCGCCGAGCGCATCGCCGGCCTGGACGCCGGCGCCGACGACTACCTGGTCAAACCCTTCGACGTCGAAGAGTTCAAGGCCCGTGTGCGCGCCCTGTTGCGCCGCAGCCAGGGCCGCGCGCAACCATTGCTGGAACATGCGGGCGTGAGCCTGGACCCGGTGACCCAACAGGTCAGTTATCAAGGCGAGGACGTTGTGGTCACGCCGATGGAATACCAACTGCTGCACCAACTGATGGTGCGCCCCGGCAAAGTCGTCACCCGCGAGCGGTTGTCCCGCGCGCTGTACGGCTGGCAGGACCGCGTCGAAAGCAACACCCTCGAAGTCCTTATCCACAACCTGCGCAAAAAACTCTCCACCGAACTGATCCGCACCGTGCGTGGCGTGGGCTACATGGTGGAACTCAAACCATGAATTCGGTCCGCGCGCGCATCCTCATTCCGGTACTGGTGCTGATCCTGCTGGGTGATGGCCTGATCAGTTGGCTCGTGCTGCGGGACAGCCACCACGAAATCGAAGAAGTCTACGACGCCCAACTCGCCCAAAGCGCCCGTTTGCTGCAAGGCGTACTGCGCCAGCGCGATCCCGGCGATGCCGACTGGGACCGCCTCTACCAGGCTTTCGATCAAGCCATGAGCCGTGTCGGCGAAGACGGCGCCGCGCACCCCTACGAAACCCGCCTGACCTTCCAGGTATGGCGCGCCGACGGCCAACTGCTGGTGCGCTCCACCGACGCGCCGATCCTCAACGCACCGCCCACCACCCTCGGGCCTCACGACCTGATGGAAAACGGCAATGACTGGTGCGCGTTCATGCTCGCCGACATGCAACAAGGCCTGCTGATCTGGGTGGGCGAGCGCGACGACATTCGCCAGGACGTGATCCAGCGCATCATCCGCCACACCCTCTGGCCCATCCTGATTGGCGTGCCGCTGCTGGCGTTGTTGATCTGGCTGACCATCGGCTGGGGCCTCAAGCCCCTGCGCGCCATGGCCCAGGCCATTCGCGGGCGGGACAGCAATACGTTGCGACCGCTGCAACTTGAACCGTTGCCGGCGGACCTGGAACCGATGCAAACCGCGCTGAACCGCCTGCTGGTGCAGGTGGATGACCTGCTGGAGCGGGAGCGTCGGTTTATCGCGGACGCGGCGCATGAACTGCGCACGCCGTTGGCGATATTGCGCATTCACGCGCAGAACGCCCAGAGCGCGGAAACCGAGGAGCAGCGGCGAGAGGCGTTGGACTTCCTGGTGAATGGCGTGGACCGGGCGACGCGTATTGGCAGCCAACTGCTGACCATGGCGCGCATCGAGCCGCAGTTGAACAACACCGTACGAGTGCGTGTGCCGTTGACGGAGTTGGTGCGCGAAGAACTTGCGGAACTGACGCCCCTGGCGATGGAGAAAGGCGTTGAGTTGGTGCTGGAAGGGGATGAGGAATGCTGGATTGAAACGGACCCCGTGGCGTTGGCGATTGCGCTGCAGAACCTGGTGACCAATGCGCTGAATTTCTCGCCGGCGGGGAGTGAGGTGAGGGTGATGGTGCGGGGGACGGATTCAGGAGGGGTGCAGCTGTGTGTGGAGGATGCGGGGCCGGGGATTGATGAGGGGGAGATTGGGCGGTTGTTCGAGCGGTTTTATAGCCGCGGGAATGCAAATGGGGCCGGGTTGGGGTTGGCGATTGTGCAGATGATCGTGGGGAAGATTGGGGGGCGGTTGGAGTTGTATAACCGGGAGGTGGGTGGGTTGTGTGCGCGGTTGAGTTTTAGCGAGGGGGCTGCTTGAAAAGGCCGTCGTTATAACCACGGCTTTCATCGCAAGGCTACGGTGCTGTGCTGAATAAATGCGGATGTTCTGCCTGAAATGCTTTGAAAGTCTTGTACTTCCAGCGGTCGCCGCCCGGGTCTTCATCCGATGAACTGACCTCGCCGAAATACCAATGCTCTGACTCGAACTGTTCTCCGTCCTCATCTTCGTGGATGAAGTGAAAACCCACCTCGTGTAGGCCTGGGGGGATGATCAACCCCCATTCGTTTGCAAGGCTTCTGCCCGTTATTCGGGTTTGACGAAAGTAGTCGTAGTCGAAGGGCAGAATAGCGCCGAGGTAGCGGCTTTTATCGATGTAGACGCAGACTTCGCTTGAGAACATGTCGGGCACCAGAATGGCTGCTACGATCCAGCATTCAGGTGTTTCATCGGGCCGGGCTTGAATCAGGTGCGCGGCCGCGTTGATCAATTGCTGAGCGCAGTGTGCCTGGATCGCCGGGGTTGTTTGCTTGCCTTCGACCAAGGTTTCTATGACGGGGATTTTGAAATTTTCAAATCCTCGCCTCACTGGGAAGTCTTCTAAAAACCAGCCTTCGAAACTATCTGCCCATCGGCTTATTGCGCGCAAGCGCCTGGGGATGTTGCGGAGTTTTTTGTCTGAAAGTGCAAGACGACGCATAGGGTATGAATACTCTTGGTTTGCTTCTGTTTGTGAGGCCCGGGCTTATTCTTGATCACCAGGACTTTCTATAATCGAGAGCGAGAAAGTAGTCACTTTCCGACGAAATAATTTTGTGACTGAAGAGCGGCTGTATAGTTAATAGCCATTCTTCACGCAGCTGGAACATTCCGTTGTTAATGTCGTCTTCAACGGACAGTCTGAGCGAGTCGACAACGGTATAGTCCTCGCCCAAGTCTGCGGAGCGCTCTATTCCTAAACCAAGCTCTGTCGACTTATCGAACCATTCCAGTCTTAATTTCAGTCCCATATGCCCTCACAAAAATTTTTTGATATTTCGTTTTTTCTTAGGCTTTTTCAGCCGTTCACCAGTTATGTGGTTGAACGCCCCCAAGTGACTGCCATCGCTTGCTCTATACGCCTCTAGTTCGCCGTGCTGCGAGTCCCACTCGTAAATTATCCGTCCTTTGTCATCAATCCAGCGCTCTCTAAGCCCTGCCCCACCTTGCTTTGGGGTCTTGGGTTTTGCCTTGCTCAGGTTTAGGAAACCGGTGATTTCGTCTGTGCCAGGAGCGGAATGGTATTTGTGATCGCCCGCCCTAACGCTAACCACCACATACAGCGGCCGAACCCCCGACTCCACCGGAAACACCAGAATAAAATCCCGATACTCCGGCGGATAAATCGGGTTAACCAGAATCTGCTCGGCAGCCTCCGTCGGCGGATAAATCCACATCACCGGAGCTTGCGGTGCAGCTTCCAATGCCGGAATGCCAAGGGTGTCGCCAGGATCAATGGCCGGCGTCCAAATCAGCTCCACACCCTCGCCAAGATCCGCCACGAACTGACTGTCACGACTCTGAAACTGCACCACATCGATCATCTGCCAGTCGGTATTTTTACCGGTGTAAAACCCATACCCCTTGAGCGTCCCGTCGTCGCGTTGCTCGATATGCAAGCGCATCCGCGAGCGGGCTTTTTGCAGGTTACGAAGCTGCTCTTCGCTATAGAGCGCACTGTCGCCAAGCTCCGATGGCCAAGCCAGCGCCACCAGCCCTGCAAGCAAGCTCCCCGCTGCGGCGCCGACCGCCGCAGCCGAGGACTCCAATGCCGCTGTGCGCAATACAAGCTGGCCAAGCCCTACGGGCAGGGCACTACCACTGATTTTCCTGAGGGACACGCCGCCGTGGCTGTCCATCTCCCGCCCGCCTAACAGCGTGAAGTGGCCGTAGTCCTTGATCAGCTCAAGCGGCACATAGCCGGTGGGATTGTTGTAGCTGATGATCCCGTCGGGCAACTGGCACGACTTGGCGAATACGTGGCCTGGAATCCTCGCGGGTTCAGGCGATGGCGGGGGAGGCGCTTCATACAAATCAATGAACGGTGAATTCGAAATCTGCTTAGGCTGCGGAGTCAGGATTCGCCGCTTCAGCTGCTCTTCTTCGGTAATTGGATACGCGCGCTCTGTCATGACGACTCACTTCCCTGTGCAAGGAAGCGAGCCTATGAGAGCGGAGAAGAACCTGAAATTCTCGCTGTTCGATGGGAGGTGTGGGAAATGTCATCAGATCAACAGCGACAATCGCGTCCCACGCTGCAGGCCGCAAAGTACGACGAGTAAGTAGATTCGTCCCCTGTGCTCCTTACTGACGAACAGCTCACTGACTAGCGGTCGTTTCGTTTATTGCGATTTTCGTTTATTTCGTCTAGCGTTGGTCTCACTCAGTTGAGTACTTGCCGGAGCGAAATCATGATTGCCAGCCATCTCCCCAAAACCGTCCTGCCGTTGGAAAAGGAAGTCGAAGCCGCCGTACAAGGCCAGCGAGCGTTGGCGTCTCTACTATCGACCAAGTTTGAGACCCAGCGTATCGACATTTTCGACAAGGAAGACAAGCCTCATACGCTGGTGCTACCTACCTCAGCGCTGCGCCTGCTGGTCGATATTTTGGGTGAGTTGGCCATTGGTAATGCCGTAAAGGTTGTGCCGGTCCACGCTGAACTGACTTCCCAGGAAGCTGCCGACATGCTCAATGTGTCGCGACCGCATTTGGTCAAGATGCTGGAAGAGGGCGCTATTCCATTCACCAAAACCGGACGGCATCGGCGGATACGGTTTTCTGATTTGATGGCGTTCAAGCAGCGGCGTGAGGATGAAAGTCAGGAGGCGATGGATGCGTTGGCGCAGCAGGCGCAGGAGTCGGGAATGGGGTATGAGGGATGAGGTGTTCGCCTTTTACTGCGGTATACGACGCCTGTGTTCTCTACCCTGCGCCACTCAGGGACTTGCTTATGTGGCTTGGCCTTTCGGGGCTTTTTCGAGCGCGATGGACTAATCAGATTCATGAAGAGTGGAAGCGAAATGTGCTCAAGAATCGACCTGACTTAACGGTAGCTCAAATGGATTGCACTTCGGCGCTGATGGACATGGCGATACCGGATGCTCTGGTGACGGGGTACGAGGATCTTTGTTCGAGCCTGGATTTGCCTGATCCTGATGATCGTCATGTGCTCGCGGCGGCGATCAGGAGTAAGGCCGAGGTTATCGTGACCTTCAACTTGAGGGATTTTCCAGCGCGGGTGTTGGACGCTTACGACATTGAAGCGATGCATCCGGATGACTTTGTTTCGGATCTTTGGGATTTGGATCAGGCAGCTGTGTTGGCTGCGGCGCAGAAGCAAAGGCGATCGCTGAAGAGGCCGCCGATGGATGCGGGGAATTACCTGGAGATGTTGATGCGGCAGGGGTTGGTGCAGACGACTAAGTTTCTTGGGCCTTATGAGGTGATGTTGTAGAGATTGTGTCAGATGGGCTGCATCTGCCGGTCAGATGTTTCTTGGCATATCTGGAGTAAATAGATCTGCCCCCCTAAGTTTCCGACCCCTAAGTTTCTAATGTTGAGATTGATTTCACTCGTCACAGGCGAGGTAGAGCGACGCATTTTTTGGAAGAACCTGTGACGTGAGGTTTTCAATGACCTTGATCTGATTTGCTGTAAGCAGATAGTCGTAGACGCCGTCACTCTCTGTCTGCCAACCCATGATGGTGCGCAAATCTTCAGCTTTCACATTGAGGGAGATTTCAGCTGAAATGTTGTCGCTACTTATAGGCACAACGTATATCAAGTGCTTCACGGCTTTACTCTTTTCAAGTCATCTGTGTCTTTAGTTTCTTCACCCGTTATCGGATCGAAATTCGCCGCTTCAGCTGTTCTTCTTCGCTAATTGGATACGCGCGCTCTGTCATGGCTGCTCACTTCCCTGTACAAGGAAGCGAGCCTATGAGGGCGGAGGCGAACCTGAAATTCCCGTTGTTCGATGGTGTGCGTGGGAAAACTCACTTTCTGAATGGGTGCTCACCTCCTAATCAGGTGTAGGAAGCTTCCAGTTCGCGTGCAGGCGTCGAAAAACCGGTGTGTCGATATGCTAGGGTCGTGCGCCATAACCGATAGGGATAAGGCGAGTGCCTGCCCTCAGTGGAAATTGGACAGGACGCCAGTTGATGATTTATGAAGATGTAGACCCGCAACTACTTGCCTTTTTGCATGACCCTATGGCGAACACGACTGCCCTCCCGCCAGCTGGCAAACGTCTCACCTGGCGCAGTCGAATGCTTTACAAAATACCCGCACTGCGTCGGCTGATTTGTCCCGAACAGGTTCAGGCAATACTCTGGGAGAAACTTAAGGCAAACCTGGAACAGGCCCGACAATCGCTGCCGCAGTATCTCTTCGAAGACAACACACCGCTCAACCCTAATACGGTTAACCGGTTCACAGATCAACTGGGTAGCTATTTCAGGATTGAGGTGGCGTCTGCAGGTCATGGTGCGTCATCAGCGTCGGGAAGTGATACGTACGCTGATTTTAGTAAAGCCTACACATGGGCGGCGCTTGAATATACGTGCAACAGGATTGCCGAAAACCTGCAGCTGCGAGCCGTACATAACTTATCCATCCTGAAGAATGCTAACTTGTGGTTGTGTTATTACCTCAGTGAAATCTATTTTCTCATGGGGCATGGGCTTCTGACTGCCAGGTTGGTTGGGAGCACTCTTCACATTGTACCTACCGCGAAACTACAGCGACGGATCAAGGGGTATTGGTTGGCGGAGGTTACTGAGGCTAATTCTAAAATCAGTGATACACGCACATTGTATGACATGGCGGAACTGTTGCAGAAATATGGCCGTTTGAATCCGGATTTGCGTGGGCTTCTGGTGGATCAGACTCTCGATAAATGCCTGTCTATACATTCGGAGTACTTGTCCGCCGCCATGACACGGCATCCCAAGTATCATTACTTGCGAGAAATAGTCGATTTTGCCGTTCACCTGGAGCTGCGTGTGATGTCGGGCGAACGTACAACCGATGAAGCTTACCTGAGGACTATTGTCAGTCCTGCCACGGTGGATATGATCAACAGTGCCTTGGCCGGACGCGCACCAACGTTGGACTCCGCCAGCAGTTTCATAGAATACAAGGGCGGCGTTTATGTGCGGGGAGCGCTGAACTTTAAGTATGGGTTGAGAAAATTCGTCAGGTACTTGCTAGGTACCGCAACCATCAATGGGAAAGAGGCGGACTTTGGCCAACTGCTCGGAGCCGGCTTCGAAAAAGATTACGTTTTAAATTACATTAAAAAACTCAACGATCCACGTCTGGAAGTGTTTGGGGAATTCAAGCCGGGCAATAATGCGAAAATCAAGGGGTATGATATTGATTTGGTGGTTCGGGACCTAGAGGATGATATTTATTACTTTATTCAGGTTAAATATCAATTATCGGAAATTCCAACCTATCTTTCGGAGCAGTGCCAGCTATTTCTTAATGCTAATTTTCGTACCGGCTTTGTCAGGCAGTTGGCCGTGCTAAGGGGCACTATTTCCGATGAAAGTATTCGCCAGAAACTGAGCCAGCATGGCCTGGCCGGTGCTCACGCAGGTAATAGTCACTTTGTATTGTTGCACAATATCCCCTTCCTGAACTTTTATGAACTGGATGGTATTTTCTTTTATGAGTGGAATCTGCTTCGGAATATTCTACGTGATGGGCGGGTGCAGGTTCGAAAAGATCAACACATTACCGAAGAGCGAGTGTTGAGCAAACCACGGATGCATCGGCCTCAGGAGATGGTAGACGCTTACTTCAACCAGTCGCAGAGCGGAAGGCAGATGACCGAGCACTATGATGTCTATTGCAGGGCTAATACGCGCTTTGTTTTCGATGAGCTGGACGTGATCTGCAAACTGTTATGACGTCCAGTGGTTTGCCCCTGAGCGGGCGTGATTGTTTAGGTCCGATCACGGGCAAGGCTGGCTTCTTCAATGGTTTTTTCAGGTAGTCCTGAGCAGCGCATTGGTTCAAAGCACATGCCGGGAAATCACCCTCGATATCTCAACAATCGACGTCTTCCCCGTGAACTCAAACTTCACTTTCCCCACCGCCGAAAAGTAAATCTCCAGCTCCGAATCCAGATCGAACGTCCCGGAGGATTCCACCGAATACGCGACGATATTTTTATACGGCAGGGACGTGAAATCCTTTTTGCTGCCGGTAACTCCCTGCACGTTCACGGCGATGATGCGCTTGGTGGTGAACACCACCCCATCGCGCATGGCCTTATAGGAATCGATGACCTGCTCATCATCCAGCAGCAATGACGAAACGCGCTCGGCGTATTCGTTGTTCTGCTTGAGCTTGAAGAAGCCTTTGTTGTTGAAGTCGATCATGTGCCTTTCCTTGGGTGAGTGGTGCAGCAGATGCCGGTACCGGTGTATGACGTTTTGCTCGCGGATCTGTATCTAACGGCGTTCCTTTTATCGACCTACCATGGCGCCAACAACCCGCCGGCCATTACAAGGTTTTACGTCGTCAAGGAGCCACACCATGCCCGAACTCTCCAGCGTGCTTGCCTACGGCCTGATCTCGCTCGGCATGGTGCTGACGCCCGGCCCGAACATGATTTACCTCATTTCGCGGTCGATCTGCCAGGGGCGAGTGGCCGGGCTGATTTCCCTGGGCGGCGTTGCGATGGGTTTTGTCGTCTATATGTTCTGCGCGGCATTGGGTATCACCGCGTTGGTGATGGCGGTTCCCTATGCCTACGACGCGCTGCGGCTCGGCGGGGCGCTGTATCTGGTTTACCTGGCCTGGCAGGCGGTGAAGCCGGGTGGCCGGTCGCCGTTCCAGGTGCGGGACTTGCCCAAGGACAGCCCGCGCAAGCTGTTCATGATGGGCTTTGTCACCAACCTGCTGAATCCCAAAGTGGCAGTGATGTATCTGTCGTTGCTGCCCCAGTTTATCGACCCCAACGGGCACGCCAGTGTGCTCTCGCAATCGCTGGTACTGGGCTTTACGCAGATCATGATCAGCGTGAGTGTCAACGGGCTGATCGCTCTTATGGCGGGCTCGATCGCGGGGTTCTTCATCCGCAAACCGGTCTGGCAAACCGTACAGCGCTGGTTGATGGGCTCGGTGCTGATGGGCCTGGCTGTACGCATGGCGGTCGAAGGCAGGCGTTAAAGGATCGCCTTCAGGTAATCCTTGAGTGCGTTGAGCGGGGCATTGAGTTCTTCGAGTGTCGTCGCTTGGCGTACATCCAGCGCAAGCCGTTGCAGCTCGCGGCCCATCACGGTGTGTGCACCGCCCAGGGATTCGAGGGCCAATGCCAGGCACTCGTCGATCTTATGCTGGATGGCGTTGATATCGCCCTTGCGCACCAGCAAGCCAAACACCTCCCGCTCATAGCCGTCCATGACCAGGTCGTCCCGCAGAATCGGGCTCGCGCCTTCGGTCTCATGCACCAGCTTGAGCGCAAAAAGCGCTACAGCTTCCAGCGTCTGTTCCATGGCCAAGGTTCCTCTTTTCTCGCGTTCGCCCGCTGATCATCACTTTCCTGCAGGCGAAAAAAAAGACCTTGAATTTCAAGGTCTTTTTTTAAGATGGTGCCCCGAGGGAGACTCGAACTCCCACTCCTTTCGAAAACGGATTTTGAATCCGCCGCGTCTACCAATTCCGCCATCAGGGCTCAATGGCGGCGAAGTATAGAGATGAGATTACCGTTGGTCAATCACGTTTCATGGTCAATTTTCACTATTTCCGCTAGACTTCCCGGCCCTGCTAGACGAACCCCATCATGCGCGTTGCTGACTTTACTTTTGAGCTCCCTGATTCGCTGATCGCTCGCCATCCTTTGGCCGAGCGTCGCGCCAGTCGACTGCTGACCCTGGACGGGGTCAGCGGTGCCCTCGCACACCGTCAATTCACTGATTTGCTTGAGCATTTGCGCCCGGGCGACTTGATGGTTTTCAACAATACCCGGGTGATTCCGGCTCGCCTTTTTGGCCAGAAAGCATCCGGCGGCAAGCTGGAAATTCTGGTGGAGCGGGTGCTGGACAGCCATCGCGTACTGGCCCATGTGCGCTCCAGCAAGTCGCCGAAACCGGGTTCGAAGATCCTTATCGATGGCGGTGGCGAAGCAGAAATGCTGGCCCGTCATGATGCGTTGTTCGAGCTTGGGTTTGCCGAGGAAGTGTTGCCGCTGCTGGAACGCGTCGGCCATATGCCGTTGCCTCCTTATATAGACCGCCCGGATGAAGACTCGGACCGCGAGCGTTATCAGACGGTGTATTCCCAGCGCCTGGGCGCGGTGGCTGCACCGACGGCGGGGCTGCATTTCGACCAGCCGCTGCTGGATGCGATTGCCGCCAAAGGCGTTGAAACGGCCTATGTGACCCTGCACGTGGGGGCCGGCACGTTTCAGCCGGTGCGTGTGGATAACATCGAAGACCACCATATGCACAGCGAGTGGCTGGAAGTCAGCCAGGACGTCGTGGATGCGGTTGACGCGTGCAAGGCGCGCGGCGGGCGGGTGGTGGCGGTCGGTACGACCAGCGTGCGCTCGCTGGAAAGCGCGGCGCGCGATGGCGTGCTCAAGCCGTTCAGTGGCGACACAGACATCTTTATCTACCCGGGCCGGCCGTTTCATGTGGTCGATGCCCTGGTGACCAATTTCCATTTGCCGGAATCCACGCTGTTGATGCTGGTGTCGGCATTTGCCGGTTATCCCGAGACCATGGCCGCTTATCAAGCCGCCATCGATAACGGATACCGTTTTTTCAGCTACGGTGATGCGATGTTTATCACCCGTAATCCGGCGCCGCGCGGCCCAGAGGAACAATCATGAGTCGTATGTCGTTTGAATTGCTGGCCACGGATGGTAAAGCTCGCCGCGGCCGTTTGACTTTCCCTCGCGGTACCGTCGAGACCCCGGCTTTTATGCCGGTCGGAACCTACGGCACGGTAAAAGGCATGCTGCCGCGTGACATCGTCGCCACGGGCGCCGAGATCATCCTCGGCAACACCTTCCACCTGTGGCTGCGCCCGGGCACCGAAGTGATCAAGAAGCATGGCGACCTGCATGACTTCATGAAGTGGCAAGGCCCGATCCTCACTGACTCCGGTGGTTTCCAGGTGTTCAGCCTGGGCGCCATGCGCAAGATCAAGGAGGAGGGCGTGACCTTCGCCTCCCCGGTGGACGGCGCCAAAGTGTTCATGGGCCCGGAAGAGTCGATGCAGGTGCAACGTGACCTGGGCTCCGACATCGTGATGATTTTCGACGAGTGCACGCCGTACCCGGCCGATGAAGACGTCGCGCGGATTTCCATGGAACTGTCGTTGCGTTGGGCCCAGCGCTCGAAAAACGCCCATGGCGATAACACCGCTGCCCTGTTCGGTATCGTGCAGGGCGGCATGCATGAAAGCTTGCGCAAGCGCTCGCTGGACGGCCTGGACAAGATCGGCTTCGACGGCTTGGCCATCGGCGGCCTGTCGGTGGGCGAGCCCAAGCACGAGATGATCAAGGTGCTGGATTACCTGCCGGGCCTGATGCCGGCTGACAAACCTCGTTACCTTATGGGCGTTGGCAAACCGGAGGATCTCGTAGAGGGTGTGCGCCGCGGTGTGGACATGTTCGATTGCGTGATGCCAACCCGTAATGCCCGCAATGGGCATCTGTTCATCGATACAGGCGTGCTGAAGATCCGTAACGCGTTCCATCGCCATGATGAATCGCCGCTGGATCCTACCTGTGACTGCTACACCTGCCAGAACTTCTCGCGCGCTTATCTGCACCATCTGGACAAGTGTGGGGAAATGCTGGGTAGCATGTTGAATACCATCCACAATTTGCGTCACTACCAAGTCCTGATGGCTGGTTTGCGCGAGGCTATTCAACAGGGTACATTGGCCGCCTTCGTCGATGCCTTCTATGCCAAGCGCGGGCTGCCTGTGCCGCCCTTGGACTGAGTTTTCCGACCCTAAGATTCACTATTTGCAACTGGAGTGCTAAATGAGCTTTTTTATCTCTAATGCCATGGCTGATGCCGCTGCACCGGCCGCTGCCGGTCCTATGGGCGGTGGTTTTGAGTGGATTTTCCTGGTCGGCTTCCTGGTCATCTTCTACCTGATGATCTGGCGTCCACAGGCCAAGCGCGCCAAAGAGCAGAAGAACCTGCTGGGCAGCTTGCAGAAAGGCGACGAAGTCGTGACCACTGGCGGCATCGCCGGCAAGATCACTAAAGTGTCCGACGCTTTCGTGGTTCTGGAAGTCTCCGACACCGTAGAAATGAAGTTCCAGAAGGGCGCCATCGCTGCCACGCTGCCAAAAGGCACGCTCAAAGCGATCTAAGTAACAACCTTTACCAATCGACGGGGCGCGCAAGGCGCCCCGCGTTATAAGCGGGCGGCGTGATGCTGAACAAATACCCTCTGTGGAAATACGTACTGATCCTGGCGGTGCTGGCGATCGGTTTTATTTATTCCGCTCCCAATCTCTATCCTGATGACCCGGCTATCCAGATCACTGGCGCCAGCACTGCGCTGCAGGTCAATCAGGCTGATCTGGACCGTGCGAGCAAAGCGCTCACCGACGCGGGTATCCAGGTTAAAGCGGCAAGTTTGGCTGCTGATGCGAAGGGCGGCTTGTTGCGCCTGACCAAGCAAGAAGACCAATTGCCGGCAAAAGACGTTGTGCGCAAGGTCATGGGTGATGACTACGTCGTCGCACTGAACCTGGCACAGACCACGCCAAAATGGCTGCGCGCGATCGGCGCACACCCGATGAAGCTGGGTCTGGACTTGTCCGGTGGTGTGCACTTCCTGCTGGAAGTGGACATGGATAAGGCCCTCGACGCTCGCCTGAAAGTCTACGAAGGCGATGTGAAGAGCCTGCTGCGTAAAGAGCGCCTGCGTTATCGCAGCCTGCCGCAGCTCAACGGTGCCATCCAGCTGGGCTTTGCTGACGAAGCAACCCGCGAACAGGCCCGTGCGCTGATCCGCAAGAACTTCAACGATTTCGACATTGTTCCGGCCGACCTCAATGGTCAGGCGGTACTGCGTCTGGCGATGACCCCGGCCAAGCTGGCGGAAATCCGTGAATACTCGATCAAGCAGAACTTGACCACGGTACGTAACCGCGTCAACGAGCTGGGTGTGGCCGAGCCGATCGTTCAGCGCCAGGGTGCCAACCGCATCGTGGTTGAACTGCCGGGCGTGCAGGACACCGCTGAAGCCAAGCGTATCCTGGGTAAAACAGCCAACCTGGAATTCCGCCTGGCGGCTGAGCCGGGTGCTACCCGTGCTACTGCAGAAGAGTTCGAGTTCCGTGAAGGCAATCGTCCACCTGCACTGATCGAGCGTGGCTTGATCATTACGGGTGACCAGGTGACCGACGCCAAGGCCGGTTTCGGTGAGCACGGTACGCCTGAAGTGAACATCCGCCTGGATGGCCACGGCGGCGAACTGATGAGCCGCGCAACCCGCAGCAACGTCGGTCGCAGCATGGCGGTGATCTTCATCGAGCAACGTCCTGTCACCACCTACACCAAGCAAGTGGTCGACGGCGTCGAGAAAGACGTACCGGTACAGACCTTTAAAGAAGAGAAGAAGATCATCAGCCTGGCGACCATCCAGTCGCCGCTGGGTGCTCAATTCCGCATCACCGGCCTGAACGGCCAGGGTGAGTCGTCCGAACTGGCGCTGCTGCTGCGTGCCGGTGGCCTGGCCGCCCCGATGTACTTCGCTGAAGAACGTACCATCGGCCCGAGCCTGGGTGCTGACAACATCACCAAGGGTATCGACGCTGCACTGTGGGGCATGCTGTTCGTCTCCCTGTTCATCATCGCCATCTATCGCTTCTTCGGCGTCATCGCCACCGTCGCGCTGGCGGGCAACATGGTGATGCTGCTGGCCCTGATGTCGCTGCTGGGTGCAACGCTGACCCTGCCAGGTATCGCCGGTATCGTACTCACCATGGGTATGGCGGTTGACGCCAACGTACTGATCTTCTCGCGGATTCGTGAAGAGATTGCTGCGGGCATGACCGTGCAACGGGCAATCAACGAAGGCTTCGGCCGGGCATTTACTGCAATTCTCGACTCCAACCTGACCACCCTGTTGGTCGGCGGGATTCTCTTTGCCATGGGCACCGGCCCGGTCAAAGGTTTTGCGGTGACCATGTCCCTCGGTATCTTTACCTCGATGTTCACGGCCATCATGGTGACCCGCGCAATGGTCAACCTGATCTTTGGCGGACGTGACTTCAAGAAGTTGTGGATTTAAGGGGCTGCCATGTTACGTACAATCAACTTCATGGGCGTTCGCAACGTTGCGTTCGGCTTCACCATGCTCCTTACCGTTCTGGCGTTGTTCAGCTGGTTCCATAAGGGCCTGAACTACGGTCTGGACTTCACCGGCGGTACGCTCATCGAGCTGACCTACGAGAAGCCGGCCGACGTTAGCCTGGTGCGCAACGAGCTGGTCAAGGCCGGCTATCACGAAGCTATCGTGCAGAGCTTTGGTGCCACCACTGACCTGCTGGTGCGTATGCCCGGCGAAGACCCGCAACTGGGTCACCAGGTAGCCGAGGCCTTGCAGAAGGTCGGCGGCGACAACCCGGCGTCGGTCAAGCGCGTCGAGTTCGTGGGCCCGCAGGTAGGTGAAGAGCTGCGCGACCAGGGCGGCCTCGGCATGCTGATGGCGCTGGTCGGCATCATGATCTACCTGGCTTTCCGCTTTCAGTGGAAGTTCGGTGTCGGCGCCATTGTGTCGCTGATCCACGACGTGATCGTGACCGTGGGCATCCTGGCCTACTTCCAGATCACCTTCGACCTGACGGTATTGGCGGCGGTGCTGGCAATCATTGGCTACTCCCTCAACGACACCATCGTGGTATTCGACCGGGTTCGTGAGAACTTCCGGGTGCTGCGCAAGGCGACGTTGATCGAGAACATCAACATCTCCACCACCCAGACCCTGCTGCGCACCATGGCGACTTCGATCTCCACCTTGCTGGCGATTGCCGCACTGATGGTGTTCGGTGGCGACAACCTGTGGGGCTTCTCGCTGTCGCTGTTCATCGGCGTGCTGGCGGGTACCTACTCGTCGATCTACATCGCCAACGTGGTACTGATCTGGCTGAACCTCAACAGCGAAGACTTGATCCCTCCTGCCAGCACCGGCAAGGAGGTCGACGACCGCCCTTGATGGGTGATTGTTGATCTGCTGTTACAAATAAGGCGCGAGTATTGAACTCGCGCCTTTTTTTTTGCTCCAAGGCTGGGTATAGCGCGGATCGTTCGGTCCGTTTGTGATGGTCAGGAGGTTCACGTGAACAAGTCGTTACTGGTTGGTGCGGTATTGGGTGCTGTCGGTGTGACTGCCGGGGGTGCTGTTGCCACCTACAGCCTGGTAAAAAGCGGCCCTGAGTATGCGCAAGTGCTGGCGGTGCAGCCGGTGAAAACCCAGATTAAAACCCCGCGTGAAGTCTGCAAGGATGTTGCCGTAACCCGGCAGAAACCTGTGCAGGATCAGCATCAGATCGTCGGTACGGTGGTCGGTGCGCTGGCGGGCGGCCTGTTGGGTAATCAGGTCGGCGGCGGTAATGGCAAGAAGCTGGCCACCGTGGCCGGTGCGGTCGGTGGTGGTTACGCTGGTAACAAGGTTCAGGAAGGCATGCAGAACCGCGATACCTACACCACCACGCAAACTCGTTGTAATACCGTTAATGACATCAGCGACAAGGTTGTCGGGTACGACGTACGTTACACCCTGGACGGCAAGGAAGGCTCCGTGCGCATGGATCGTGATCCAGGCAACCAGATCCCCGTCGACAAGGAAGGGCGCCTGGTTATCGGTCAGAACCAGCCGCAGCAGTAATCCCAGGTATAAAAAAAGCACCCCGAGGGGTGCTTTTTTGTGCTCGCTCGCTTAGCGCTTCAGCGAAGCCGGCAGGTGCGGCTGGATCGCCGTCAGGACTGCCTTGAAGCATTTGGTGTTGCCGGCAACCACGTGACCCTTCTCCAGGAAGTCGTGACCACCGGTGAAGTCGCTCACCAGGCCGCCCGCTTCTTGAATCAGCAGTGCGCCTGCAGCCATGTCCCACTCGGACAGGCCCGACTCCCAGAACGCATCAAAACGGCCGGCAGCGACATATGCCAGGTCCAGGCTGGCTGCGCCGGCGCGACGGATGCCGGCGGTCTGGCCAACCAGGGCGCGGAACATGCCCAGGTAGTTTTCCAGGTTGTCCATCTGGTCGTCACGGAACGGGAAGCCGGTACCCAGCAGGGCGCCGTCGAGGCTGGTGCGACCGCTGACACGCAGGCGGCGACCGTTCAACTGAGCGCCACGGCCACGGCTGGCGGTGAATTCTTCCTGGCGAACCGGGTCCAGCACAACGGCGTGTTCCAGGCGGCCACGGTATTTGCAGGCAATGCTCACGGCAAAGTGCGGGATACCGCGCAGGAAGTTGGTGGTGCCATCCAGTGGGTCGATGATCCACAGGTAGTCTTCGCCTTCGCCGCTACCTTTGTGCAAACCGGTTTCTTCACCGAGGATGCCGTGGGTAGGGTAGGCCTTGCGCAGCGCGTCGATGATTTTCTGCTCGGCGGCGCGATCCACCTCGGATACGTAATCCTTGGCGTCTTTTTCGTCGACCTTGATGGTATCCAGGCGCTCGATGGAGCGGAAGATCAATTCACTGGCGCTGCGGGCGGCGCGCAGCGCGATATTCAGCATGGGCTGCATGGATGTGTCACCTAAGGTTGTTAAAGAAAGCCGAGCATTCTAGCAGAAACTTTCTTCAGGTGAAGGACGACGTTACCTTTCATGGCATAACCTTAGGCTGTTCTGTAAGATTTGCTCCCCTTTCCCGTGTCCGAGAGCGCCTCCCTTGCTGCAAAACATCCGTGTCGTCCTCGTCAATACCAGTCATCCCGGCAATATCGGCGGCGTGGCGCGAGCCATGAAGAACATGGGGCTGACGCGCCTGGTGCTGGTGGAGCCGCGGGTGTTCCCGCACCACGAGGCCGATGCGCGCGCGTCTGGCGCCAATGACATCCTCGAAAAAGCCCAGGTCGTTGCCACCCTGGAAGACGCCCTGGTCGGCTGCAACCTCGTGCTCGGCACCAGCGCTCGCGACCGTCGCATCCCCTGGCCGCTGCTGGATCCTCGCGAATGCGGGACCAAAGTCGTGGAAGAGGCCGCCGGCGGCGCTGAAATCGCCTTGGTATTCGGCCGTGAAGACTCCGGCCTGACCAATGAAGAGCTGCAGCGATGTCATTATCACGTGCACATTCCATCAGACCCTGAGTTCAGTTCGCTGAACCTCGGGGCAGCGGTGCAGGTGTTGAGCTATGAAGTGCGCATGGCTTGGCTGGCCGCTGAAGGCCAGCCAAGCAAGGTTGAAAAGGATGAGGTTGCTTCGACCAAGAGTGGCGAACTGGCCACCATGGACGAGCTGGAGCGATTCTATGAGCACTTGGAGCAAACCCTGGTGGCCATCGAGTTCCTCGATCCGGAAAAACCGCGGCACTTGATGGCGCGCCTGCGTCGGTTGTACGGACGCAGCTCGGTCAGCCGGGCAGAAATGAATATATTGCGTGGCATCCTCACGGAAACCCAGAAAGCGGCCCGTGGCGAGCTTCTTAAACGGAAGGATTAAAAATGTTCGAGCGTTTGCGAGAAGATATCCAGAGTGTTTTCCACCGTGACCCGGCGGCGCGCAACGCCTTTGAAGTGCTGACCTGCTACCCGGGCATGCATGCGATCTGGATCCATCGCCTGTCCGGCGCCTTGTGGGGCATGGGCTGGAAATGGCTGGCGCGGCTGGTGTCGAACTTCGGCCGTTGGTTGACCGGGATTGAGATTCATCCGGGCGCCAAGGTCGGCCGTCGTTTCTTTATCGACCACGGCATGGGCATCGTTATTGGCGAGACCGCCGAGATTGGTGATGACGTGACCCTGTACCAGGGCGTGACCCTGGGTGGCACAACCTGGAACAAAGGCAAGCGCCACCCTACGCTGGAAGATGGCGTTGTAGTCGGGGCGGGCGCGAAGGTGCTCGGTCCGTTTACCGTGGGTGCGGGCGCCAAGGTCGGCTCCAATGCTGTGGTGACCAAGGCTGTACCGCCTGGCGCAACGGTTGTCGGTATTCCGGGGCGGATCATCGTCAAGCCGGAAGTGGGTGATGAGCAGGAGGCCAAGCGCAAGGCCATGGCCGAGAAGATCGGCTTCGATGCCTATGGCGTCAGCGAAGACATGCCTGACCCGGTAGCGCGTGCCATCGGTCAGTTGCTGGATCACCTGCAAGCGGTGGACGGCAAGCTGGACGGTATGTGCGGTGCCCTGAAAGACCTCGGCAGCAGCTACTGCGCCAAGGATCTGCCTGAGCTGCGCAAGGAAGACTTCGCCGAGATCAAGGACGAAAGTGCCGCCACCAAGGCTGGCTGAAGTCTCGCAATCACTGCAAAACCCATGTGGGAGCGGGCTTGCTCGCGAAAGCTGCGCGTCAGTCACCGAATATATTGACTGAATCACCGCATTCGCGAGCAAGCCCGCTCCCACATTTTGACCTTCATTAGCCCCGAATTCCCGCTTGGCCCTGTTCCCGCTGGTCCATCCCGTCCCGCCCTGCTATGATTCGCGCGCCCTTTTTACGGGTATTCCTGACTAAAGTACTAGGTCTTATAGTTGACTTAAATACTCGGGAATCGCATACTTGCTCCCATTCTGAAACACCTTGGTACTTGTCCATGAGACTGACTACAAAAGGCCGATACGCGGTGACCGCCATGCTTGACCTGGCCTTGCACGCGCAAAATGGGCCGGTGTCCCTGGCCGATATCTCCGAGCGCCAAGGCATTTCCCTGTCCTACCTCGAGCAGTTGTTCGCCAAGTTGCGCCGCAGCAATCTGGTTTCCAGCGTTCGTGGTCCAGGCGGCGGCTATCAATTGTCCCGCGAGATGCAGGGCATCCAGGTCGCCCAGGTGATCGACGCGGTGAACGAATCCGTCGATGCCACCAAATGCCAGGGCCTGGGTGATTGCCACGCAGGCGACACCTGCCTTACGCACCACTTGTGGTGTGACCTGAGCCTGCAGATCCATGAGTTTTTGAGTGGTATCAGCTTGGCTGATCTTGTGACTCGCCGTGAGGTGCAAGAAGTAGCCCAGCGTCAGGACCAGCGCCGTTGCAATACCAAGGCGCCGCGTCTGGACAAGATTGAAGCGTCCGCCGTCGAGTGACAGCCGAAGAGCTAACGGCACGCCAGCCAGCCTGATTTAGGAGAAAGTCCATGAAATTGCCGATTTACCTTGATTACTCAGCGACCACCCCGGTTGATCCGCGTGTCGCGCAAAAGATGAGCGAATGCCTGCTGGTTGACGGAAACTTCGGTAACCCGGCGTCCCGTTCCCACGTTTTCGGCTGGAAAGCCGAAGAAGCAGTGGAAAACGCTCGTCGCCAGGTCGCTGACCTGGTGAATGCCGACCCACGTGAAATCGTCTGGACCTCCGGTGCCACCGAGTCCGACAACCTGGCAATCAAGGGTGCGGCGCATTTCTACGCGACCAAAGGCAAACACCTGATCACCACCAAGATTGAGCACAAGGCTGTCCTCGACACCATGCGCCAACTGGAGCGTGAAGGTTTTGAGGTTACCTACCTCGAGCCAACCACCGACGGTATCGTGACCCCTGCGATGATCGAAGCCGCGATGCGTGAAGACACCATCCTGGTTTCCGTGATCCACGTGAACAACGAAATCGGCACCATCAACGACATCGCCGCCATCGGCGAGCTGACCCGCTCCAAGGGCGTGTTGCTGCACGTCGACGCTGCTCAGTCCACCGGCAAGGTCGATATCGACCTGTCGAAACTGAAAGTCGACCTGATGTCGTTCTCTGCCCACAAGACCTACGGCCCTAAAGGCATTGGCGCGCTCTACGTGAGCCGCAAGCCTCGCGTACGTATCGAAGCCACCATGCACGGCGGCGGTCACGAGCGCGGCATGCGTTCGGGCACCCTGGCGACCCACCAGATCGTCGGCATCGGCGAAGCGTTTCGTGTGGCCAAGGAAGACATGGCTGCCGAAAACGTGCGCATCAAGGCCCTGAGCGATCGCTTCTACAAGCAGGTCGAGCACCTTGAAGAGCTGTACATCAACGGCAGCATGACCGCCCGTGTACCGCACAACCTGAATTTGAGCTTCAACTACGTCGAAGGCGAGTCGCTGATCATGGCGCTCAAGGACCTGGCGGTTTCGTCCGGCTCGGCCTGCACCTCGGCTTCCCTTGAGCCGTCTTACGTCCTGCGCGCCCTGGGCCGCAACGACGAACTGGCTCACAGCTCGATCCGCTTTACATTCGGCCGTTTCACCACCGAAGAAGAAGTCGACTACGCCGCGCAGAAAGTCTGCGAGGCCGTCACCAAGCTGCGTACCTTGTCCCCGCTGTGGGACATGTACAAGGACGGTGTCGACATTTCCAAGATCGAGTGGGCGGCACACTAAATATAGAAGCCGCCACCCAAAAGGCTCTGTAAAGACGTGGCGGAAAACGCAGGCGTATTTGCAGGGTTCCAGAGCGGCCCTGATGAGTGAGGATTCAGTACCATGGCTTACAGCGAAAAGGTCATCGACCACTACGAAAACCCGCGCAACGTCGGCAAGATGAACGCGGAAGACCCTGATGTCGGCACCGGCATGGTCGGCGCTCCGGCGTGCGGCGACGTTATGCGCCTGCAGATCAAGGTCAACGAAGCTGGCGTTATCGAAGACGCCAAGTTCAAGACCTACGGTTGCGGTTCGGCCATCGCCTCCAGCTCCCTGGCGACCGAATGGATGAAAGGCAAGACCCTGGATGAGGCTGTGACTATCAGCAACACCCAGCTGGCCGAAGAACTGGCCTTGCCGCCAGTGAAAATCCACTGCTCGGTACTCGCAGAAGACGCTATCAAGGCGGCCGTTCGCGACTACAAGCAGAAGAAAGGCTTGATCTAAGCAATTTGGCGACGAGTAAGGAGTCACGATGGCTATCAGCATGACAGAAGCGGCTGCGCAGCACATTCGCCGCTCCCTGAATGGGCGCGGTAAAGGTGAGGGGATTCGTCTGGGTGTTCGCACCACGGGCTGTTCCGGCCTTGCCTACGTGCTGGAGTTTGTCGACGAGGTGGTCGAGGAAGATCAGGTGTTCGAGAGTCACGGCGAAAAAGTGATCATCGACCCGAAAAGCCTGACCTACCTGGACGGCACCGAACTCGATTTCGTCAAGGAAGGGTTGAACGAAGGCTTCAAGTTCAACAACCCCAACGTACGCGGTGAATGTGGCTGCGGCGAAAGCTTCAACATCTGAGGCTGATTGTGGGTACTCCTTGTCATTTCGCTTTGTTCGAGCTGCAGCCGAGTTTTCGACTGGACCTTGAACAGCTTGCCACGCGCTACCGTGAATTGGCGCGTGGGGTGCATCCGGACCGCTTCGCTGACGCTTCCGAGCGTGAGCAACGCCTGGCGCTGGAGCAATCAGCCAGCCTCAACGAAGCCTATCAGACGCTCAAGAACCCTCCCAAACGCGCGCGCTACCTGCTCGCGATGGGCGGTCGCGAGCTGCCGCTTGAAGTCACGGTCCAGGACCCTGATTTCCTGATGCAGCAGATGCAATGGCGCGAGGAGCTTGAAGAACTGCAGGACGAGGCTGATCTGGCCGGAGTCGCAGTGTTCAAGCGCCGTCTGAAAGTGGCCCAGGATGAACTCAACGAAAGCTTCGCAGCCTGTTGGGATGATGCAGCGCAACGTGAACAGGCCGAACGCCTGATGCGGCGCATGCAGTTCCTCGACAAGCTCACCTACGAAGTGCGCCAGTTAGAAGAGCGCCTCGACGATTAACCCAGTGCCGCCCAGGTTGCACGCCTGATATACAGATAAGTCCTGATTACCATGGCCCTACTGCAGATCGCCGAACCCGGTCAAAGTCCTCAACCGCACCAGCGTCGTCTGGCGGTCGGGATTGACTTGGGCACTACCAATTCGCTGGTCGCTGCATTGCGCAGCGGTCTTTCCGAGCCGCTGCCCGACGCGGATGGCCAGGTCATCCTGCCGTCTGCCGTGCGTTATCACGCTGACCGCACCGAAGTGGGCGAGTCGGCCAAGCTGGCGGCGTCTACCGATCCTTTGAATACCGTGCTGTCGGTCAAGCGCTTGATGGGTCGTGGTTTGTCCGACGTCAAGCAGCTGGGCGACCAGCTTCCCTACCGCTTTGTCGGCGGCGAATCACATATGCCGTTCATCGACACGATCCAGGGCCCGAAAAGCCCGGTGGAAGTGTCGGCCGATATCCTCAAGGTCTTGCGCCAGCGCGCCGAGACCACCTTGGGTGGCGAACTGGTAGGTGCGGTGATTACTGTTCCTGCATATTTCGATGACGCTCAGCGCCAGGCCACCAAGGATGCGGCGAAACTTGCCGGCCTGAACGTGCTGCGCCTGCTCAACGAGCCGACCGCAGCCGCTGTGGCTTACGGTCTGGATCAGCACGCCGAAGGCCTGGTGGCTATTTACGACCTGGGCGGCGGTACCTTTGATATTTCGATCCTGCGCCTGACCGGCGGTGTCTTCGAAGTGCTGGCTACCGGTGGCGATACCGCCCTGGGTGGCGATGACTTCGATCACGCCATTGCTGGCTGGATCATCACCAGCGCCGGCTTGTCTGCCGACCTGGACCCGGGTGCGCAACGTAATTTGCTGCAAACTGCCTGTGCCGCCAAAGAAGCGCTGACTGATGCCGCGTCGGTTGAAGTTTCCTACGGTAGCTGGTCGGCTCAACTGACCCGCGAAGCGTTCGATTCGTTGATCGAACCGATGGTCGCCCGCAGCCTGAAAGCCTGCCGCCGCGCCGTGCGTGATTCCGGTGTCGAGCTGGAAGACGTGGTCGCCGTGGTCATGGTGGGTGGTTCGACCCGCGTGCCGCGTGTTCGTGAGGCGGTCGCTGAAGCCTTCGGCCGTCAGCCGCTGACTGAAATCGACCCGGATCAAGTGGTGGCTATCGGTGCCGCGATCCAGGCCGATACCCTCGCCGGTAACAAGCGTGATGGTGGCGAACTGCTTCTGCTCGACGTGATCCCGTTGTCCCTGGGGCTGGAAACCATGGGCGGCCTGATGGAGAAGGTGATTCCACGCAACACCACCATCCCCGTTGCCCGCGCCCAGGACTTCACCACGTACAAAGATGGCCAGACGGCCATGATGATTCACGTGCTGCAAGGCGAGCGTGAGCTGATCAGCGACTGCCGTTCCCTGGCGCGCTTCGAATTGCGCGGCATTCCGGCGATGGTGGCTGGTGCGGCGAAGATTCGCGTGACCTTCCAGGTCGACGCCGACGGCTTGCTCAGCGTTGCCGCTCGCGAACTGGCCTCCGGCGTTGAAGCCAGCATCCAGGTCAAGCCGTCCTACGGCCTGACCGACGGTGAAATCGCCAAGATGCTCAAGGATTCGTTCCAGTACGCCGGTGACGACAAGGTCGCCCGCGTGCTGCGTGAGCAGCAAGTCGACGCCCAGCGCCTGCTCGAAGCGGTGCAGGGCGCCCTGGAAGCTGACGGCGAACGTCTGCTGGATGCCGAAGAGCGCATGGTCATCGACCTGCAAATGCAGGAACTGGCTGAATTGATGAAAGGCACCGATGGTTACGCCATCGAGCAACAGACCAAGCGCCTGTCGCAAGTGACCGATGCCTTTGCCGCCCGTCGTATGGACCAGACGGTAAAAGCCGCCCTGGCGGGCCGCAACTTGAATGAACTTGAGGATTAACTGATGCCGCAGATCATTTTTCTGCCACACGCCGAGCATTGCCCGGACGGTATGGTTGTGGAGGCTGAGACCGGCAAGTCCATTCTCGAAGTCGCTCACGATAACCACATCGAGATCGAAAGCGCCTGCGGCGGCGTTAACGCCTGTACCACGTGCCATTGCATCATCCGCGAAGGTTTCAATAGCCTGGAAGAGGCTGATGAGCTGGAAGAGGACTATCTTGATAGGGCGTGGGGCCTTGAGCCGACGTCGCGATTGAGCTGTCAGGCAAAAGTGGGAACAGAAGACCTCACCGTCGAGATTCCGAAGTATTCGCTCAACCATGCCGCCGAAGCGCCGCATTGATTCAAGGAAATGTCATGAGCCTGAAATGGGTTGATGTACAAGAAATCGCTATACAACTTGCTGAAGCTCACCCGGATGTCGATCCTCTGTCGGTGAACTTCGTCAAGTTGCGCAACCTGGTGATGCAGCTGCCGGAATTTGACGACAT
Organism: Pseudomonas sp. I8001; assembly: GCF_013385345.1. NCBI lineage: Bacteria > Pseudomonadati > Pseudomonadota > Gammaproteobacteria > Pseudomonadales > Pseudomonadaceae > Pseudomonas > Pseudomonas sp. I8001. The sequence goes on from NZ_JACAQC010000032.1 coordinate 133,144, forward strand.
CCCGGATCGGGGTGGCGAAAAGGTTCTTGAGGCGATACAAGGCCTGTGGATCGAAGAAGCAGACTGAATCGCCTTTTTACGCAGTTAGGCAATACCCAAGAACCCGCGTATAATTCGCGGGTTTAATTTTTCGCAAATTACCGTTTCTGGAGTTACACCATGGCTGTTCAACGTACTTTCTCCATCATCAAGCCTGACGCTGTTGCAAAAAACGTCATCGGCGAGATCACCACTCGTTTCGAAAAAGCCGGCCTGAAGGTTGTAGCTTCGAAACTCAAGCAACTGTCCAAGGCTGAAGCTGAAGGCTTCTACGCTGAGCACAGCGCTCGTGGTTTCTTCGGCGACCTGGTTGCCTTCATGATCTCCGGCCCTGTTGTTGTTCAGGTTCTGGAAGGCGAAAACGCTATCGCTCTGAACCGTGAGCTGATGGGCGCTACCAACCCTAAAGAAGCTGCTGCCGGCACCATCCGTGCTGACTTCGCTGAATCGATCGACGCCAACGCCGTTCACGGTTCGGACTCCGAAGCCGCTGCTGCCCGCGAAATCTCGTACTTTTTCGCTGCTACTGAAGTAACCGCTCGCTAAGCATTGGCTTAAAAGAGCGAAGGTGAATCCATGACTACATTGACTGCAAAAACCAACCTGCTGGGTCTGACTCAACAGGAAATGGAAAAATTCTTCGACTCAATCGGGGAGAAGCGTTTTCGTGCCGCTCAGGTAATGAAGTGGATTCACCATCTTGGCGTCGATGATTTCGACGCCATGACGAACGTCAGCAAGGCCCTGCGCGACAAGCTCAAGGCCATTGCCGAAGTTCGCGGCCCCGAAGTGGTCAGCGAGGACATTTCCACCGACGGCACCCGTAAGTGGGTGGTGCGCGTGGCGTCCGGCAGCTGCGTCGAGACCGTGTACATTCCCCAGGGCAAACGCGGCACTCTGTGCGTTTCGTCCCAGGCAGGCTGTGCCCTGGACTGCAGTTTCTGCTCCACCGGCAAGCAAGGTTTCAACAGCAACCTCACCGCCGCCGAAGTCATCGGCCAGGTGTGGATTGCCAATAAATCGTTCGGCAGCATCCCGGCGACCGCCGACCGTGCCATCACCAACGTGGTGATGATGGGCATGGGCGAGCCGCTGCTGAACTTCGACAACGTTGTCGCGGCCATGCACCTGATGATGGACGACCTGGGCTACGGTATCTCCAAGCGCCGCGTGACCCTGTCGACCTCCGGCGTGGTACCGATGATCGATGAGCTGGCCAAGCACATCGACGTCTCCCTGGCGTTGTCGCTGCACGCACCGAATGACGCATTGCGTAACCAATTGGTGCCGATCAACAAGAAGTATCCGCTTAAGATGCTGCTCGAATCTTGCCAGCGTTACATGGCGACCTTGGGCGAAAAGCGTGTGTTGACCATTGAGTACACCATGCTCAAGGACATCAACGACAAGGTCGAGCACGCGGTCGAGATGATCGAGTTGCTCAAGAACGTACCGTGCAAGATCAACCTGATTCCGTTTAACCCGTTTCCCCATTCTGGCTATGAGCGGCCGAGCAACAACGCCATCCGCCGTTTCCAGGATCAACTGCACCATGCAGGCTTCAATGTCACCGTGCGCACCACCCGCGGCGAAGACATCGATGCGGCATGTGGCCAATTGGTAGGACAGGTGCTGGATCGCACCCGTCGCAGCGAACGTTATATCGCCGTGCGTGAATTGAGTGCCGCCGACGATATGCCGCAAAGCGCCGCGACTCGAACCTGAGAGAGGATCTCTATGCCCTTGCGCCTTGCGCTGCTTTTGCTTGTTGCCAGCCTCGCGGCTGGCTGTGTTTCATCGGGCCATGACAGCCCGTTGCAAACCGGCAAGGGCCGTGACGAAGCGCGAGCTGCCTATGTGCAGCTGGGCTTGGGGTACTTGCAGCAAGGGATGACCGAACAGGCCAAGGTGCCGCTGAAAAAAGCCCTCGAGCTGGATGGCAGCGACGCCGACGCCAATGCTGCGTTGGCCTTGGTGTTCCAGGCCCAGGCCGAGCCCGAATTGGCCGATCAATATTTCCACAAGGCCCTGGCCACACGCCCTGGCGACCCAAGACTGCTGAATAACTACGGCAGTTTTTTGTTTGCGCAGAAACGTTATGCCCAGGCATCCGAATATTTCCAGCAGGCTGCGGCCGATACCCTCTATCCTGAGCGTTCGCGGGTTTTCGAGAACCTGGGGGTGACCTCAATGCTTCTCGGCCAGCGCGACACCGCACGCCAGCAACTGGAAAAAGCCCTGCACCTGAACCAGCGCCAGCCACGGGCCTTGCTCGAAATGGCTGAGTTGTCCTTCGAAGACAGGCATTATGTGCCGGCACGTGACTATTACGAGCGTTTTAGCCTGCTGAGCGGGCAAAATGCACGTAGTCTATTGCTCGGTGTGCGCCTGGCGACGGTTCATGAAGAACGCGACAAGGCCGCACGTTTTGGCCAGCAACTCGAACGACTCTATCCCGGTACGCCGGAATATCAGCAATACCTGTCGGAGCAATGATGAAAGCGGCGCACCCGGAAGTTGTAGCAGCTAATCGTGGAAACCCAGGCGAGACCTTGCGTCAGGCCCGCGAAAGCAATGGTTGGTCGCTGGCAGAAGTGGCCCTCAAGCTCAATTTGACCACGACTTCATTGGGCAACCTTGAAGCTGGCGCATTCGACAAGCTGCCAGGGCATACCTTTGCCCGCGGCTATATCCGCGCCTACGCGAAGTTGCTGGGTATCGACCAGGCTGCATTGGTCCAGGAATTCGACCAAATCACCGGTACCGATTCCCAGGGCAGCAATGTCCATGGTCTTGGCCGCATTGAAGAGCCTGTGCGGGTTTCCCACACCATTTTGCGCATTGTCAGCCTGTTGCTGCTCATCGCCGTGATCGGCGGTGGTTTTGTATGGTGGCAGGATCAGACCGCCCAGCGTGGCAAGGACTTGTCCAGCAACGCCATGGAGCACGTCGAAGTCGAAAGCGCCGACGGCACCACCCAGATTCATCCGTTGGATGAGCCGGAAGACCAGGCCGTGGCCCAGGGTCAGGCGGCGCCTGAGGCAGAGCCAAGCGCCGAGCAGCCTGCGCCCGAAGCAGGTACTGCCGCCGCAGTGGCACCCGTCGCACCCGCTCCAGCGGTTGCAGTGACGCCTGCTGCTCCAGCTCATACGCCAGCAACGCCAGCAGTACCGGCGCAGGCTCCGGCAACAACGGCTCCCGTCGCCCCGGCGATTTCCGCGCCAACCACCCCGGTACTGATCGCCGGTGATGGCCGAGTACAAATTACCTACGTCGCTGACTGCTGGACGCAAGTCTCCGATGGCAACGGCAAGGTGCTGTTCAGTGGTCTGAAGCGTAAGGGAGATACACTTGACCAGGGCGGCAAGCCTCCTTTGACGCTGCGTCTGGGCTTTGCCCGTGGCGCGCAAGTGGCCTACAACGGCCAGCCTGTGGACGTGGCGCCGTTCACCAGTGGCGAGACTGCTCGCCTCAAGTTGGGACAATAAAGTCATGCACGGCGAATCTCCAATCAAACGTCGCGTATCGCGCAAGATCTGGGTCGGCTCGGTGCCGGTGGGCGGCGATGCCCCCATCGCAGTACAGAGCATGACCAACAGCGACACCAATGATGTGGCGGCCACTGTCGCCCAGATCAACCGCCTGGAAGCGGCGGGCGTCGACATCGTGCGTGTATCCGTACCGGACATGGACGCTGCCGAAGCCTTTGGCCGCATCAAGCAACTGGTCAAGGTGCCGCTGGTCGCCGATATTCACTTCGACTACAAGATCGCGTTGCGCGTGGCCGAGTTGGGCGTCGATTGCCTGCGGATCAACCCGGGCAACATCGGTCGTGAAGACCGGGTTCGCGCCGTGGTGGATGCCGCCCGTGATCGCGGGATTCCAATTCGCATCGGCGTCAACGCCGGCTCCCTGGAAAAAGACCTGCAAAAGAAGTACGGCGAGCCGACGCCGGCCGCACTGGTCGAGTCCGCGCTGCGCCACGTAGAACACCTTGAACGCCTGAATTTCCAGGACTTCAAGGTCAGCGTAAAGGCTTCCGACGTGTTCATGGCGGTAGAAGCGTACCGCCTGCTGGCCAAGGAAATCGTCCAGCCGCTGCACCTGGGTATCACTGAAGCCGGCGGTTTACGCTCAGGCACAGTGAAATCTGCGGTGGGTCTCGGTATGCTGCTGGCCGACGGGATTGGCGATACTATTCGCATCTCCCTCGCGGCAGACCCGGTAGAGGAAGTGAAAGTCGGTTACGACATTCTCAAATCCCTGCATTTGCGTTCCCGTGGCATCAACTTCATTGCCTGCCCGAGCTGCTCGCGGCAGAACTTCGACGTGGTGAAAACCATGAACGAACTGGAAGTACGCCTCGAAGACCTGCTGGTGCCGCTGGATGTCGCGGTGATCGGCTGTGTGGTCAACGGGCCGGGTGAGGCCAAAGAGGCCCATGTGGGCCTGACCGGTGGTACGCCAAACCTGATTTACATCGACGGCAAGCCGTCGCAGAAATTGACGAATGACAATCTGGTGGATGAGCTGGAACGGCTGATCCGCCAGAAAGCGGCCGAAAAGGTCGAAGCTGACGCAGCGGTTATCGCGCGCGGCTGATCGAACGAATTTAAGGATTTGATGTGAGCAAGTCTCTGCAAGCCATTCGTGGCATGAACGACATCCTGCCTGAGCAGACGCCCCTGTGGCGCTACTTCGAGGGCACTGTCGCGCGCCTGCTGGATAACTACGGTTACAAGCAGATCCGCATGCCGATCGTCGAGTTCACCGAGCTGTTCAAGCGCTCCATCGGTGAAGTGACCGACATCGTCGAAAAAGAGATGTACACCTTCGAAGACCGCAACGGTGACTCCCTGACCCTGCGTCCGGAAGGTACTGCCGCGTGTGTGCGTGCGGTGCTCGAACATGGCCTCACCGGCGGTGGCCAGCCGCAGAAGCTCTGGTACATCGGCCCGATGTTCCGCCACGAGCGTCCGCAGAAAGGCCGTTATCGCCAGTTTCACCAGATCGGCCTGGAAGTCTTCAACCTCGACGGTCCGGACATCGACGCCGAGCTGATCGTGCTGACCTGGCGCCTGTGGGGCATGCTGGGCATCCGCGATGCGGTCAAGCTTGAACTCAACAGCCTGGGCACCAGCGAATCCCGGGGCCGCTACCGCGAAGCCCTGGTGGAATTCCTGTCGGCCCACCTGGACAAGCTGGACGAAGACAGCCAGCGTCGCCTGAAAACCAACCCGCTGCGGGTACTGGACACCAAGAACGCCGAGACCCAGGCCGTACTGGTGGACGCGCCGAAAATGGCCGACTACCTGGACGACGAGTCCCGTATCCACTTCGAGGGCCTCAAGGCTCGCCTGGATGCAGCCGGTATTCCTTACGTCATCAACCCGAAACTGGTGCGTGGCCTCGATTACTACAGCAAGACCGTGTTCGAGTGGGTCACCGACAAGCTCGGCGCCCAGGGCACGGTGTGTGCCGGTGGTCGTTACGACGGCCTGGTCGAGCAGATGGGCGGCAAGCCGACCACCGGCGTAGGTTTTGCCATGGGCATCGAGCGGCTGATCCTGCTGCTGGAAACCCTGGAGCAGGTTCCCGAAGAAATCTCCCGTCAGGTGGACGTGTACTTCTGTGCCTTTGGCGAGGCGGCCGAACTGGCTGCCCTGGCCCTGAGCGAGAAACTGCGCGACCAACTGCCGAACCTGCGCCTGCAAGTCAATGCCGGCGCCGGCAGCTTCAAAAGCCAGTTCAAGAAAGCCGACAAGAGCGGTGCGTTGTATGCACTGATCCTGGGTGATGATGAATTGGCCCAGCAAGTGGTAAGTTTCAAACCCCTGCGTGGTCAGGGTGAACAACAAAGCATTGCCTTTGATGCGCTTGCAGCGCACCTGGCCACCTGCATCGTGCAGGGTTGAAGCTGTCAAACAGCCGATTTAGCGATTAAGGAGTATTGGGGTGTCGAGTACTGATGATGACCAGCTGGCCGAGTTCAAAGACTGGTGGCAGCGCAACGGCAAGCCCCTGGTCACTGGCGGCTTGCTGGCTTTAGTAGTGGTGTTCGGCTGGCAAGCCTGGCACAAGTATCAGGCTAACCAGTCGCAAGGCGCCTCGATTATCTATCAGCAACTGCTGGAAACCACGCTGACGCCAAACGGCAAGCCTGACCTGGCCCAGGTTGCAGACCTGGCCGGCAAGCTGAAGAGCGAATTCGGCGGTAGCACCTACGCGCAATACGGCAGCCTGTTCGTCGCAAAAGTTGCGGTCGACAACGGCAAGCTGGATGACGCCGCCTCCGAGCTGAAAGCCATCACCGACAAGCCGGCCAACCCGACACTGGGTGAAATCGCACGTCAGCGTCTGGCTCAGGTACTGGCGGCACAGAACAAGGCCGACGAAGCACTGAAACTGCTCGACGGCGATGCTGACAAGGCATTCCTGGCCACTCGTGAAGAGCTCAAGGGCGACCTCCTGGTCCAATTGGGTCGTACCGACGAAGCCAATGCTGCGTACCAAAAAGCCAAGGCGGCGCTGTCTGATGAAGCGGCGGTCGGTGGCTTACAAATCAAGCTCGACGACTTGGCCAAAGGGGATGCGTGACGTGATCCGTTGGAAACATGCAGCATTGCTGGCTCTGGCCGTTTTGGCCGCGGGTTGCAGCAGCAACAGCAAAAAAGAACTGCCTCCGGCCGAGCTGACCAGCTTCAAGGAAGAAGTGGTCCTGCAAAAGCAGTGGAGCCGCTCCATTGGTGACGGTCAGGGCGATCTGTACAACCTGATGGTCCCGGCGATCGACGGTGACACTATCTACGCCGCTGATTCCACCGGTGTTGTGGTCTCCATGGATCGCATGAACGGCGACGTCAAGTGGAAGAAAGACCTCGAACTGCCTGTGTCCGGCGCCGTTGGCGTGGGTTCTGGCCTGGTGATGCTCGGCACGCTGAAAGGCGACGTCGTGGCACTGGATTCGAGCACCGGTGAAGAGAAATGGCGCGCTCGCGTGACCAGTGAAGTGCTCTCGCCGCCTGCTACCAACGGTGACGTGGTTGTCGTGCAGACCCAGGATGACCGTGTGATCGGCCTCGACGCCGCCACCGGTAACCAGCGCTGGTTGTATGACAGCACGCCGGCGGTCCTGACCTTGCGCGGTACCAGCGGTCCGGTTGTGACCAGCAACCTGGCACTGGCAGGCCTGTCGACCGGTAAAGTGGTCGCCCTGGACACCCAGAACGGCGTGCCGGCCTGGGAAACCCGGGTCGCGATTCCTCAAGGTCGTTCGGAACTGGACCGCGTAGTGGACATCGACGGTGGCTTGCTGCTGTCGGGTGATACCCTTTACGTCGCTACTTATCAGGGCCGTGTTGCGGCGCTGGACGTGCAGAGCGGCCGGATCAACTGGCAGCGTGATGCTTCCAGCTACGCCGGTGTCGCCCAAGGGTTTGGCAGCGTCTACGTAAGCCTGGCGTCCGGCACCGTTGAAAGTGTCGACGAGCGTTCCACCACTGCATTGTGGAGCAACGACTCCCTGGCCCGCCGTCAGTTGTCGGCACCGGAAGTGTTCTCCAGCTACGTAGCGGTAGGCGACTTTGAAGGTTACCTGCACCTGCTGAGCCAGGTGGACGGTCGCTTCGTGGGTCGCGAACGTATCGACAGCGACGGCCTGCGTGCCCGTCCGCTGGTGGTAGGTAACATGCTTTACGTGTATGGCAACAGCGGCAAACTGGAAGCGCTGACCATCAAGTAATGGTTTGACTATGCTTGGGGTAATTCCCAGGCGGCCCTGCTTCGGCAGGGCATGCGGCGCTTTCGAGCGCTGCCCCGAGCACCAGCCGCTGCCTTGCAGCGGCTTTTGTATTTTCTGAAATAACGAAGTGGAGAGCCGCATGGTTCCCGTAATCGCCCTGGTGGGCCGACCGAACGTCGGCAAGTCCACCTTGTTCAACCGCCTGACCAGGACTCGCGACGCCATCGTCGGCGACTTGTCCGGTCTGACCCGTGATCGCCAATACGGTGAGGCAAAGTGGCAAGGGCGCTCCTACATTATTGTCGACACCGGTGGTATCTCCGGTGACGAGCATGGCATGGACGAAAAGATGGCCGAGCAGTCGCTGCTGGCCATTGAAGAAGCTGATGTCGTGTTGTTCCTGGTGGACGCCCGCGCGGGCTACACCGCTGCAGACCAAATGATTGGCGAGCACCTGCGCAAGCGCAACAAGCGTTCCTACGTGGTGGCCAACAAGATCGACAATATCGATCCTGAAATGGCCCGCGCCGAGTTCAGCCCGATGGGCCTGGGCGATGCGATCCCGATCGCCGGTGCCCACGGTCGCGGCATCACCCAGATGCTGGAAATCGCCCTGCGCGACTTCCCGCGTGATGACGTGGATGAAGTCGAAGGCGAAGAAGAAATCGTTGCCGAAGGCGAGGAAGCCAAGCGCATTCCTGGCCCAAGCGAAAAAGACGGTATCAAGATCGCGATCATCGGCCGTCCGAACGTCGGCAAGTCGACCCTGGTCAACCGCATGCTCGGTGAAGACCGGGTAATCGTCTATGACGAGCCGGGCACCACTCGCGACAGCATCTACATCCCGTTCGAGCGTAACGACGAGAAGTACACGCTGATCGACACTGCCGGTGTGCGCAAGCGCGGCAAGATCCACGAAGAAGTTGAAAAGTTCTCCGTGGTGAAAACCCTGCAGGCGATCAAAGACGCCAACGTAGTGATCTTCGTCATGGACGCCCGCGAAGGCGTGGTAGACCACGACCTGAACTTGCTGGGCTTTGCCCTGGAAGCCGGTCGCGCCCTGGTGATTGCGATCAACAAGTGGGACGGCATGACGCCGAGCGAGCGCGACTACGTCAAGGTCGAGCTGCAGCGTCGCCTGTTCTTCGTCGAGTTTGCCGATATCCACTTTATCTCGGCACTGCACGGTACCGGCGTGGGTAACCTCTACGCCTCGGTGCAGAACTCGTTCAAGTCCGCGGTTACCCGCTGGCCGACCAACCGCCTGACCCAGATTCTTGAAGATGCGGTCAGCGAGCACGCGCCGCCGATGGTCAACAACCGTCGGATCAAGCTGCGCTACGCTCACTTGGGTGGTGCCAACCCGCCGATTATCGTGATTCACGGTAACCAGCTGGAGAAGGTGCCGAAGTCCTACGTGCGTTACCTGGAAAATACCTACCGCCGCGTCTTGAAACTGGTCGGTACGCCGATCCGTATCGAGTTCAAGGGTGGCGAGAACCCGTACGAAGGTAACAAGAACAGCCTCACCGACCGCCAGGTAAACAAAAAGCGCCGGATGATGACGCACCACAAGAAGGCCGACAAAAAGCGCCGCGACAAGCGCTGATCCTGATCGGTTGAAAAAGGGCTCTTTCGGAGCCCTTTTTTTGTGCCTGGCGGTTGACCCTTCGCGGCATGCAGCTTAAAACTTGGGGCTCACCGCAAGGGGCGCACCGATGATCACCAGCAAGCTGCCGAATGTCGGCACCACCATCTTCACCACCATGTCGCAACTCGCTGCCGAAACCGGTGCGCTCAACCTGTCCCAGGGCTTTCCCGACTTTAACGGGCCCCAGGAGTTGCTCGATGGAGTGGGCAGACACATTGCCCTGGGCCATAACCAATACGCCCCGATGACCGGCCTGCCGGTACTGCGCCAGCAAGTGGCGGCCAAGATCGCCCGCAGCTATGGCGCAACGGTGAATGCCGACAGCGAAGTGACCATCACCCCAGGCGCCACTGAAGCGATCTTCTGTGCGATCCAGGCGGTGATCCGCAGCGGTGATGAAGTCATCGTGTTCGATCCGGCCTACGACAGCTACGAGCCTTCTGTGGAACTGGCAGGCGGTCGCTGCGTACACGTGCAACTGGGCCTGGATGATTTCGCCCTGGACTTCGAGCAACTGCGCGCTGCGCTGTCGCCGCGCACCCGCATGATCATCCTCAACAGCCCGCATAACCCCACCGGTGCCCTGATCAGCCGTGCCGAGCTGGACCAGTTGGCCGAGTTGATCCGCGACCGCGACATCTACCTGGTCAGCGACGAGGTCTACGAGCACCTGGTGTTCGACGGTGTGCCCCACGTCAGCGTGTTGGCCCACGAAGAGCTGTATCAGCGTGCGTTTGTGGTCAGTTCGTTCGGCAAGACCTACCACGTCACCGGCTGGAAAACCGGCTACGTGGTCGCGCCGCCAGCCCTCAGCGCCGAGCTGCGCAAGGTGCATCAATATGTCAACTTTTGCGGCGTGACCCCGTTGCAGTACGCTTTGGCAGACTTCATGGCCGAACACCCGGAACACGTCGAGGAGCTGCCGGCTTTTTATCAAGCCAAGCGCGACCTGTTCTGCGACCTGCTGGAACCGTCGCGTTTCAGCTTTACCCGGGTGGCCGGTACCTACTTTCAATTGGTGGATTACTCACAGATTCGCCCGGACCTGGATGACGTCGCCATGTCGCTGTGGATGACCCGCGAACACGGCGTTGCGACCATCCCGGTCTCGGTGTTCTACCGGAACCCACCGCAAGGCCAGCGCCTGGTGCGACTGTGCTTTGCCAAACGCGAGGAGACGCTGCGTCAAGCAGCCGAGAAACTATGCGTGATCTGAGTGCACTGCCCAACCTGAACATCGCCCTGGTGCAAACCACCCTGGCCTGGCACGACCGCCAGGCCAACCTGGAGCATTTTGAACTGTTGCTGGAACAGGCCAAGGGTGCCGACCTGATCGTGCTACCGGAGATGTTCACCACCGGTTTCTCGATGGAATCGGAAACCCTCGCCGAGCCTGAAAACGGCCCCACCCATCAATGGCTGCAGGCCCAGGCGAAGAAGTACAACGCGGTGATCACCGGCAGCGTGATCATCCAGGCCGCCGACCGCAGTCACCGCAACCGCCTGCTGTGGGCGCGACCGGATGGTGAGGTGCTGCACTACGACAAGCGTCACCTGTTCCGCATGGCCGGTGAGCACGACCACTACACCCCCGGCGAACGCCAGGTGCAGTTCGAACTCAAGGGCTGGCGGATTCGTCCGTTGATCTGCTACGACCTACGCTTCCCGGTGTGGAGCCGTGACGCCCAGGACACGGACCTGCTGCTGTACACCGCCAACTGGCCGGGCGCACGGCGTCAGCACTGGAACCGTCTGCTGCCGGCACGGGCCATCGAAAACCTGTGCTATGTGGCGGCGGTGAATCGGGTGGGCACGGACGGCAAGGGCTTTGCCTACACCGGCGACAGCCAGGTCGTGGACTTCCAGGGCGAAAGCCTGCTGAGCGCAGGGGAGGCGGACGGGGTGTTCCAGGTGTGCCTGGACGCAGCGGAATTGGCGCAGTACCGCACACGCTTCCCGGCGAACCTGGATGCGGACAGCTTCGAGTTCACCTGAAGGATTTTAAATCGTTCCCACGCTCTGCGTGGGCACGCCTCTTGTGACGCTCCGCGTCACGCTTCGGGACGCGGAGCGTCCGAGCTGCATTCCCACGCGGAGCGTGGGAACGATCATAAAAAAGGCCCCTGGATTCTCATCCCGGGGCCTTTTGCATTTCAGCGGTCAGTGCTTACGCCGCTTTCGCTTCCAGCTGGCTCAACGAGCGGTTCAGCGCGCTGAACACCGCCTTGAAGCTCGCCGTGGTGATGTTTTCATCAATGCCCACGCCATGCACCGGACGCTCACCGTTCACTCGCAGCTCGATGTAGGCCGCTGCCTTGGCATTGGTGCCGGCACCAATCGCATGTTCGTTGTAATCCATGATCTCCACACCAATCGGCAGCCCGGCCACCAGCGCTTCCAGGGCGCCGTTGCCTTTGCCGTGCCAGCGCAGGTTGGTTTCGCCCTGGCCCTTGCCGGAGACTTCAACTTCCACCGAGCTGTTGCCGTTCTCTTCCTGCAAGCGATGGCTGACCAGCGCGTAAGGAATGTTGGCTTGCAGGTATTCACGCTGCAACAAGCTGTAGATCTGCGCGGCCGTCATCTCCAGGCCCACTCGGTCGGTTTCGGCCTGTACCACCTGGCTGAACTCGATCTGCATGCGGCGCGGCAAGCTGATGCCGTATTCCTGCTCCAGCAGGTAGGCGATGCCGCCTTTGCCCGACTGGCTGTTGACGCGAATCACTGCCTCGTAGCTGCGGCCGATGTCGGCCGGGTCGATCGGCAAGTACGGCACTTCCCACAAGGCGTCGTCTTTCTGCTGGGTGAAGCCCTTGCGGATCGCGTCCTGGTGGGAGCCGGAGAAGGCGGTGTGAACCAGGTCGCCGACGTACGGGTGACGTGGGTGAACCGGGATCTGGTTGCACTCTTCGACAACTTTGCGAACACCGTCGATGTCGGAGAAGTCCAGCTGAGGGTCGAGGCCCTGGGTGTACATGTTCAAGGCCACGGTGACCAGGTCGACGTTACCGGTACGCTCGCCGTTGCCGAACAGGCAGCCTTCGACACGGTCGGCGCCGGCCATCAGGCCCAACTCGGTGGCGGCTACGCCGGTGCCACGGTCGTTGTGGGTGTGCAGGCTGATGATCACGCTGTCGCGACGGTTGATATGACGACCGAACCACTCGATCTGGTCGGCATAGATGTTCGGGGTGGCGCACTCGACGGTGGCTGGCAGGTTGAGGATCACCTTGTGCTCAGGCGTCGGGTTCCAGACCTCGATCACCGCGTCACAGACTTCCTTGGCGAACTCAAGCTCGGTGGCGCTGAACGTCTCTGGCGAGTATTCGAAGGTCCACTGGGTTTCCGGCTGCTGGGCGGCGTATTTGACGAACAGCTTGGCCGCGTTGACCGCGATCGCCTTGATGCCATCCTTGTCCTGGTTGAACACGATGCGGCGGAACGACGGCGAGGTGGCGTTGTACAAGTGAACGATGGCTTTCTTCGCCCCGCGCAGGGATTCGAAGGTGCGCGCGATCAAGTCTTCACGGCCCTGGGTCAGCACCTGGATGGTGGTGTCCTCGGGGATGTGATTGTCTTCGATCAGGGTGCGCACGAAGTCGAAATCGGTTTGCGACGCAGCCGGGAAGGAGGCTTCGATTTCCTTCACACCGACGGCGACCAAGGTCTTCCAGAAACGCAGCTTTTTCACCGCGTCCATCGGTTCGATCAGCGACTGGTTGCCGTCGCGCAGGTCGGAACTGCACCAGATCGGCGCGGTGGTGATGGTTTTCGAAGGCCAGGTGCGGTCCGGGATATCAATGGTCGGGAACGCGCGGTACTTCGAAGACGGGTCTTTGAGCATGCTCATCGGGAAATCCTTTGTCTAGGGGCCGAGAAAAGGCGGCCTGCCGTAAAACTGTTATTGGGGATAAAGCGGAAGACGAGGCAGATCGATTCAGCCTGGCAGTCGTGCGCTGACTAGGCACAGGCTGCGGTGCTGGCGGAGCTGAATGAGGGTGTGAGAGGTTTTCATAGGTCCAACCCTAACCGCCGGGGTGAAAGATGGCAAGCAGTCGGAAAAAATTGAGAGAAGTTCTGCTATTGCTGAGGAAAACGAGATTTTATGGTTGAGAGTTGTGCGCGGGGTTGTTTTGTTTGCGCACCCGTTGCCGGGTGCGCAATTGAGCATCAGGGCTGAAACGCGCCGATAAAGATCGCCGGATCCACCCGTGCGTCGTTCAGGCTGATGTTCCAATGCATATGCGGCCCGGTCGCCCGGCCGGTGGAACCGACCTTGCCCACCACCGCACCACGAGCCAGTTGCTGGCCCACGCTCACATCAATCTTCGACATATGGCAGAACATGCTGATAAAGCCCTGGCCATGGTCGACAAACACGGTGTTGCCGTTGAAGAAGTAGTTGCCGGTCAGGATCACCTTGCCCGCTGCCGGGGTCTTGATCGGCGTGCCGGCGCCCACGGCAAAGTCCAGGCCGGAATGCGGATTCCGCTCCTCGCCATTGAAGAAACGTCGTACGCCGAACTTGCTCGACAGCGGCCCGTTCACCGGCTTGTCCAGCAGCAGGTTGCTCGGCGTGTTCGGGCTGAAACTGCGATACGCCTTGAGCTGGACCGCCAGCTCGCCTTCGATGCGCTTGAGTTGCGCCGGGTCCGGGTTCACCTGGCTCTTGTTCTTCAGGGTGATGTGCTGCTCGGGGTATTTCTTGAAGCCCACGACAAACGGCAGGTTCTGGCTGCCGCTGGTGATGCGTTGGGTGCCGGGCTTGACCGTCAGCGGGATGCCCACAATCGCCAACCAGTTGTTTTGCTCCTTCACCACCAGCACTGGGCGGTTCATGTAGGTGGCTTTGGGCGCCGTGGCCGAAGTGCCGAGGTCGACCACCGCCACGCCACCGGGCACCGGCTTGTTCAGCAGGCGGGTGATGTAGCTGTCGGCATGGGCGTTAAAGGTCAGGCACAGCAGCATCAACAAACTTAAAAAGCGTGGCATCAATCAATCCAGTAACGAGAGGGTGACGGGCGTCAGGTGGTTGTCTTCCACCCGTACCTGCAATTGGCCTTCACCGAGGCGCGCGGTCAGGCGCTGCCCGGTGTGGGTTTGCGCGGCGTTGCGAATCGCCTGGCCGCGTTCGTCGAGCAAGATGCTGTAGCCGCGTCCAAGCGTCGCCAGCGGGCTGACCACGTGCAGCGTCTGCACCTGGCTTTGCAGTTGCAGGCGACGGGCCTTGAGGCCTTCGCGCATGGCACGGGGCAGGCGTTCGGCAAGGCTGTCCAGGCGTTGGCGCAACAGCGCCAGTTGGCGGCCGGGGTGTTGGCCGGCGAGGCGGGTTTCCAGGCGGATCAAACGCTCGCGACGGGTGTTGAGGCTGCGCTCGAAGGCACGCCGCAGGCGCATGTCCAGGTCATCCAGGCGCTGGGCCTGTTGGCGCAGGCGCTCGCCCGGGTGACGCAGGCGACGAGCCATGCCTTCCAGGCGCAGGCGGTCGTGGGTCAGGCGGTTGCGCATCAGCATCACCAGGCGGCGGTGCAGGTTCTCTACCTGGCGAGTCAGGTGGCTGGAGTCCGGCGCCAACAGCTCGGCAGCGGCGGAAGGCGTTGGGGCGCGTACGTCGGCGACAAAGTCGCTGATCGACACATCGGTCTCATGGCCAACGGCGCTGACGATGGGCGTCACGCAGGCGTCCACTGCACGCGCCACGGCTTCTTCGTTGAAGCACCAGAGGTCTTCCAGCGACCCGCCGCCACGGGCCAGGATCAGCGCGTCGAAGCCGCGTGCATCGGCCAGCTTCAGTGCGCGGACGATCTGCGCCACGGCTTCACGACCTTGTACGGCTGTCGGGATCAGCGTCAGTTCCACGTTGGGCGCCCGGCGACGGAACACGCTGATGATGTCGCGAATCACCGCACCGGTGGGCGAGCTGATAATCCCGATGCGCCGTGGGTGTGCGGGCAGCGGCACCTTGCGCTCGGCACTGAACAGGCCTTCGGCGCTGAGTTTTTCCTTCAGCGCGTCGAAGGCCAGGCGCAGTGCGCCGTCACCGGCCGGCTCCACCGTGTCGAGAATCAGCTGATAGTCGCCACGGCCCTCAAACAGCGAGACCTTGCCCCGTACCTTCACCGCCAGGCCGTCTTTCAACGCCTGGCGCACCCGTGCGGCGTTCTGCCGGAACAGCGCACAACGCACCTGGGCGCCACTGTCCTTGAGGGTGAAATACACGTGGCCGGAGGCCGGGCGGGCGAGGTTGGAGATCTCGCCTTCGACCCAGATATTGGTGAACACGTCTTCCAGCAACACCCGCGCGCGGCCGTTGAGCTGGCTGACAGTCAGGACTTCGCGGTCCAGGCCCAGACGGGCAAAGGGATCTTTAATCATGGGCGGCAGTTTATAGGCATTCGTGCAGGGTTTGACAGAACTGCTCCACCAGCGCGTTCGGCGTTTGCTGGCAGGCGAGGGCGACGGTGCTTTGGCAATCGGGATCGGCCAGGGGTAAAAAATGGATGTTGGCCGGCGCAATGTCCTGCATCGACTCCGGCAGCAAGGCGATGCCGAATCCGGCCTGGATCAGCTGTAACTGCGTGGTCTTGCGCGACATCACCCGCGCCGCCTTGGGGAAAAATCCTGCACGCATGCACAACTCGGCTGACAGGTAACTCAGCCCTCCGCGCTGGGGGTGAGGGATCGAGATAAACGCTTCGTTCTTCAGTTGCGCCAAATCGATACCGGATGTGTGCCCGGCCAACCGGTGGTTCGGCGGCACGGCCAGCAACAGTCGCTCGCTATATAAAGGCACGATGCGCACGCCTTCGCGCTGGCGCAACACCGGTAAGCGCAACAGCCCGACCTCCAGTCGGCCGTCGGCGATTTCTTCCAACTGGGCTTCGGAGGACAGTTTGGCGATGTCCATCGACACGCCCGGGCATCGTTCCAGCCAGGCACCGATGCCGCGCAGCAGGCGGCCACTCATCGGCACCGTGCTCGAATGGCTCATCCGCAGCGTGCCGAGCTGTCCATTGCCCACTTGCGTCGCCATCTCACTGGCCTTGAGCAATTCGCCCAGCAGGTTGCGTGCCCGCGGATAGAAAGCCTCTCCCGCAGCCGTCAGTCTTGGCTGGCGCGCGGTACGCTCGAACAATGGCGTTTGCAGCAGGTTTTCCAGCTCCTTGATCTGCCGACTCAGTGCCGATTGCGCCACAAACAGCCGCTCGGCCGCTGCGCTGAAGCTGCCGCTCTCGGCGATTTCGACGAAGTAACGCAATTGCCGGGTGGAAATCACAAGTCATGCCTTTTCGAGATGAGTGATGGGCTTTGAAGATATTAGTCGCAACGCTTGCCAATGGCTAAAGTGATGGCCATCTCTAATAAGGAATACGTCATGAGTCCGGTCGAGCTGTTGAGTCATTGGTCGTTTGGCGGTGTGGACTGGCTGGTGATAGGCGTGGCGATTGCCCTGGCGTATATCGTGTTCGGCATTGCAGGCTTTGGTACCGCATTGGTGGCGGGGCCGATCCTGATTCTGTTCATGCCGCTGTCGAAGATCATCCCCTTGCTGGTGCTGCTGGATTTTGTCGCGGCCTTCGGCAACCTTCTGCAATCGCGCCGGGATGTGGTGAAACCGGAGTTGTTCAGGCTACTGCCGTGCATGGCGATTGGCTGCACCCTTGGGGTGATCTTCCTGCTCAACCTGCACTCTGATTTATTGCTGCTGTTGATGGGGCTGTTTATCAGCGCCTATGCGATCTACAGCCTGGCGGTGAAGGCCAAGCCCACGCAGATGGCAGCCGGCTGGGCGATTCCCATGGGGGTTGTCGGCGGGCTGTTTGGCGCGTTGTTTGGCAGTGGCGGCTTTCTGTATGCGATCTACCTCAACAGCCGATTGCCCAAGGATGGCGCGCGGGCGACCCAGAGTGCGTTGATCAGTTGCAGCACGGTGGTGCGCCTGAGCCTGTTTCTGATCGCGGGCGTGTATGCCGAGCTACCCTTGTTGATGTTGGCGGTGTGCCTGTTGCCGGCCATGGCGCTCGGGCTGTGGGCGGGGCGGCGGTTGACCCTGCGCATGTCCCGCGAGGCGTTTGTGCGGTTGGTGACCTGGCTGGTGCTGGCCAGTGGCATTGCCTTGATTGCCCGTTACTTGAGTACTTGACCTGATTGTTTCAGGGATTAAGCTGCCAGCCTTCAGGGCCTCTTCGCGAGCAAGCCCGCTCCCACATTTGGAACGCATTCCCCCTGTGGGAGCGGGCTTGCTCGCGAAGGCGCCAGTAGCCACGCCGCAGGACTCCCATGAATTCCCAAAGCATCCTTGTCCCGAAAATCTCCACGCTACCCGTCCACGAACCCCGCGCCCGGGCGATCGTGCGCTGGCTGGTGCGCAAGAACATCGTCAAGGAAGAACTCACCACCTGCGGGCGCACCGGCAACCGCATGGGCTATGCCCTGGCCGACGGTGCCCGCGCCGTGGTGCTGCACCCCGACGCGCTGCCGTTCAACGAGCCGATCAACGGCCTGGAGATCATCTACAAGCGCTGCATCTACACCCCGGCCAAAGGCTTCCTGGAAGAGGCCGGCTGTCCCGAGTGCCTGAAGGAAGTCGGCGAAGCCCTGTTCGAAGGCCTGGAAGACTGGATGCCCGGCCACACCGATAACTTCACCTGCCCGCTGTGTGGGCATGAGGACGACATCAACGGTTTCCTGTTCCTGCAGGAATGCGGCTTTTCCAACCTGGGATTCATCTTCAATAACTGGGCGGAGGCGGGGTTCAAGCAGAGTTTTATCGACGAATTTGCCGACTGGCTGGACCAGAAGATGAGTTGGGTCAAAGTCGAACTTTAATTCGATGTGATCGTTCCCACGCTCCCGCGTGGGAACGCTTCCCGTGACGCTCCGCGTCGCCCTGGCCAGGACGCGGAGCGTCCAAAGCGGCGTTACCACGCAGAGCGTGGGAACGATCAGTGCTGCAAAAATCATCCATCTATCAGTATTACCAAGTTTGTCAGAGTTTTACATTGAACCCGAGGGGGTGTCTGACTATAATGGCGCGCTTCCATTTTCCCGCTCGGGAGCCCCCGCGATGCTGCGTATCAGCCAAGAAGCTCTGACATTCGACGACATTCTCCTAGTGCCCGGTTATTCCGAGGTGCTTCCTAACGAAGTCAGTCTCAAGACCCGCCTAACCCGTGGCATCGAGCTGAATATTCCTCTGGTTTCCGCTGCCATGGACACCGTCACTGAAGCCCGTTTGGCAATCGCCATGGCTCAGGAAGGCGGCATCGGCATCATCCACAAGAACATGACCATCGAGCAGCAAGCTGCCGAAGTTCGCAAGGTCAAGCGTTACGAAGCCGGTGTGGTCAAGGACCCGATCACCATCGAGGCCGATGCCACCGTTCGTGACCTGTTCGACCTGACCCGCCTGCACAACATCTCCGGCGTTCCGGTGCTGCACGATGGCGACCTGGTCGGCATCGTCACTTCCCGTGACGTGCGTTTCGAGAACCGTCTTGAAGTCACCGTCCGTGAAGTGATGACGCCTAAAGAGCGCCTCGTTACTGTCAAGGAAGGCGCCGACAAGAACGATGTGCGCGAGCTGCTGCACAAGCACCGCATCGAACGCGTACTGATCGTCGACGACAAATTCGCCCTCAAGGGCATGATGACCGTCAACGACATCGAAAAAGCCAAGGCTTACCCGCTGGCCAGCAAGGACGATCAAGGTCGTCTGCGCGTAGGCGCTGCGGTCGGTACCGGCAAAGACACCGGTGACCGTGTAGCGGCCCTGGTGGCTGCCGGTGTTGACGTGGTGGTGGTCGACACTGCCCACGGTCACTCCAAAGGCGTGATCGACCGCGTTCGCTGGGTCAAACAGAATTTCCCTGACGTGCAAGTGATCGGCGGCAACATTGCCACCGGCGCTGCCGCCAAGGCCCTGGCCGAAGCCGGTGCTGATGCGGTCAAGGTCGGTATCGGCCCTGGCTCGATCTGCACCACCCGTATCGTGGCCGGTGTAGGCGTGCCGCAAATCAGCGCCATCGCCAACGTCGCCGCGGCCCTTGAAGGCACTGGCGTACCGTTGATCGCCGACGGCGGCATCCGTTTCTCCGGTGACCTGTCCAAGGCCATCGTCGCCGGTGCTTCCTGCGTGATGATGGGCTCGATGTTCGCCGGTACTGAAGAAGCGCCGGGCGAGATCGAACTGTTCCAGGGTCGTTCGTACAAGGCTTACCGTGGCATGGGTTCCCTGGGCGCCATGTCCCAGGCTCAAGGCTCTTCCGACCGCTACTTCCAGGACTCCTCCGCGGGCGCCGAGAAGCTGGTACCGGAAGGCATTGAAGGGCGTGTTCCGTACAAGGGCACCCTGAGCGCCATCATCCATCAACTGATGGGCGGCCTGCGTTCCTCGATGGGCTACACCGGCAGCGCCGACATCGAAGAAATGCGCACCAAGCCTGAGTTCGTGCGGATCACCGGTGCCGGCATGGCCGAGTCCCACGTCCACGACGTACAGATCACCAAGGAAGCGCCAAACTACCGCGTAGGTTGATGCTTCCAGCAAATAGTTAAGTAACCGGGGCTGTCTTATTCAGCCCCGAGTTGTTTCTGATTCATTAGACGAGACTGATCTCATGGCCCTCGACATTCACGCCCACCGCATCCTGATCCTCGACTTCGGTTCCCAGTACACTCAGCTGATCGCCCGCCGCGTGCGTGAAATCGGCGTGTACTGCGAACTGCATCCGTTCGACATGGACGACGAAGCGATTCGCGAATTCGCTCCAAAAGGCGTCATTCTCGCCGGCGGCCCCGAGTCCGTGCACGAAGCCAACAGCCCGCGTTGCCCGCAGGCGGTGTTTGACCTGGGCGTGCCGGTCTTCGGTATCTGCTACGGCATGCAGACCATGGCCGAGCAACTGGGCGGCAAGGTTGAAGGTTCCGAGCTGCGTGAGTTCGGTTACGCCCGTGTCGACGTGGTCGGCAAGAGCCGCCTGCTGGACGGCATCGAAGACCACATCGACGCCGACGGCCTGTTTGGCCTCGACGTATGGATGAGCCACGGTGACAAGGTCACCCGGATGCCGGAAGACTTCCACATCCTGGCCAGCACCCCGAGCTGCCCGATTGCCGGCATGTTCAACGACGAGCGCGGCTACTACGGCGTGCAGTTCCACCCGGAAGTGACCCACACCAAGCAAGGCGGTCGCATCCTGTCGCGCTTTATCCTCGACATCTGCCAGTGCGAAGCCCTGTGGACCCCGTCGAAGATCGCTGAAGACGCCATCGCCAACGTACGTGCCCAGGTCGGCACCGACAACGTCCTGCTGGGCCTGTCCGGCGGCGTTGACTCCTCCGTGGTTGCGGCGCTGCTGCACAAGGCCATCGGCGACCAACTGACCTGCGTCTTCGTCGACAACGGCCTGCTGCGCCTGCACGAAGGTGAGCAAGTGATGGCCATGTTCGCCGAGAACATGGGCGTCAAGGTGATCCGCGCCAACGCTGAAGATCAGTTCCTGAACAACCTGGCCGGCGAGTCCGACCCGGAGAAGAAGCGCAAGATCATCGGTCGCACCTTCATCGACGTATTCGATGCCCAGTCCAACAAACTGGACAACATCAAGTACCTCGCCCAGGGCACCATCTACCCGGACGTGATCGAATCGGCCGGCGCCAAGAGCGGCAAGGCCCACGTGATCAAGTCCCACCACAACGTGGGCGGCCTGCCTGAGGAAATGAACCTCAAGCTGGTAGAGCCACTGCGCGAACTGTTCAAGGACGAAGTCCGTCGTCTGGGCCTGGAACTCGGCCTGCCGTACGACATGGTCTACCGCCACCCATTCCCGGGCCCGGGCCTGGGCGTGCGGATCCTCGGTGAAGTGAAGAAGGAATACGCCGACCTGCTGCGTCGCGCCGACCACATCTTCATCGAAGAACTGCGCAAGGCCGACTGGTATCACAAGGTCAGCCAGGCGTTCGTAGTGTTCCAGCCGGTGAAATCGGTTGGCGTGGTTGGCGATGGCCGTCGTTACGCATGGGTTGTTGCCCTGCGTGCGGTGGAAACCATCGACTTCATGACCGCCCGTTGGGCACACCTGCCGTACGAACTGCTGGAGACGGTCAGCGGCCGTATCATCAATGAGATCGAAGGTATTTCGCGCGTGACTTATGACGTGTCGAGCAAGCCGCCGGCGACCATTGAGTGGGAATGATCCTGCCGTAGCAGGTGAGCGCTGAATAACAAAACCCCGGCCTGGTGCCGGGGTTTTGTGTTTCTGGAGTGTGGATATTTACGCGAGAGCTGCACTTGGTCGTTTACCCGAATAAAGATCTATTCAAGATGATTTGCATCGTATACGGTTCATATGTTTGATTTTATCTATTTATGCATTGTATAGGATGCAGATAAATGGGCGACTTAGGAATACTCATCAAGAATCTCCGCAAAGCCGCAGGCCTGTCACAAAGCCAGCTTGCGCATCGGCATGGGATGAGTCGCGCAACCATTTCGGGGATTGAGAACAACACCGTCCCTGAAGTCGGGATTCGCAAGGTCGCAGCCATCCTTGAAGGCTTGGGGTACGAGCTGACCGCTATCCCCATGCGTCGGCGCAAGACCCTCGATGAACTGAAATCAGGAAATGTCCATGACTAGGCAAAGTGACCGGCTGTATATCGGCGCTGGCGGTGTACCTTCCGGAACGTTGGGGCGACGTCAAGAAAATCAGCGCGATTCGGTCTTCTCGTATAACGAGGGAGTAGCAGACGAGAACGCCGTTTCCTTGACCATGCCGGTGCGTCTGGAAAGCTACAACTGGGAGTATGGAATCCACCCGTTGTTCGAGATGCACATCCCTGAGGGGCATCTCAAGGGCGAGCTCGTGCGACGTTTCAGCAAGTCAGTGCGTGGCTTTGATGACTTCTCTTTGCTGGGCATTGTCGGTCCACACCAACTTGGCCGTATCAGTGTTGCCCATGAAGCGGGTGGCGAGCCGTTGCCTGAGGTCAAGCTCTCCGAGCTGTTGGTCTATGACGGGGCGCAAGAGCTGTTTGATGACCTTCTCAAAACTTACGCAGCCTACTCGGGGGTGTCGGGCGTTCAACCGAAAGTGCTGGTGCGCGACGCAAGCGATAGGGCTACCGACGTTGAGCGTTTCACTCATCGAGGCGCCACCCATCTGGTTAAGGCGTTCAATCACTCAGACTTTCCGCAACTGGCAGCCAATGAGTTTTTCTGCATGCGGGCCGCACTCCATTGTGGTCTTGAAGTACCTGAATTCCATCTCAGCCAGCAGGGAACGCTCCTGGTGGTGAAGCGGTTCGACATCGGTGAAAGCGCCTACCTCGGATTTGAGGACATGTGCGTTCTATCGGGTTGGGGAACCGCGAAGAAGTACGACGGCAGTTATCAGGGATGCGCGAAGCTGATCCGGTCTTTTGTCACGCCAAGCCGCATAACCAGGACGCTGGAAGACTTCTTCATGATGGTGGGACTCTCTGCCGGTATCCAGAATGGTGACGGGCACCTCAAGAACTTCGGCCTGCTTTATGAAAATTGTGCAGAAGATGCTGACGTGTGGCTCGCCCCGGCTTACGACCTGGTGACCACCACCGTGTACAACGGCAACGACATCATGGGGCTGTTGCTCGGTGGCTCGAAAGCCTGGCCAAAGCGCAAGATGCTGGTTCAGTTCGGGCGTAGCTCATGCGGTTTGACAGAGGCGCGCTGCAACGAATTGCTAGCCAGAGTGCACCAGGGTATGAGTCGCGCTATGGAGGAGCTTTCCGAGTATCGAAGCGTCCACCCAGCGTTCGACGAGGTGGGGGGAAAGATGGTCGCTGCATGGAATGCCGGGCTGGCCAGGAGCATTGTGCCGGAGTGATTTGCCCGACTGACGACGCCGGGCTTTTCGAGGACTCGCCAAGTCGTTTCTTTGTTTACCGCCGCGCAATATCCGAAAAGTAAAACTTATCCAGCGTATGCCGCGACTCGGTGTACTCGAACTGCCGTCCATCCTGCAAAAACGTCTGGTTGCTCACCACGATCACATGGCTCTGACCTTCGAGGTCCAGGTGTGTCTGGTCGTCCTTTCCCCGTGGCAGCGCTTCGATGGTGCGCTGGGCATAGCTGATCTGCAGCTGCAAGGTCTGTTCGATAAACGCATAGATCGACTGCTCGGCAATCTCCCGATCCAGCCCCGGTATCAAGTCGGCGACGAAGTGGTTGATGTCGAGGATCACCCGTTTGCCATCGATCCGCCGCACCCGTTTGACCCGGGTGATCAAGCTGCCAGCTTCGGCCTCAATGTGTTGCATCAACGGGCCTTCCAGCGGGAATTGGCTGAACTCCACCACTTCGGTACTGACGTCGTCGCCGAGGGCGGCATGGGTCTCGCGAAAGCTGACGATACCGCCGAGCTGGAACTCGATGGGGTTGGGTGACAACACGAAGGTGCCCTTGCCGTGGATCTTTTGCGCGAAGCCGCGCTCCTGCAATTGCTCGATCGCCCGGCGTACCGTGCCACGGCTGGCCTGGTAGGCGTCCATCAGTTCGGTTTCGGAGGGCAGGCGCGTACCGCGTTGCAGGCGTTCGGTGGTGATGCTGGCAAGCAGATCGGTATAGATCTGGTTGTATTTACTCATGGGGAAGGGCTCTGTGCCGCGTTGGCGTTCAAGGCAGGAACCTTAGTGGCAGCGATGGGGTTTGTCCATGCAACCCATTGTAGAACTCGGAAATTTCTGACTCAAAAAACAGAAAATTAATCATTTTCAAACTCGTACATACGAGTTATTGCTTTAACTCGTACAGACGAGTACTTTTGGCTTCGGCGTGCTGCCTATGACCGCCCAATAAAAAAAACCAGAGTGGATACCAAGCATGAGCCACGACTATCCGAATATTGCCCGCGAGATTCTCAAGAACCTCGGCGGCAGCGACAACCTTGAGCAAGCTGCCCACTGCGTGACCCGCCTGCGCCTGGCCCTCAAGGACCCGAGCCTGGCCAACAGCGGCGAGCTGAACCAGGTCGACCTGGTCAAGGGTTCGTTCTTCACCGGCGGCCTGTTCCAGATCGTGATCGGCCCCGGCGAAGTGGAAAAGGTCTACGCCGCCCTGCGTGAGCAAACGGGCCTCGCCGCGTCGACCATCGCGGACGTGAAACAGAAAAGCGCCGACAAAATAAACCCGATGCAGCGCCTGGTGCGGGTGTTCTCCGATGTGTTCATGCCGATTTTGCCGGCGCTGATCATTGCCGGTTTGCTCATGGGGGTGAACAACCTGATGGGCGCCAAGGGCATGTTCATCGCGGACAAGACCTTGCTCGACGCCTATCCGAACCTGGATGGCCTGTGGAGCCTGATCAACCTGATGGCCAACACCTCGTTCGTGTTCCTGCCGGCAC
Source organism: Pseudomonas sp. I8001 (assembly GCF_013385345.1). Classification (NCBI taxonomy): domain Bacteria; kingdom Pseudomonadati; phylum Pseudomonadota; class Gammaproteobacteria; order Pseudomonadales; family Pseudomonadaceae; genus Pseudomonas; species Pseudomonas sp. I8001. The sequence continues at coordinate 157,958 of NZ_JACAQC010000032.1, forward strand.
TGGTGGGCTGGTCGGCGGCCAAGCGCTTTGGTGGCAGTGAAATCCTCGGCATTGTCCTCGGCCTGATGCTGGTGCACCCCGATCTGCTCAACGCCTGGAACTACGGCAAGGCGGTCGCCGGCCTCGACGGCCAGAGCCTGCCGTACTTCGATATTTTCGGCTGGTTCAAGATCGAGAAGGTCGGCTACCAGGGCCAGATCCTGCCGATCCTGCTGGCCGCCTACGTGATGAGCGTGATTGAGAAATGGCTGCGGGCACGGGTGCCGAATGCCATTCAGTTGCTGGTGGTGCCGATCACTACCATCGTCGTCACCGGCGTACTGGCGCTGGCGATCATCGGCCCGGTGACGCGCCACCTCGGCATCCTGATCACCGAAGGCGTGGTCACCCTGTTTGACCTGGCGCCGATGGTCGGCGGCGCAATCTTCGGCCTGCTGTATGCACCGCTGGTGATCACCGGCATGCACCACATGTTCCTCGCCGTGGACCTGCAACTGATCTCCACCCAGGGCGGCACCTTTATCTGGCCGATGATCGTCATGTCCAACCTGGCCCAGGGCAGCGCGGCGCTCGGCGTGTTCTACATGAGCCGCAATGCGCGGGACAAGAGCATGGCGTCCACCTCGGCGATTTCCGCCTACTTCGGCATCACCGAGCCGGCGATGTTCGGGGTCAACCTGCGCTTCAAGTTTCCGTTCTACGCGGCGCTGACCGGCTCGGCGCTGGGCAGTATTTTCCTGTCATTGAACAAGGTCCAGGCCTCGGCGATTGGCGTGGGTGGCTTGCCCGGGTTCATCTCGATCATCCCGCAGTACATCCCAAGTTTTGTCATCGGCATGGTCGTCGCGATTGTCGTGCCGTTTGTTTTGACCTGTGTGTTGAGCATGAAGATTGTTCGGCCCGGATACCGGGTCGCCTGATCTACCGCTATCGCAGGCAAGCCAGCTCCCACAGTTGATCGCATTTCCAGATTGAAGGAACCCGTCATGCAAAACTGGCAACACTCGGTGATCTACCAGATCTACCCAAAAAGCTTCCACAGCCACGCGGGTAACGCCACCGGTGACCTGCTGGGCATCGTGGACAAGCTCGATTACCTGAAGTGGCTGGGCGTCGATTGCCTGTGGATCACCCCGTTCCTGCGCTCGCCCCAGCGCGACAACGGCTACGACATCAGCGACTACTACGCCATCGACCCGAGCTACGGGACCATGGCCGATTGCGACCTGCTGATCAGCGAAGCCGCCAAGCGCGGCATCACGCTGATGCTCGACATCGTGGTCAACCACACTTCCATCGAACACGAGTGGTTCCAGCAGGCCCGCAGCAGCCTCGACAACCCGTACCGCGACTTCTACATCTGGCGCGACCAGCCGAACAACTGGGAATCCAAGTTCGGCGGCTCGGCCTGGGAATACGAGGCGCAGACCGGCCAGTACTTCCTGCACCTGTTCGACCACACCCAGGCCGACCTGAACTGGGACAACCCCAAGGTGCGCGCCGAAGTGTTCAAGCTGATGCGCTTCTGGCGCGACAAGGGCGTGGGCGGTTTCCGCCTGGACGTGATCAACCTGATCTCCAAGCCGGCGGATTTTCCGGAAGACAACAGCGACGGTCGGCGCTTCTACACCGACGGCCCGAACGTGCATGAATACCTGAAGGAAATGCACCGCGAAGTGTTCGAGGGGCATGACCTGATCAACGTCGGTGAGATGTCGTCCACCAGCCTTGAGCACTGCATTCGTTATTCGAATCCACAGTCGAAAGAGCTGTCGATGACCTTCAACTTTCACCACCTGAAAGTCGATTATCCGAACCTGCAGAAGTGGGTCGCGGCCGACTTCGACTTCCTGCAACTCAAGCAGATTCTGTCCGACTGGCAACTCGGCATGCAGGCCGGTGGCGGCTGGAATGCGCTGTTCTGGTGTAACCACGACCAGCCGCGGGTGGTCTCGCGTTTTGGTGACGACGGCGAGCACCGCGTGGTCTCGGCGAAGATGCTCGCCACTGCGCTGCACTTCCTCCAGGGCACGCCTTTCGTGTACCAGGGCGAAGAGTTGGGCATGACCAATCCGGGCTTCGACACCATCGACCAATACCGGGATGTCGAGACGCTGAACATCTATCGGCTCAAGCGTGAGGCCGGTGAGTCCGAGGCATCGAGCATGGCGGCGATCATGCAGAAGTCCCGCGATAACAGCCGCACACCGATGCAATGGAACGCCGAGCAAAACGCCGGCTTCAGCCGCGGCGAACCGTGGATCGGCATCCCGGCCAACGCGGCGCAGATCAACGTGCAAAGCGAGCTGGATGACCCGCAATCGGTACTGCATCACTACCGTGCGCTGATCAAGCTGCGTCGGCATGAGCCGCTGATTCAGGAAGGCGTTTATCGCCAACTGCTGCCGCAGCACACCCAGGTCTGGGCGTACCTGCGCGAAGGCCACGGCGAACGCCTGCTGGTGCTGAACAACTTCTACGGCACGCCATGCCAGATCGAACTGCCCGATGGCCTGCTGACGGCGGCGAGTGAGCAACGCCTGCTGATCAGCAACTACGACGACTGCCCACAGCGCTCGAGCCAGGTCTCGCTGCGCCCGTATGAATCGTTTGTGTTGCATCTCAAGGACTGAGACCCGCTTTACCCCCGGCGTGGGAGAGCCGGGGCGCTTAAAAAAACATAATAAAAATATCGGAGTGCTTCATGAAAACAACAATAAAGCTGGGCCTCGTTGCATCCTGCCTGACCTTGCCGATGGCAGCCCAGGCGTTGGAATTTGCCGGCTACTTGCGTAGCGGTGCGGGGACTTCAACCGGCAGTGGCAAGCAGCAGTGCTTCCAGTTGCCGGGTGCACAATCCAAATACCGCCTGGGCAACGAGTGCGAGCAGTACGCCGAACTCGAATTGCGCCAGGACCTGCTGACCCTCGACGACGGCTCGGTGTTCAGCGTCGACGCCATGGCTTCGCTGTACAACAAGTACGACCGGGCGCTGAAGTTCCAGGGCGAAGACAACGGCTCGGCACGCATGCCGCAGATGTATGCGCAGTGGTCGAACATCCCCAGCCTCAACGGCGGTTCGCTGTGGGCCGGCCGGCGCTACTACAAACGAAACGACATCCATATCTCCGACTTCTACTACTGGAACCAGAGCGCCACGGGCGGCGGTATCGAGGACGTGAAAATCGGCGACCTGAAATACAGCTACGCGCTTTCCCGCAAGGACAACCTGTACCAGAAGGAATACGCCACCCGTCACGACTTCAACGTGGCCGGCTTCAAGACCAATCCCGGCGGCGAGCTGGAACTGGGCTTGAGCTACATCGAAAAAGCCGGTGGCCGTGACACCAACAGCGGCTGGGCCATTACCGCCCAGCATGTGCAGAAACCCTTCCTCGGCGGGCGCAACAAATTTGCCCTGCAGTACGGCGAAGGCCCCGGCACCGGCCTCGGTTATACCGGCGATACGTTCCTCGATAAAAGCAGCAAGAGCTACCGCGCAGTGGAGTTCTTCGACTGGCAAGTGACGCCGCGGTTTGGCGGGCAGATCGAGGCCGTGTACCAGAAGGATATTCGCCCGGGCAGCCAGGATCAGACCTGGATGTCGCTGGGCGTGCGCCCGGCCTATGCGATTTCCGAACAGTTCAAGCTGGTCACCGAACTCGGTCATGATCAGGTCGAGGCCACCGGTGGCACGCGCAAGCTGAGCAAATTTACGTTCGCCCCAACCTGGTCGCCCAAAGGCCCGGATTTCTGGGCACGACCGGAAGTGCGCCTGTATTACACCTACGCGACCTGGAACGAAGCGGCCAAGCGTGCGGCCAATGAACTGGCGGCAGGTTCGGCGTTGTCCGACACCGGCAGTTATGGCTCGGCGTTGCATGGCTCCAACTTTGGTGTGCAGGTTGAGTACTGGTGGAAATAAGCCGTCGATGCCCAATGATTTTTACAGAACCAAACAGCAGGTGAAGTCATGACCACAACCCAATCCCTGGAATTGCTGGCGCCATTGTCCGGGGTGCTGCTCGCCCTGGACCAGGTGCCTGATCCGGTGTTCTCCAGTCGCCTGATCGGCGATGGCCTGTGCATCGATCCGACCTCGCAGACCCTCTGCGCGCCACTGGCCGGGGTGATCAGCAATATCCAGGACAGTGGTCATGCGGTGAGCATCACCGATGACAACGGCGTCCAGGTGCTGATGCACATCGGCCTGGACACCGTGAACCTGGCGGGCAAGGGTTTCACCCGATTGGTCGAGGAAGGCCAGCGGGTGGAAGCCGGGCAACCGCTGATTGAATTCGATGCCGACTACGTGGCGCTCAATGCCCGTAGTTTGCTGACCCTGATGCTGGTGGTCAGTGGCGAGCCCTTCAAGCTGCTGACGCCCGAGCAGGTCCTGGTGGACGTGGGGCAGCCACTGCTGCGAGTCACGCCGCAAGCCGTTGCCGACGAGGTGAAAGACGAGGAGGGTGACGCCCTGTTCTCCAGGCCACTGACCTTGCCCAACGCCAACGGCCTGCATGCGCGCCCGGCGGCGGTGCTGGCGCAGGCGGCCAAAGGCTTCAAGGCGAGTATTTACCTGCACAAGCAAACCGAGAGCGCCAACGCCAAGTCGCTGGTACGGATCATGGCGTTGCAAACGGTGCAGGGTGACACCTTGCAAGTCAGCGCGGCCGGCGAGGATGCCGAAGCGGCGATCCAGGCGCTGGTGACCTTGCTGGCCGAAGGCTGCGGCGAAACCGTCGCGGCTCATCAACCTGACGCTGCACCCGTGGCGCCTGATTCATCGGCGACCTTGCTGCGCGGCGTGTGCGCCTCGCCCGGTTCGGCGTTTGGCCAGGTGGTGCAGGTCAAGGAGCCGGCACTGACGTTCGTAGAGACCGGCAAAGGTGAAGCGCTGGAACGTGCGGCCCTGACCCATGCCCTGAACAACGCCAATCAGGCGCTGCAAGCCCTGCAGGAAAAGGCCGTCGGCACTGCCCAGTCCGAGATCTTCCGCGCCCATCAGGAGTTGCTGGACGATCCGGCCCTGCTGGAACAAACCCGCGACCTGCTGGACCAGGGCAAGAGCGCGGCCTTCGCCTGGAACAGCGCCACCGAGGCCACCGCCACGCTCTTCCAGGGCCTGGGCAACGCCTTGCTTGCCGAGCGCGCTGCCGACCTGGCAGACGTTGGCCAGCGGGTGCTGAAATTGATCCTCGGGGTTCAGGACAGCGCCTGGGATTTGCCGGAGCAGGCAATCCTGATTGCCGAACAACTGACCCCCTCGCAAACCGCCAGCCTCGATACGCGCAAGGTGCTGGGTTTTGTGACGGTGGGCGGCGGCGCTACCAGCCACGTCGCCATTCTCGCCCGCGCTCTTGGCTTGCCGGCCATCTGCGGGGTGCCGGCGCAGGTGCTGGAACTGGCCAACGGCAAGCAAGTGCTGCTGGATGCCGACAAGGGCGAGTTGCACCTGGACCCGGACCTGGCCGAGATCGAACACTTGCAAGCCAGCCGCCAACAACAAGTGCTGCGCCGCCAGCGGGAAGTGGAGCAGGCGTCGTTGCCCGCTACGACCCGCGACGGTCATCATGTCGAAGTGACGGCCAACGTCGCATCGTTGCAGGAGGTGGAGCAGGCGTTGTCCCTGGGGGGCGAAGGCGTTGGTTTGCTGCGTTCCGAGTTCCTCTACCTGGACCGCAACCGCGCGCCGAGCCCCGAGGAGCAGGCGGGCACCTACAGCGCCATCGCCCGTGCATTGGGCCCGCAGCGCAATCTGGTGGTGCGCACCCTCGACGTTGGTGGCGACAAGCCGTTGGCCTATGTGCCGATGGACAGCGAGACCAACCCGTTCCTTGGCCTGCGCGGGATTCGCCTGTGCCTGGAGCGCCCGGAACTGTTGCGTGAGCAATTCCGTGCGATTCTCGCCAGTGCCGGTTTCGCCCGGCTGCACATCATGTTGCCGATGGTCAGCCTGCTCTCGGAGCTGCGCCTGGCGCGGCAGATTCTTGAAGAGGAGGCGCTGGCCCTGGGGCTGACGGAACTGCCGAAGCTGGGAATCATGATCGAAGTGCCATCGGCGGCATTGATGGCCGATCTGTTTGCGCCGGAGGTGGATTTCTTCTCCATCGGCACCAACGACCTGACCCAATACACCCTGGCCATGGACCGCGATCACCCGCGCCTCGCCAGCCAGGCCGACAGCTTTCACCCGGCGGTGCTGCGCCTGATCGCCACCACCGTCAAGGCGGCCCATGCCCATGGCAAGTGGGTCGGCGTGTGTGGGGCGTTGGCGTCTGAAGCGCTGGCAGTGCCGGTGCTGATCGGGCTGGGGGTGGATGAGTTATCGGTCAGCGTGCCGCTGATCCCGACCATCAAGGCTACCGTGCGCGAGCTGGACCTGGCGGATTGCCAATCCATCGCCCGCCAGGTGCTGGGCCTGGAAGAAGCGTCGCAGGTTCGCGAGGCCTTGCGCCTGTATCACGCGGCTACCGTTGAAACCTCATTGGTTGTGGAGAACTGACATGTTCGAGAAATTTCAGCGGGCGTTCTGGAAGGCCCTGACGCCGGATCTGGTGCTTGAAACGCCGCAGGCAGCTCCAGTGAGCGAAACACTGTTGGCCCCGGCAGTGCTGAATGCGCTGGGCGGCGCGGAGAATCTCAAGTCGCAGCAGCGGGTAGCACTGACCCGGGTGCGGGTGCAGTTGCAGGATGCGGGGCGGTTGGATGCGCAGGCGCTCAAGGCGGCAGGCGTGCCGGGCGTGATGGTGTTGGCGGGCGGGGTGGTGCACCTGCTTACCGGCCTGAACACCGCTCTATAAGACGACGAAGATCAAATGTGGGAGCGGGCTTGCTCGCGAAGGCGGTGTGTCAGTCAATACATGTGCTGGCTGAACCACCGCCTTCGCGAGCAAGCCCGCTCCCACATTGGTTTTGTGGTGTTTGGATAATCGGGGGATTACAGCGGCGGGGTTTCTTCCGTCGGCTTGGTCTTGTCCACACCCGGCACATGCAGGTTGCCTTCGACCACCTGGTTGCCTTCCAGCTGCGGCTGCGTCACCCACGTCAGAATGTCGTAGTAACGCCGGATGTTCGCCACAAAATGCACGGGCTCACCGCCACGGGCATAGCCATACCGCGTCTTGCTGTACCACTGCTTCTGCGACAGGCGCGGCAGCATCTTCTTCACATCCAGCCACTTGTTCGGGTTCAGGCCTTCTTTTTCGGCCAGCTTGCGCGCGTCGTCCAAATGGCCGGTGCCGACGTTGTACGCCGCCAGGGCAAACCAGGTGCGGTCCGGCTCGGCAATCTTGTCGTCCAGCTCATCCTTGATCTTGGCCAGGTACTTGGCGCCGCCCATGATGCTCTGCTTGGCGTCCAGGCGGTTGGACACGCCCATGGCCTGCGCCGTGTTCTGGGTCAGCATCATCAGGCCGCGCACGCCGGTCTTGGAGGTCACCGCCGGCTGCCAGAGTGATTCCTGGTAGCCGATGGCCGCCAGCAGGCGCCAGTCGACCTTTTCTTCCTTGGCATAGGCCCGGAAGTGTTTCTCGTATTTGGGCAGGCGCTGCTGCAGATGCTGGGCGAAGGTGTAGGCGCCCATGTAGCCGAGTACATCGACGTGCCCGTAATAGCGATCTTTCAGGCGTTGCAGCGTGCCGTTCTTTTCCACCTTGTCGAGGTAGTTGTTGACCTCGTTGAGCAGGCTGTTGTCTTCACCGGCGGCGACCGCCCAGGCCTGATGGCTGGCGTCACCGAGGTCAAAGGCCACCCGCACGTTGGGGAAGTACACCTGGTTCATCGCCACTTCGTTGGAGTCCACCAGGGTCAGGTCGATCTGGCCCTCATCCACCATGCGCAGCAGGTCGACCACCTCAACGGCGTCGGACTCTTCGTAGTCAATCCCGGGAAACTGTTTTTTCAGCTGCGCCAGTTGCTCGGCGTGGGTGCTGCCCTTGAGCACCATGATCTTCTTGCCCACCAGGTCTGCCGCGGTGGTCGGCCGGGACTGGCCGTTGCGGTAGATGATCTGCGGGGTGACTTCCAGATAAGGGTGGGAGAAACGCACTTGCTGGCGACGCTGCTCACTGCTGACCAGGCCGGCGGCGGCCAGTACCGGGCCGTTGGGTTTGCCGATCTGCGAGAACAGGTCATCCAGGTTGTCGGCCGCCTCGATCTCGAGCTTTACCCCCAACTCGTCGGCAAAACGTTTTACCAGTTCGTATTCGAAGCCGGTTTCGCCGTTACGGTCCTGGAAATAAGTGGCCGGACTGTTTCGGGTGACCACCCGCAATACGCCATCCTCCTTGATTCGCTCGAGCGTGTTGGGTTTATCCACACACGCACTGAGCAGCAGGAAGAGTCCGGTAACGAAGAGCCATTTGGCGCATCGCGGGCGTAAAGCAGTAGGGGAGAACATCTGCGCAGTATACGCAAAGGACCCTCGGCGCCATATCTCGACAGCGGGGCACTTGTCTGCTAGCGCCCGTAAACCTTGGCTGCAGCCCGCAGAAACGGGGCTTGGCAGCCGATTGTGACGGTTAAAATAACTGCCCGGAATAGCTTGTATGGCCATATGATATCGTGCGATTTATGCCAACTGACGTCCGGCTGCGGCCACTGGTGCCGTTTCGGGTGCCGTTGGCGACGGTTTACGCTAGAATGCACGGCCTCAAAGCACACCCCCTTCCCGAGGCTGTCCCGAAGATGTTGATCCTGCGCGGCGCTCCTGCCCTTTCTGCCTTTCGCCACAGCAAACTCCTTGAGCAACTGAGCCAGAAGGTACCTTCTGTCAGTGGCTTGTATGCTGAATTTGCTCACTTCGCCGACGTTACCGGCGTTTTGACCGCCGACGAACAGCAAGTGCTGGCGCGCCTTCTGAAGTACGGTCCCAGCGTTCCAGTTCAAGAGCCTGCGGGCCGCTTGTTCCTGGTTCTGCCACGGTTCGGCACCATCTCGCCCTGGTCGAGCAAGGCCAGCGACATCGCCCGCAACTGCGGCCTGGAAAAAATCCAGCGCCTGGAACGCGGGATTGCCTTCTATGTAGCAGGCCAGTTCAGCGAGGCCGAGGCCGAGCTGATCGCCAGCAGCCTGCACGACCGCATGACCCAGATCATCGTCAGCCAGCTGGAACAGGCCGCCGGTCTGTTCAGCCACGCCGAGCCCAAGCCGCTGACCGCGATTGACGTGCTCGGTGGCGGTCGCGCCGCCCTGGAAACCGCCAACACCGAACTGGGCCTGGCCCTGGCCGAAGACGAAATTGACTACCTGGTCAACGCCTTCATCGGCCTGAAGCGCAACCCCCACGACATCGAACTGATGATGTTCGCCCAGGCGAACTCCGAGCACTGCCGCCACAAGATCTTCAACGCCAGTTGGGACATCGACGGCCAGAGCCAGGAAAAAAGCCTGTTCGGCATGATCAAGAACACCTACGTGATGCACAGCGAAGGCGTTCTGTCGGCTTATAAGGACAATGCCTCGGTCATCGTCGGCTCTGTCGCCGGCCGTTTCTTCCCGGACCCTGAAACCCGCCAGTACGGCGCGGTGCAGGAGCCGGTGCATATCCTGATGAAAGTCGAGACCCACAACCACCCGACCGCGATTGCCCCGTTCCCGGGCGCAGCCACCGGTTCCGGCGGCGAGATTCGCGACGAAGGTGCAACCGGTCGTGGCGCCAAGCCAAAGGCTGGCCTCACCGGCTTCACCGTGTCCAACCTGCAGATCCCGGGCTTCGAACAGCCGTGGGAAGTGCCGTACGGCAAGCCTGAGCGCATCGTCACCGCGCTGGACATCATGATCGAAGGTCCGCTGGGCGGCGCCGCGTTCAACAACGAATTCGGGCGTCCGGCCCTGACCGGTTACTTCCGTACTTTCGAGCAATCCATCACCACCCCCCGTGGCGATGAAGTGCGCGGTTACCACAAGCCAATCATGTTGGCCGGCGGCATGGGCAACATCCGCGCCGAACACGTACAGAAAGGCGAGATTCTGGTCGGCTCCAAGCTGATCGTCCTCGGTGGCCCGGCGATGCTGATCGGCCTGGGTGGCGGCGCCGCTTCCTCCATGGCCACCGGCACCAGCTCGGCCGACCTGGACTTCGCTTCCGTACAGCGTGAAAACCCTGAGATGGAACGCCGTTGCCAGGAAGTCATCGACCGTTGCTGGCAACTGGGTGACAAGAACCCCATCAGCTTCATCCACGACGTCGGCGCAGGTGGCTTGTCCAACGCCTTCCCGGAACTGGTCAACGATGGCGATCGTGGCGGCCGTTTCGAACTGCGCAACATTCCAAACGACGAGCCGGGCATGGCCCCGCACGAAATCTGGAGCAACGAATCCCAGGAACGCTACGTGTTGGCGGTAGGTCCTGCAGACTTCGAACGCTTCCAGGCGATTTGCGAGCGCGAACGCTGCCCGTTTGCGGTAGTCGGCGAAGCCACTGCCGAGCCGCAACTGACGGTCACCGACAGCCACTTCGGCAACAGCCCGGTGGACATGCCGCTGGAAGTGCTGCTGGGCAAAGCCCCGCGCATGCACCGTTCGGCCGTGCGTGAAAACGAACTGGGCGACGATTTCGATCCATCGACTCTGGCCATCGCCGACTGCGTGGAGCGCGTCCTGCACCACCCGGCCGTTGCCAGCAAAAGCTTCCTGATCACCATCGGCGACCGCACCATCACCGGTCTGGTTGCCCGTGATCAAATGGTCGGCCCGTGGCAGGTCCCGGTGGCTGACGTTGCCGTCACCGCCACCAGCTTCGACGTGTACACCGGTGAAGCCATGGCCATGGGCGAGCGTACTCCGCTGGCGCTGCTGGACGCTCCGGCGTCGGGCCGCATGGCCATCGGCGAAACCCTGACCAACATCGCAGCGTCGCGTATTGCCAAGATCTCCGACATCAAGCTGTCGGCCAACTGGATGTCCGCTGCCGGTCACCCGGGTGAAGATGCGCGCCTGTACGACACCGTGAAAGCGGTCGGCATGGAGCTGTGCCCTGAGCTGGGCATCACCATTCCGGTGGGCAAGGACTCCATGTCCATGGCCACCCGCTGGAACGATGAAGGCGTGGACAAGAGCGTCACCTCGCCGCTGTCGCTGATCGTTACCGGCTTTGCGCCAGTCACCGACATTCGCCAGACCCTGACCCCGCAACTGCGCATGGACAAGGGCACCACCGACCTGATCCTGATCGACCTCGGTCGCGGTCAGAACCGCATGGGTGCCTCGATCCTTGCCCAGGTGCACGGCAAGCTCGGCAAGCAGGCCCCGGACGTCGACGACGCCGAAGACCTGAAAGCTTTCTTCGCCGTGATCCAGGGCCTGAACGCCGACGGCCACCTGCTGGCTTACCACGACCGTTCCGACGGTGGTTTGCTGACCAGCGCCGTGGAAATGGCCTTCGCCGGTCACTGCGGCCTGAGCCTGAACCTCGATGGCCTGGCAGAAACTTCCGCTGACATCGCAGCAATCCTGTTCAACGAAGAGCTGGGCGCCGTGATCCAGGTTCGCCAGGACGCAACGCCAGACGTACTCGCACAGTTCAGCGCCGCTGGCCTGGGCGACTGCGTGGCCGTGATTGGCCAGCCGATCAACAACGGTGAAATCAACATCGTCTTCAACGGCGAAACCGTGTTTGAAGGCCAGCGTCGCCTGCTGCAACGCCAGTGGGCCGAGACCAGCTACCAGATCCAGCGCCTGCGCGACAACGCCGACTGCGCCGAGCAGGAATTCGACGTGATCCTGGAAGAAGACAATCCGGGCCTGAGCACCAAGCTCAGCTTCGACGTCAACCAGGACATCGCCGCGCCTTACATCAAGAAAGGCATCCGCCCACAAGTGGCCGTACTGCGTGAGCAGGGCGTCAACGGCCAGGTGGAAATGGCGGCAGCGTTCGACCGGGCCGGCTTCAATGCGATCGACGTGCACATGAGCGACATCCTCGCCGGTCGCGTTGACCTCAACGAGTTCAAAGGCCTGGTTGCCTGCGGTGGTTTCTCCTACGGCGACGTACTGGGTGCCGGTGAAGGCTGGGCCAAATCGGCCCTGTTCAACAGCCGTGCCCGCGACGCGTTCCAGGGTTTCTTCGAGCGTAACGACAGCTTCACCCTGGGTGTGTGCAACGGTTGCCAGATGATGTCCAACCTCAGCGAACTGATCCCGGGCAGCGAGTTCTGGCCGCACTTCGTGCGTAACCGTTCCGAGCAGTTCGAAGCCCGGGTTGCGATGGTTCAGGTGCAGGAATCCAACTCGATCTTCCTGCAGGGCATGGCCGGTTCGCGCATGCCGATCGCCATCGCCCACGGTGAAGGCCATGCCGAGTTCGCCAGCGAAGAAGCACTGCTGGAAGCCGACCTGTCCGGTACCGTGGCCCTGCGTTTCGTCGACAACCACGGCAAGGTCACCGAAGGCTACCCGGCCAACCCGAACGGCTCGCCGCGCGGGATCACCGGCCTGACCAGCCGCGACGGTCGCGTCACCATCATGATGCCGCACCCGGAGCGTGTGTTCCGCGCCGTGCAGAACTCGTGGCGCCCGGAAGAGTGGAACGAAGACGGCGCGTGGATGCGCATGTTCCGTAACGCTCGCGTCTGGGTGAACTAAGTCGGTGTACAAGCTCAGCTTCTTTGTGCCCGACAGCCACGTGGAGACGGTGAAAACCGCCGTCTTCGCAGCCGGCGGCGGGCGCATCGGCAACTACGACAGCTGCGCCTGGCAGGTACTGGGCCAGGGTCAATTCCGCGCGATGGACGGCAGCCAGCCGTTTATCGGGCAGGTCGGGCAGCTTGAAGTGGTTGAAGAATGGAAGGTTGAGCTGGTGGTGGCGGATGAGTTGATCGTGGCTGTCGTGGCTGCGTTGAAACTGAGCCATCCGTACGAGACACCGGCGTATGAGGTGTGGCAGTTGGCGGATTTTTGATTCGCTGGTTGAAAAACAAGAAACCCGCTGGGCCAGTTTGGTCAGCGGGTTTTTTGTTGCCTGTCACGGCCATTCGCGAGCAAGCCCGCTCCCACATTTGACCGCGTTGCCATGACGGGCACCGATCAAAATGTGGGAGCGGGCTTGCTCGCGAAGAGGCCCTGATGCTCAGCAAAGATTCAGGCTTTTACCCCAACCTCACGGCCACTGACCAACCGCTCCAACGCCTCACCCAACCCCGAAGCCTTGTCACCAATCAGCAAGTGCCAAATCCCACTCTCAAGCTGGCTCACACCCTGGCAACCCAGCGCCGTCAGTTGAGATTCCGACAACACCGAACCATCCCCCAACTCCACCCGCAGCCGCGTCATTGCCACCGCATCCAATTGCAAAACATTGGCCCGACCGCCCAGCGCACTCAGCCATTTCTCGGCCTCATGCACGTTCACCGGCGTGCTCTTCTCAACCGGTGCAGCAGCGACCGGAGTGACTCCAACATACGAAGGCATCGCCAACCGAATCTCATCGGCAATGCTGTCCGCCATCGGCCCGACCACCACCTGCAAACTCCCGCCATTACCCGGTCGAACCACCGCCATCGCACCCAGCGCCTTCAACTCGGCATCCACCGCCTTGTTGCGATCCACCATGTCCAGCCGCAGACGCGTCGTGCAAGCACCCACACTCAGTAGATTCTCCGCACCACCCAGCGCGCGAATGTAAGCGCCGGCCCGCTGGTTATCAGTCATGGCCTCAGCCTGCACCACCTGAATATCCTCACGCCCGGGCGTCTTCAAATTGAAGCGACGGATGCAGTAGTTGAACACGCTGTAGTAGATCACCGCATACGCCAGCCCAACCGGGAATACCAACCAGCCGTTGGTGGATTTACCCCAACCCAGCACCATGTCGATAAACCCACCGGAGAAGGTAAAGCCCAGGTGAATGTTGAGCATGTTGGTGATCGCCATCGACAACCCGGTCAGCAGCGCATGCACCAGGTACAGGAACGGCGCGAGGAACATGAAGGCGAATTCGATCGGCTCGGTGACCCCGGTTAGGAACGAGGTCAGCGCCATCGACAGGAAAATCCCGCCCATGATCTTGCGCCGCTCCGGCAGTGCATTGCGGTACATCGCCAGGCACGCCGCCGGCAGTCCGAACAGCATTACCGGGAACATGCCGGTCATGAACTGCCCACCTTTCGGGTCGCCGGCAAAATAGCGAGTCAGGTCGCCGGTCACTACCGCGCCGGTCGTCGGGTCGGTGAAGGTGCCGAACACAAACCACGCCATGTTGTTGAGGATATGGTGCAAGCCGGTGACGATCAGCAGGCGGTTGAACACGCCAAACACGAACGCACCAAAACTGCCGCTTTCCATCAGCAACACGCCGAAGCTGTTGATGCCTTGCTGCACGGGTGGCCAGATCAAACCAAAGATCACCCCCAGCGCCACCGCGGAGAACCCGGTGACGATCGGCACAAACCGTCGCCCACCAAAGAATGCGAGGTACTCCGGCAGCTTGATGTCCTTGAAACGGTTATACAGCGCACCGGCCATCAAGCCGCTGGCGATGCCCGCGAGCATGCCCATGTTGATGCTGGCGTCCATCACCTTGAGGGTGGAGACCATCACCAGGTAACCGATGGCGCCTGCCAGGCCCGCCGTGCCGTTGTTGTCGCGGGCAAAACCCACGGCAATGCCGATGGCGAAGATCAGCGCCAGGTTGGCGAAGATCGCCTGCCCGGCGTCGTGCATCACCGCGATGTTCAGCAGGTCAGTGTCGCCCAGTCGCAGCAGGAGGCCGGCGATCGGCAAAATCGCGATCGGCAGCATCAGTGCACGGCCCAGGCGTTGCAGCCCTTCGATAAAATATTGGTACACGGCGTGTCTCCCTATTCTTGTTGTTTTCAGCTCAGCGGCCAGTGGTGTTGACAGGCTTGGCGAACGGCTTTGGCGCTGCTCAGGTTAAGCAGGCTTTGGCTCAGTTGCCGGCATTGGGCTGCGTCCAGGTGACGGACACGGTCCTTGATTTCTCCGATTTGCGGCGGGCTGACGGACAGCTCGCTGATGCCCAGACCGATCAGCACCGGCGTGGCCAGCGGGTCGGACGCCAGCGCCCCGCACACACCGACCCAGCGCCCATGCTTGGCTGCGCCGATGCACGTCTGGGCGATCAGCCGCAGCAGCGCCGGGTGCATGGCATCGACCCGGGCGGCGAGGCCGGCGTGGTCGCGGTCCATGGCGAGGGTGTACTGCGATAGGTCATTGGTGCCGATGGACAGAAAGTCCGCGTGCTCGGCCAGTTGTTCGGCCATCAGCGCCGCCGCGGGCACTTCGATCATCACCCCCAGTTCCGGGCGTTGGGTCAGCTCCAGTTCGGCGCACAGTTCATCGAGGCGCTGGCGAATGTGCAGCAGTTCGTCGACTTCGCTGACCATTGGCAGCAGGATGCGGCAACGTTCCAGCGGGCTGACCTGGAGAAGGGCACGCAGTTGCTGGTCCAGCACCTCCGGACGCACTTGCGCCATGCGAATGCCCCGCAGGCCCAGCACCGGGTTGGTCTCGAACGGCAGCGGCAGGTAGTCGAGTTGCTTGTCGCCGCCGACGTCGATGGTGCGGATGATCACTGATTTGTCGCCCATGGCATCCAGTACGGCTTGGTAGGCCTGGCGCTGCTCTTGCTCGTCGGGCGCGGTGCGGCGGTCGACGAAGAGAAATTCTGTGCGCAGCAGGCCGACGCCATCGGCGCCATTCTCGAAGGCCAGTTGCGCTTCGACGCTGGAGGCGACATTCGCGGCCACTTCAATACGCACGCCATCCTGAGTGCTGGCGGTGCCTTGAGCCTGCGCGTGCTGCTGTTGGCGCCGCAGTTTCTGTGCATCGCGCAACTGGTGAACCTGGGCGTGGCGCGCATCATCCGGCGTCAGCTCCAGGCGGCCGTTGGCGGCATCCAGCACCACGCGCTGGCCTTGGGGCACATCAAGCAATTCAGTGCCCAGTGCAACCACGCACGGCAAGCCTTTACCCCGCGCCAGAATCGCCACATGAGACGTCGCGCCGCCTTCGGCCATGCAGATACCGGCGGCGTGTTGATTGCTCAGTTGCAGCAGATCCGATGGGGTCAGCTCATGGGCCGAGACGATAGCGCCGGCCGGCAAATCAAAATTCCAGGCCTCGCCCAGCAACGCCCGCAGCACGCGTTGCTGCAAGTCGCGCAGGTCGTTGGCGCGTTCGGCGAACAACGGTTTACCCAGTGCCAGCAGCACCGCGCATTGGGCCTGGATCGCATCGCGCCAGGCGTGAGTGGCGGCGCTGCCCTGTTCGATGGCGGCGGTGGCGGCCTCCAGCAACGTAGGGTCTTCCAGCAGGGCCAGGTGGGCGGCGAAGATCTCTTCTTCCTCCACATCCTTGCGCTGACGGGCCTGGTCCAGGGTGTGGCGGATTTCGCTACGCACCTGTTCCAGGGCACTGTCCAGGTGCTGCAGCTGTTCATCCGGGGCGTTGTTGCCCGGGTCCACCGGCAGCTCGATTCCGTTCAGGCGGAACAACGGGCCGCAGACCAACCCCGGCGCGGCACACACGCCTTGCAGTACTCCGGCTTCGGTATTCGCGCGGCGTGGGGCGACGGCCACTGGAGCGTGATGCGCTTCGCCAACTTCCACCGACAGCGCAGCGATCAGTGCTTGCAGCGCCGCTTCACAATCCTTGCCACGACAGGTGACCTGCACCTCGTCCTGCTCACCAATCCCCAGGCCCATCAAGCCGATCAGGCTGTCGCACGAAGCCGACTTGCCAGCGAAATGCAGCTGCGACTGGCTGCTGAATGCCTGTGCAGTCTTGCGGATCAAGGCAGCGGGGCGCGCATGCAGGCCGCCACGATGGGTGATGCGAATAGTCGCGCTGGCTTCGGTGACCGACTCATCAATCACTTTCGCTGCACCGGCCAACCGTGCAACCACATGCAGCAGCGGCTCGCCGACCTTCACTGTTTTCAAGGTGATCGGCCGTAGCTCAAACAGCTCGCTGTTGGTCAGGATGATCAAGCTGACCAGGCTTTTGCACTGCCGCGCAATCAGGTCCAGATCAAACTGCACCAGTGCCTGGCCCTTGCTGACGCGCGCACCTTGCTTGACCAGCAGCGCAAAGCCTTCGCCATTCAATTCCACCGTGTCGATGCCCACGTGCATCAGCAATTCAGCGCCGTTATCGGCGCGAATGGTCAGCGCATGCCCGGTGCGGGCGACGTGGATGATCACGCCATCACACGGCGCGTGCAGGCAATCGTTGAGCGGGTCGATGGCAATGCCGTCGCCCATGGCGCCACTGGCGAACACTTCGTCGGGAACGTCGCCCAGGGTCAGCACCGGCCCACTGAGGGGAGCGCTGAGGGTGAGGTCTTTATTATTGTGGGACATGGGCACGGTACTCATCAGGAAAACGCTGCAATCAACTCAGTGGGTGCGGGTCACTTTGCTCAAGTGACGCGGTTGGTCCGGGTCCATGCCCCGGGCCTCTGCCAAACCGGCGGCCATCACGTAGAAACTCTGGATCGCCAGGATCGGGTCCAGGGCCGGGTGTTCGGCGCGGCTCAGAGTCAGGTCGCGCTCGGCGATGTCATCGGGAGCGGCCAGCAGCACGCGGGCACCGCGCTGGCGCATATCGGCGGCCAGGCTCAGCAGGCCGGCTTGTTCGGCGCCGCGTGGGGCGAAGACCAGCAGCGGGTAGTTGTCATCGATCAGAGCCATCGGGCCATGGCGCACTTCGGCGCTGCTGAAGGCTTCGGCCTGGATCGCCGAGGTTTCCTTGAGCTTGAGCGCGGCTTCCTGGGCAATGGCAAAACCGGCGCCACGGCCGATCACCATCAGTTGCTGGCAGTCGCGCAGGGCGTCGATGGCCAGGCTCCAGTCTTGCCTGGCGGCTTCACGCAAACCTTCGGGCAGTGCCTTACAGGCTTGCAGCAACTCGTCTTCCTGATTCCAGTGGCCGATCAGCTGGGCGCTGGCGCTCAGGGTCGCGATAAAGCTTTTGGTGGCGGCGACGCTGCGTTCCGGCCCGGCGCACAGCGGCACATGGAATTCGCAGGCGGCTTCCAGTGGCGAGTCTTCGGCGTTGACCATCGAGATGCTCAAGGCGCCGCGCTTGCGCAACAGGCGCAGGCTGTTGACCAGGTCCGGGCTCTGTCCCGACTGGGAGAAACCGAACGCCACTTGCCCGCTGACCTTGAGCGGCGATTGCAGCATGGTCACCACCGACATCGGCAGCGACGCCACCGGAATCCCCAGGTGTTGCATGGTCAGGTAGGCGAAGTAACTGGCGGCGTGGTCCGAGCTGCCACGGGCGATGGTCATCGCCACTTGCGGTGGCTGGCGACGCAGGCGGCCGGCGACTTCCACCAGCAGCGGGTCCAGGCGTTGCAGTTGAGCCTCGACGGCCTCACAGGAGGCCAGGGCCTCTTCAAGCATTTTTGAAGTCAATGGTTTCTCCTTCGACCATTACGTCGGTGAGGTGCAGGGAGCGGTCCAGGCGCACGCAGTCGGCAAAGCTGCCGGGTTGCAGGCGACCGCGTTCTTCGAGGCCCAGGTAGTCCGCAGGAAATTGCGACAGGCGTTGTGAGGCTTCGCTGATCGGCAGGCCGATCTTCACCAGGTTGCGCAACGCCTGGTCCATGGTCAGGGTGCTGCCGGCCAGCGTTCCATCGGCCAGGCGGACGCCGCCCAGGCACTTGGTCACGGTGTGGCTGCCCAGCTTGTATTCGCCGTCGGGCATGCCGGCGGCGGCGGTGGAATCGGTGACGCAGTACAGGCACGGGATCGAGCGCAGCGCCACGCGCATGGCACCGGGGTGCACGTGCAGCAGGTCGGGAATCAACTCGGCGTATTTGGCGTGGGCCAGGGCCGCACCGACGATGCCGGGCTCGCGGTGATGCAGCGGGCTCATGGCGTTGTACAAGTGGGTAAAGCTGGTGGCCCCGGCGGCGAGGGCGGCGACACCTTCTTCATAGCTGCCCAGGGTGTGGCCGATCTGCATGCGCACGCCACGTTCGCTGAGGGCGCGGATCAGGCCGTCATGGCCGGCGATTTCCGGAGCAATGGTGATCACCCGGATCGGCGCCAGGCGCAGGTATTCTTCGACTTCGGCCATCAAGGCGGTGTGGGCGAAGTTCGGTTGTGCGCCGAGTTTTCCCGGATTGATGTAGGGGCCTTCCAGGTGCACGCCCAGGACACGAGCGGTGCCGGTCGGGCGGCTTTCGCAATAGGTGCCGATTTCGCCGAGCACGCGGGAAATCTCATCCACTGGCGCGGTCATGGTGGTGGCCAGCAGCGAGGTGGTGCCAAACCGCACGTGGGTGCGGGTGATGGTGTGGAAGGCGTCGGTGCCTTCCATAATGTCTTTGCCGCCACCGCCGTGTACGTGCAGGTCGATAAAGCCTGGCAGCAGGTACGGCAGGTCGTTGTCAGCCGGGTTGCACGGGCTGCCTTCTACGGCAGTGACCTTGCCGTGCTGGTGCACCAGGCGGCCACGAATCCAGCCGTGTGGCGTGAGGATATTGTCTTCGGACATGGGCAGTTCTCTAAATTCGCAGTTCAGCGGAATAGTCGTGGCGGCGCAGTTCTGCGACGAAGTCGTAGTAGTCGTTGCGGCAGTAGGTGTCGGTGATTTCAATCGGGGTGTTGTCGGCGGTGTAGCCCACCCGGGTCATCAGCAGCATGGCGGTGCCGGGGGCGATGCCCACCAGGGCTGCGAACTCGTCCGAGGCGTTGATCGCCTGGATGTGTTGCAGGGCGCGCACGATGGGTTTGCCGATGCTTTCCAGGTATTCGTACAGCGAATTGCCGATGGCCTGCGGGTGGGGGAGGACGGAGGCGGGCATGGCGGTCATTTCAATCGCCATCACCGTGTCGTCGGCCTTACGCAAACGCTTGAGCCGCGCGACTTTGTCGCTGGGTGACAGGCCCAGGCGGATCAATTCTTCATGGGTCGGCGGGGTGATGTCGCGCTCGAGCCATTGGGACGTCGGCACAAAGCCCTTGAGCCGGAGCATTTCGCTGAAGCCCGAGAGGCGCGACAGCGGTTGTTCCAGGCGTGGCGTGATGAAGGTTCCGGAGCCTTGGCTGCGACGGATCAGGCCTTGTTCGAACAGCACTTCCAGCGCCTTGCGGGCGGTCACCCGGGAAATGCTCAGTTGCTCGCTGAGGGCACGTTCCGACGGCAAAGCCTGCTCGGATTTCCACTGGCCGGCATGAATCGCGGCTTCGAGGTTGCGGGCCAGTTGCAGGTACAGCGGCGTCGATTGTTTATCGTCGGGGCGCAGGGCCAGGATGGGGTTCATCGTGTCGGTTTCCGATGCGGTTATTGGAGTGTTGTCGCCCGGTAGTGATCGCAAGCTAATACCACTTAAATACCATGTCAATGCAGCGAAAACAGTGCAGGCGAGCGTTTGCGGGCGTCTTAATAGTGCGCCAGTTCAAGTGGTATTAGAGAGGTCTTTATTTCAGGCAGAAGCGCGCAGCTTGCCGAGGTGAACTGGTATTCACCGGCAGGCCACCCATGGGGCGGGAATTTTTTTTGAATTATTTTACGAGGGGCAGGAAATTACGGACGAATCTCGATCATCGTGCCGTCTTTCACCAGGTTCCAGACTTCGCGCATGTCGACATTGCGCATGCCGATGCAGCCGTCGGTCCAGTCCAGGGTGTGGAACAGCTCTTCGGGGTAGTCCTCGGCGTCGGGGGTGCCGTGGATCATGATCATGCTGCCGGGCTTGACCCCTTCGCGGCGGGCGCGCGCGGAATCGCTGATATTGGGGTAGGAGATGTGCATGGCCAGGTTGAAGCGGTCGCTGGTCTTGCGCCAGTCGATCCAGTAGAAACCTTCCGGGGTGCGGCGGTCGCCTTCCATCAGCTTGGTGCCCTTGGGGTTCTTGCCCAGGGAAATGCGGTAGGTCCTGAGGGGCTTGCCGTCATTGATCAGTTGCAACTGATGGGCAGACTTGAGCACCAGGATTTTCTCGACGGGTTTGCCCCCCAGGATCACTTGGGTGGAGGCTGGCGACAGCGTGGCAAACGACAGGCAGATCAGAGCAAGCAACCAACGCATTGAAACGGTATCCCCTGAAAAGACTACGTGCCGCCTGGATTGTTATTTGGCCAACTGGGTCAGCGGCGGCACCGATTCGCTGCGCACCGGATACGACTGTTGCCGGCGGTCAGCAAAAAAGCATTCTAAGGTACGCCCGACCGTGCGGAAAGCCAGCTCGGACCAAGGGATGTCGGCTTCATCGAATAAGCGCACTTCAAGGCTTTCGGGGCCGGCGGCAAAATCCAGGTCGATCAGTTCGGCCCGGTAGAAGATGTGCACCTGGCTGATGTGCGGCACGTCGATCAGGGTGTAGATGCTCAGGTTGCGCACCCGGGCGCAGGCTTCTTCCAGGGTTTCGCGCATCGCGGCCTGCTCGACGGTCTCGCCGTTCTCCATAAAGCCGGCGGGCAAGGTCCAGAAACCCAGGCGCGGCTCGATGGCGCGCCGGCACAGCAGCACCTGGTCGCCCCACACCGGTACGGTGCCCGCGACGATATTGGGGTTCTGGTAGTGAATGGTCTGACAGTGATCGCAGACATAACGCAAGCGTGCGTCGCCTTCGGGAATGCGCTGGGTGACCGGTTTACCGCACTGGCTGCAGAAGTTCATGCTGGGGTTCCTGGAGAGTGCGCCTATCTTGGCGTGACCGGGTATGGGCTGCAAGTTGTCGTTTAGCGACATGGCCAGGGTTTTGGGGTTGGGCGTGCGCAAGGTTTGGTGCATGATGCAAGGTAGCCAACAGACCGAGATGACTCATGCTGGACGAGCTACTTCGCCGGGTAAGCAATCATACGCCACGCACGCTGGAGACCGACGGTCGTTTCCCGGAAGCGGCGGTACTGGTGCCGATCACCCGCAGTGACGAACCCGAGCTGATCCTGACCTTGCGCGCCAGCGGGTTATCCACCCATGGCGGCGAAGTGGCATTCCCTGGCGGGCGCCGCGACCCGGAAGACCCGGACCTGATCTTCACCGCGCTGCGCGAAGCCGAAGAAGAAATCGGCCTGCCGCCGGGCCTAGTGGAAGTCATCGGCCCGTTGAGCCCGCTGATTTCCCTGCACGGTATCCGTGTCACGCCTTATGTAGGCGTTATCCCCGATTACGTCGAATACCTGGCCAATGACGCCGAGATCGCCGCTGTTTTCAGCGTGCCCCTGGAGTTTTTTCGCCAGGACCCGCGCGAACATACCCACCGTATCGATTACCAGGGCCGCAGTTGGTATGTGCCCAGTTATCGGTTTGGCGAATACAAGATCTGGGGCCTGACGGCGATCATGATTGTCGAGCTGATCAATCTGCTCTATGACGATGCCGACATCAGCCTGCATCGACCGCCGAAAAGCTTCATCAATACCTAAGAGCCAGATGGCCATCGTTCCTGCCGTGAGGATCCACCTATGAAATACCGCCTGGGCGACGCCCGAGTCGAAACCCATCCCAACAGCTGGGTGGCCCCCAATGCCACGCTGGTGGGCAAGGTCAAGCTGGAGGAGGGCGCCAACGTCTGGTTCAACGCGGTGTTGCGCGGCGACAACGAGCTGATCCTGATCGGCAAGAACAGCAACGTGCAGGACGGCAGCGTGATGCACACCGACATGGGTTACCCGCTGACCCTCGGCACCGGCGTGACCATCGGCCATAACGCCATGTTGCATGGCTGCACCGTCGACGATTACAGCCTGATTGGCATCAATGCGGTGATTCTTAACGGGGCGAAGATCGGCAAGCACTGCATCATCGGCGCCAATTCGCTGATCGGCGAGGGCAAGGAAATTCCCGATGGTTCGTTGGTGATGGGCTCGCCGGGCAAGGTGGTGCGGGAGCTGACCGACGTGCAGAAGAAAATGCTCGAGGCCAGCGCTGCGCACTATGTGCATAACTCCCAGCGGTATGCCCGTGATCTGGTTGAGCAGGAAGAATGAACCCGGTAGAACGACCCGTCGCCTCGCCGTGCGTGAGCATTTGTGCGCTGGATGACGATGATATCTGCACGGGA
Source organism: Pseudomonas sp. I8001 (assembly GCF_013385345.1). Taxonomy (NCBI): domain Bacteria; kingdom Pseudomonadati; phylum Pseudomonadota; class Gammaproteobacteria; order Pseudomonadales; family Pseudomonadaceae; genus Pseudomonas; species Pseudomonas sp. I8001. Next base: position 180,939 of record NZ_JACAQC010000032.1, read on the forward strand.
TGCCAGCGCACGGTGGAAGAGATTACCCGCTGGAGTCGCATGGACAATACCGAGCGCCGGGTAGTGCTGGGGTTGTGCCATGAGCGGGCGAAGGCGAGTGGGCTGGTGTGGATGATTCCGGGGAAGTCCGGCGCCTGATAGACCGCTTTCGCGAGCAAGCCCGCTCCCACATTTGATTGCGTTTATCTTGGAGGAATGCGTTCAAAATGTGGGAGCGGGCTTGCTCGCGAAAGGGCCTGCCCAGACGACATATTTCCAAATGTGAAGTACCCTGTGCCCCTTGTTCACAGGTCCCTCGCCCCATGTTCTTCCTGATTGCCTACATCAGCAGCGTCGTGCTGATCAACTTCGCCTTTTCCACCGCTCCGCACCTGGATGTCATCTGGTCTGCCTGGGGCGGCCTGGTATTTGTCCTGCGGGACATGGTGCAAACCCGTTTCGGCCATGGCGCGATCATCGCCATGCTGGCGGCGCTGGTGCTGTCCTATATCACCTCCGATCCGTCCATCGCCCTGGCCAGCGCCACGGCGTTCGCGGTGTCCGAATGCATTGACTGGCTGGTGTTCAGCATCACCAAGCGCCCACTCCACGACCGCCTGTGGATAAGTTCGGCGCTGAGTATCCCCCTCGATACCTTCATCTTTTTCGGCCTGATCGGCGCCTTGACGCCCGCGGTCGCCGGCACTGCCCTGGTGTCGAAATTCGCCGGCGTTACCGTGGTGTGGCTGGCCATGGCCTGGCGTTTGCGCCGGCAGCGCGTCGCCAACTGAAGCCAATCTTTACAGTTCATGTAAAATGCCGGCCTTTCTCCCCACGATCCGCTCCCCTGAGGACCTGAGATGACCCGAATCGGAACTCCATTGTCGCCAACCGCGACCCGCGTAATGCTGTGTGGCTGCGGTGAGCTGGGCAAGGAAGTGGTAATCGAACTGCAACGCCTGGGCGTTGAAGTGATTGCCGTGGATCGCTACGCCAACGCGCCGGCCATGCAGGTTGCCCACCGCAGCCATGTGATCAACATGCTCGATGGCGCCGCCCTGCGTGCCGTGATCGAAGCCGAAAAGCCGCACTTCATCGTGCCGGAAATCGAAGCGATCGCCACCTCCACCCTGGTTGAGCTGGAAGCCGAAGGCTTCACCGTGATCCCGACCGCCCGCGCGACGTTGCTGACCATGAACCGCGAAGGTATCCGTCGCCTGGCCGCCGAAGAGCTGGACCTGCCGACCTCGCCGTACCACTTCGCCGACACCTTCGAGGACTACAGCAAGGCCGTCACCGACCTGGGCTTCCCGTGTGTGGTCAAGCCGGTGATGAGTTCGTCGGGCAAGGGCCAGAGCCTGCTGCGCAGCGCCGATGACGTGCAGAAAGCCTGGGATTACGCCCAGGAAGGCGGGCGTGCCGGCAAGGGCCGCGTGATCATCGAAGGCTTTATCGACTTCGACTACGAAATCACCCTGCTGACCGTGCGCCACATTGGCGGCACTACCTTCTGTGCGCCTGTCGGTCACCGTCAGGAGAAGGGCGACTATCAGGAATCCTGGCAGCCACAGGCCATGAGCCCGATTGCACTGGCGGAATCCGAGCGCGTTGCCAAGGCGGTAACCGAAGCGTTGGGTGGTCGTGGTCTGTTTGGCGTCGAGCTGTTTATCAAAGGCGATCAGGTGTGGTTCAGCGAAGTGTCGCCGCGCCCCCATGACACTGGCCTGGTGACCCTGATTTCCCAGGACTTGTCTCAGTTCGCCCTGCATGCGCGGGCAATTCTCGGCCTGCCGATCCCGTTGATCCGTCAGTTCGGGCCTTCGGCTTCGGCAGTGATCCTGGTGGAAGGCAAGTCGAACCAGACGGCGTTTTCCAACCTGGGTGCAGCCTTGAGCGAGCCGGATACGGCGTTGCGTCTGTTCGGCAAGCCGGAAGTGAATGGCCAGCGTCGTATGGGCGTGGCGTTGGCGCGGGATGAGTCGATTGAGGCAGCGCGGGCTAAAGCGACCCGTGCTTCGAAAGCGGTTGTTGTCGAGCTGTAACCCCCCGCCGATCGTTCCCACGCTCCGCGTGGGAATGCCGCGCTGGACGCTCCGCGTCCGCTCTTAAGGGCGTGACGCAGAGCGTCACCGGATGCATTCCCACGCAGAGCGTGGGAATGATCATCATTAGGCGACCTTGTTCAAATCGTTATTGCGCGTCTCTTTCAGGCACAACACAGCAATCAAGCTGATCACCGCTGCCGCCGACACATACCCGCCGACATAACTCAAACCGCCCATCGCCACCAGCTTGGTCGCGAAGAACGGTGCCGCCGACGCACCCACGATCCCACCCAGGTTATACGCCGCCGAAGCACCGGTATAACGCACGCGGGTCGGGAACAGTTCCGGCAACATCGCGCCCATCGGGGCAAACGTCACGCCCATCAGGAACAGCTCCAGCGCCAGGAACAGTGCCACGGCCCAGGTTGAACCGTGGGTCAGCAACGGTTCCATGGTGAAGCCGGAGAGGATGGTCAGAATCGCCCCCACAATCAGCACCGGCTTACGCCCGTAACGGTCGCTGGCCCACGCCGCCAGCGGCGTTGCCGCGCCCATGAACAGCACCGCGAAGCACAGCAAACCCAGGAACGTTTCACGGCTGTAGCCCAGCGTAGACACGCCATAGCTCAAGGAAAACGCGGTGGTGATATAGAACAGCGCATAACACACCACCATCGAGGCCGCACCCAGCAGGACCGGCAGCCAATGCTGGCTGAACAGTTCCACCAGCGGCACCTTCACCGGCGCTTCCCTGGCCACGGCGTTCGCGAACACCGGCGTTTCATGCAGTTTGAGCCGCGCATACAGCCCCACCATCACCAGCGCCGCGCTGAGAATGAACGGAATGCGCCAGCCCCAGCTGCGGAACTGCTCGTCGCTCAGGCTCATGGCCAGGATCAGGAACAGCCCGTTGGCCGCCAGAAAGCCAATCGACGGGCCCAACTGCGGGAACATGCCGAACCAGGCGCGTTTGCCCTTCGGGGCGTTCTCGGTGGCCAGCAACGCCGCGCCGCCCCATTCGCCGCCAAGCCCGAGGCCCTGGCCGAAGCGCAGTACGCAGAGCAGGATCGGTGCCCAGGCGCCGATGCTGTCATATCCGGGCAGCAAGCCGATCAGCGTGGTGCACACGCCCATCAGCAGCAGGGAAGCCACCAGTGTCGACTTGCGGCCAATCCGGTCACCAAAGTGGCCGAACAGCGCCGAGCCCAGTGGCCGCGCGATAAACGCGATACCGAAGGTCAGGAACGAGGCGAGCATCTGCGCCGTGCCGGAGGTTTGCGGGAAGAACACCGGGCCGATCACCAGCGCGGCGGCAGTTGCGTAGATATAGAAGTCGTAGAACTCGATGGCGGTGCCGATGATGCTCGCGGTGGCGACCCGGGCCGTCGAGTTGGTCGGGGCGGCGGTCGCCGTCTCGTTATAGGTGGTGCTCATTGAGGTATCCCTGACGGTCATTGCGCGTTTGGACGCGGATTATTATTGGTCGAACACCCATGGATCAGGGTTGTGCGCGGGGCGGCTCGGGATGGGAGCAAACACCGGTCAGACACGGTAAAACGCTGCCTGGACGCGCTCAGTGCGGGTAGCACGCGGTCGGGCGGGGCTTGGGTAAGCCGCCCGATTATAGGAAGGGGTTTGCGGATCCAACAAGGGGCTTAAGCGGCAACCGGCACCGTGCTGGTGTGCCAGATCAGCACCTTGGCGACGCGGTTGTCCTCGGTCTCGAGGATTTCCAGGCGATAGCGGCCGATTTTCAGGCACACGGCGCAATCCGGAATGGTCTCCAGTGCTTCGGTCACCAGGCCGTTGAGGGTCTTGGGGCCGTCACTGGGCAGGTGCCAGCCGAGGGTTTTGTTCAAGTCACGGATCGAGGCGGCGCCGTCGATCACGTAGCGGCCATCCAGTTGGGGCTGGATGTGCGGGTTGTCGAGGTGCTGCTCGTTTTCGAACTCACCGACGATTTCTTCAAGAATATCTTCCAGGGTCACGATGCCCAGCACTTCGCCGTATTCATCCACCACCATGCCGAGGCGGCGCTGTTGCTTGTGGAAATTCAGCAGTTGCAGTTGCAGCGGCGTGCTTTCCGGGACGAAGTAGGGCTCGTGGCAGGCGGCCAGCAGGGCTTCCTTGGTCAGGCTGGCGTCCGGCAGCAGGTGGCGGATCTGCCGGGTGTTGAGCACCGCCTCGACCTGGTTGATGTCGCTGTGGAACACCGGCAGCCGGGTTCGGGTGGAAACCCGCAGTTGCTCGATGATTTCCTCTACCGGGTCATCCAGGTTGATGCCGTCCACTTCGCTGCGGGGCACCAGGATGTCGTTGACGGTGATGTTGTCCAGGGCGTGGATGCCCAGCATGCCCGGCGCGCGGGTGTTGGGGATTTCGGCTTCCGGCTCGTCGTCCTGGTCCGGCTGCGGCTCGTCGCTCTTCTTGACCAGCCCGGGCTTGCGGGTGAACGGGCGCAGCAGCAACAGGCTGACACCGTTGAGCAGCCAGGCCAGCGGATAAAGGATTTTCAGCGGCACGCTCAGCAAGGTATTGCCGAAGCCAAGGATGGTTTGCGGGTGGCGAGTGGCCAGGGCACGCGGCAGATAGTCGGCCAGCACCAGCAGCACCGCGCTGGAGATCACCCAGCCGAGCCACGGGCCGTTTTGCGCCCAGGCGTAGATCGCCAGCAGGGTGCAGAGAATCACCACCACGGCGCGGCACAGGGTGTTGCAGAGGATCAGGCTGTTGCGCGGGAAGTTCAGGCGGGCGGCGGCTTTGTCACCCTGGCGGGTGCCGGGGCGCAGGGCCAGCAAATGTTGCTGGGCGGCTTCGATGGCGGTAAACAGCGCCGACCATAAAACCAGCAAGGCTACTACCGCAAGCATCGGCCCCAAGGGCAAGTTGTCCATGTCGGCTGCCCGTCAGATATGCAGGATGTATTCGCGAACCAGCTTGCTGCCGAAATAGGCCAGCATCAGCAGGCAGAAACCGGCCAGGGTCCAGCGGATCGCCTTGTGCCCGCGCCAGCCGAGACGGTTGCGGCCCCACAGCAGCACGCTGAACACCACCCAGGCCAGGCACGCCAGCAGGGTTTTATGCACAAGGTGCTGGGCAAACAGGTTCTCGACGAACAGCCAGCCGGAGATCAGCGACAGCGACAGCAGCGTCCAGCCGGCCCAGAGGAAGCCGAACAGCAGGCTTTCCATGGTTTGCAGTGGCGGGAAGTTCTTGATCAGCCCCGACGGGTGCTTGTGCTTGAGCTGGTGGTCTTGCAACAGCAGCAGCAAGGCCTGGAACACCGCGATGGTGAACATGCCGTAGGCGAGGATCGACAGCAGGATGTGGGCGAGGATGCCCGGCTCTTCATCAATGACCTGCACGGTGCCGGTCGGTGTGAATTGCGCCAGCAGCACCGTCAGCATCCCGAGCGGGAACAACAGCACCAGCAGGTTCTCCACCGGGATCCGGTAGCAGGCCATCAGGGTCAGCGCGATCACCGCGGCGGCAATCAGGCTGGCAGCGCTGAAGAAATCCAGGCCCAGGCCGACCGGCGTCATCAAGTGCGTGAACAGGCTGGCGGCGTGAGCCAGCAGGGCGAGGACGCCAAGGCCTACCAGCAGGCGTTTGTCGGCCTTGGCGCCTTGGGCCAGACGAGTGCCCTGATAGAGGGTCGCAGCGGCATACAAGATGGCGGCGGCGAGGCTGGGTAGCAAACTGGGTGACAAAGGGAGCATAAATCCTGTTAAGCAGGCCCGAAAGGCGCTGAGTTTGGCATACACCTGCGTAACACGAAAGACTCTCAGGCCAGACAGCGGGTGTGCATGGCGACAGTCTTCGCTATAATCCGCGACCTGCCCACGCCGCAGGCTCGCCGAGCGCTGTTTTTAATAGCGATTTACCACAGCCTGGGCCGCCATTACCTCGGTCTAACAATGCATTTCGATGAATAGGGCCTGAAAGGATCGCGCATGTTTGAAAATCTGACTGACCGTCTCTCGCAGACGCTGCGCCATGTCACCGGCAAGGCCAAGCTGACCGAGGACAATATTAAAGACACCCTGCGTGAAGTGCGCATGGCGTTGCTGGAAGCCGACGTCGCCTTGCCGGTGGTGAAGGACTTCGTCAACTCGGTCAAAGAGCGCGCGGTCGGCACCGAAGTGTCCCGCAGCCTGACGCCGGGCCAGGCCTTTGTGAAGATCGTCCAGGCCGAACTCGAAAGCCTGATGGGCGCGGCCAACGAAGATTTGAACCTCAGCGCCGTGCCGCCAGCCGTTGTGCTGATGGCCGGTCTGCAAGGTGCGGGCAAGACCACCACCGCCGGCAAACTGGCGCGCTTCCTTAAAGAGCGCAAGAAGAAGTCGGTGATGGTGGTGTCTGCCGACGTTTACCGCCCGGCGGCTATTAAACAGCTGGAAATGCTCGCGGGCGAAGTGGGCGTGACCTTCTTCCCGTCCGACCTGAGCCAGAAGCCGGTCGATATCGCCCAGGCGGCTATTAAAGAAGCCAAGCTGAAATTCATCGACGTGGTCATCGTCGATACCGCCGGTCGCCTGCACATCGACGAAGAGATGATGGGCGAGATCAAGGCGCTGCATGCCGCGATCAACCCGGTAGAAACCCTGTTCGTGGTCGATGCCATGACCGGCCAGGATGCGGCCAATACCGCCAAGGCCTTTGGTGATGCGCTGCCGCTGACCGGTGTGATCCTGACCAAGGTCGACGGCGATGCTCGTGGCGGTGCCGCCTTGTCGGTACGCGCCATTACCGGCAAGCCGATCAAGTTCATCGGTATGGGCGAGAAGAGCGAAGCGCTCGAGCCGTTCCACCCTGAGCGGATCGCCTCGCGTATCCTCGGCATGGGCGACGTGCTCAGCCTGATCGAGCAAGCGGAAGCGACCCTCGACAAGGACAAGGCCGACAAGCTGGCTAAAAAGCTGAAGAAGGGCAAGGGCTTCGACCTCGAAGACTTCCGTGACCAGCTGCAACAGATGAAGAACATGGGCGGCCTCGGCGGCCTGATGGACAAGCTGCCGAACATCGGCGGCGTGAACCTGGCGCAAATGGGCAATGCCCAGGGCGCGGCAGAGAAGCAATTCAAGCAGATGGAAGCCATCATCAATTCCATGACCCCGGCCGAGCGCCGCGACCCTGAGCTGATCAGCGGTTCGCGCAAACGTCGGATCGCCATGGGTTCCGGCACCCAGGTGCAGGACATCGGTCGCTTGATCAAGCAGCACAAGCAGATGCAGAAGATGATGAAGAAATTCTCCGCAAAAGGCGGGATGGCCAAGATGATGCGCGGCATGGGCGGTATGTTGCCCGGCGGCGGCATGCCGAAAATGTAAAGAATTCGAGCAGAAGTTCGCTTCTGCTCCGACCCGCAGGGATGCGGGATCTCCAGCAAACCCGCCATTGGCGGGAGCTGACTTGCCGTTTTAACCGACGGCTCTATAGCAGATCTGAATGGCACGCTGATAGGCGCCAGAAAAAGACATTTGCAAAAGTCCGGATATTCCTTAGAATATGCGGCCTTTCGGGCACCTATGCCCGCTGTGCATTTAGATTTGCAGCACCGACTACAGGAACGATGTTCACATGCTAACAATCCGTCTTGCCCTTGGCGGCTCCAAAAAGCGCCCGTTTTACCACTTGACCGTAACTGACAGCCGCAACCCACGTGACGGCTCTCACAAGGAACAAGTTGGCTTCTTCAACCCGATCGCTCGTGGTCAAGAAGTCCGTCTGTCCGTGAACCAAGAGCGCGTAGCCTACTGGCTGAGCGTTGGTGCACAACCTTCTGAGCGCGTTGCTCAGTTGTTGAAGGATGCATCTAAGGCTGCGGCCTGAGCAATATGAACGCGACGCCAGCGGTAGCTGATGATTTGATCGTTATCGGCAAGATTTATTCTGTTCATGGCGTTCGCGGCGAAGTGAAGGTGTATTCCTTTACTGATCCGACTGAAAACCTGTTGCAGTACAAGACCTGGACGCTCAAGCGCGAAGGTAGTGTGAAACAGGTAGAGCTGGTCAGTGGACGCGGGAGCGACAAGTTCCTGGTCGCAAAGCTCAAGGGTCTTGATGATCGTGAAGAAGCTCGTCTTCTGGCCGGTTATGAGATCTGCGTGCCGCGCAACCTGTTCCCTGAATTGACCGACGGCGAGTACTACTGGTACCAGCTGGAAGGTCTGAAGGTTATTGATCAACTCGGGCAATTGCTCGGGAAAATCGATCATCTTCTGGAAACCGGCGCCAATGATGTAATGGTGGTCAAGCCTTGCGCTGGCAGCCTGGATGATCGCGAACGCCTGTTGCCCTATACCGAGCAATGCGTGTTGGCCGTCGACCTGGCAGCGGGCGAGATGAAGGTGGAATGGGACGCGGACTTCTAACGTGGCTAACCTGCGCGTTGAAGTGATCAGTTTGTTTCCCGAGATGTTTTCCGCCATCAGCGAGTACGGCATCACCAGTCGGGCGGTGAAACAGGGGCTCTTGCAGCTCACCTGTTGGAACCCGCGAGACTACACGACGGATCGACATCACACTGTGGACGATCGCCCATTTGGCGGTGGCCCGGGCATGGTGATGAAGATCAAGCCCCTGGAAGATGCGTTGGTTCAGGCCAAGGCAGCCGCCGGGGAGAAGGCGAAGGTAATTTACCTGTCCCCTCAAGGCCGTCAGCTGAATCAGTCGGCGGTACGCGAGTTGGCGAATCTGGAAGCATTAATCCTGATTGCCGGTCGCTATGAAGGCATTGACGAGCGTTTTATTGATGCTCATGTCGATGAAGAGTGGTCGATTGGGGACTATGTCCTGTCTGGCGGCGAGCTGCCGGCGATGGTCCTGATAGATGCGGTTACACGACTGCTGCCTGGAGCTTTAGGGCATGCGGACTCCGCGGAGGAAGATTCCTTCACGGATGGTTTGCTGGATTGCCCGCACTACACCCGACCGGAGGTGTATGCGGATCAGCGTGTTCCCGACGTATTGCTAAGTGGCAATCACGCACACATCCGGCGTTGGCGTTTACAGCAGTCCCTCGGGCGGACCTATGAACGACGCGCCGATCTTCTGGAAAGCCGCTCGCTTTCTGGAGAAGAGAAGAAGCTGCTCGAGGAATACATCCTCGGGCGGGACGATAGTTAACAACGTATCGATGGTAGGTCCGACGACTTACCTTAGGAGCACAGCATGACTAACAAAATCATCCTTGCACTCGAAGCAGAGCAGATGACCAAAGAGATCCCTACCTTTGCCCCGGGCGACACCATTGTCGTTCAGGTGAAAGTGAAGGAAGGCGACCGTTCGCGTCTGCAAGCGTTCGAAGGCGTGGTAATTGCCAAGCGTAACCGTGGTGTGAACAGTGCTTTCACTGTTCGTAAAATCTCCAACGGTGTTGGCGTAGAGCGTACTTTCCAGACCTACAGCCCGCAAATCGACAGCATGGCCGTTAAACGTCGCGGTGACGTACGTAAAGCCAAGCTGTACTACCTGCGTGACCTGTCCGGTAAAGCAGCTCGCATCAAGGAAAAACTGGCTTAAGTCCAGCTTCCCGATGCAGAAAAAAGCAGCCTACGGGCTGCTTTTTTGTTGCCTGAAATTTGTCCATTTCCCCGGTATCTATTCATGACTCCCCGCCTCGAAGAAATTCAGCGTCGCACTGACCTTAAAGCCGTTTTCCGCTTTTGTGGCGAGGGAGCTTGCTCCCGTTGGGCTGCGCAGCGGCCCTGAAACCGGCAATAGAAGTCTCTCTGTTGGACCTCAATGGTCAATCAGGGCCGCTTCGCGCCCCAGCGGGAGCAAGCTCCCTTGCCACAGATTATTTGCCCGCTTTCATTGATGTGTAGCGGCCCGTGCTGCGATAGGATCTACCCGATACCGCCATTTTCCCTGCTTGAGCCCTCATGTCCGCCATCGACCACCCGCAGATAGACCGCTTCCTCGACGCCCTCTGGCTGGAAAAAGGCCTGTCGGACAACACCCGCCAGGCTTACCGCAGCGACCTCGCGTTGTTCAATGGCTGGCTGCAGGAGAAAAACCTCGAGCTGCTCGACGCCGGTCGCGAGCTGATTCTCGACCACCTGGCCTGGCGCCTGGAGCAAAACTACAAGCCTCGCTCTACTGCGCGTTTTCTCTCAGGCGTGCGTGGCTTCTATCGCTACCTGCTGCGGGAAAAGCTGATCGCCATCGACCCAACCCTGCAAATCGACATGCCGCAGCTGGGCCGGCCACTGCCCAAATCCCTGTCGGAAGCCGACGTCGAAGCCCTGCTCGCAGCCCCCGACCTGAGTGAAGCCATCGGCCAGCGCGACCGTGCCATGCTGGAAGTGCTGTATGCCTGCGGCCTGCGCGTCACCGAGCTGATCAGCCTGACCCTGGAACAGGTCAACCTGCGCCAGGGCGTATTGCGCGTAATGGGCAAGGGCAGCAAGGAGCGCCTGGTGCCCATGGGCGAAGAGGCGATCGTGTGGATCGAACGCTACATGCGCGACGCCCGAGCCGAGTTGCTCAACGGTCGGCCCAGCGATGTACTGTTTCCCAGCCAGCGCGGCGAACAGATGACCCGCCAGACCTTCTGGCATCGCATCAAGCACCAGGCCAAGGTTGCCGGCATCGGCAAGTCGCTGTCGCCCCACACCCTGCGCCACGCGTTCGCCACGCATTTGCTCAACCACGGCGCGGATTTGCGCGTGGTTCAAATGCTCCTGGGCCACAGCGACTTATCCACCACCCAGATATACACCCATGTGGCGCGGGCACGTTTGCAGGAGATGCACGCCAAGCACCATCCCCGTGGATGAAAAACACTTCGGAAAAAGCCCAATTTCCCCACGACTGGCTGCCCTGCGGCCCAACTGTGGTAGGCTTTGCCGGTTCGCAAAGGGGACGGCCCAAACCCGTGTTTGAAGATCGGTGTTCCTGCTCCCGTCCCTGCATCTGCCTTCAGGAGTTCCCATGCGCTTGACCCAGATTTTTGCCATCGCAGCCATTGCGTTGGTCTCAACCTTTGCCGTCGCCGACGACGCCGCAGAGAAGACAATCCGCAAGAGCCTGGAAGCCCTCCAGCTCGACACCCCGATTGAAAGCATCAACGCCAGCCCGATGGCCGGCCTGTACGAAGTCAAGCTCAAGGGCAGCCGCGTGCTGTACGCCAGTGCCGATGGCCAGTACATCGTCCAGGGCTACCTGTTCCAGCTCAAAGACGGCAAGCCCGTGAACCTCACCGAGAAAGCCGAGCGCCTGGGCGTGTCCAAGCTGATCAACGGTATTCCGGTGGCTGAAACCGTGGTTTACCCGGCCATCGGCGAAACCAAGACCCACATCACCGTGTTCACCGACACCACCTGCCCGTACTGCCACAAGCTGCATGCCGAAGTGCCTGAGCTGAACAAGCTCGGCGTTGAAGTGCGCTACGTGGCGTTCCCGCGCCAGGGCCTGGGTTCGCCGGGTGACGAGCAGTTGCAAGCCGTCTGGTGTTCGGCCGACAAGAAAGCGGCCATGGACAAGATGGTCGATGGCAAGGAAATCAAGGCCGCCAAGTGCGCCAACCCGGTTTCCAAGCAGTTCGCCCTCGGCCAGTCGATTGGTGTGAACGGTACGCCGGCCATCGTTTTGGCTGACGGCCAGGTGATTCCGGGCTACCAGCCTGCGCCGCAAGTTGCCAAACTGGCACTGAACGCAAAGTAAGCATTATCGTCGAGCCTTGACGATCATGATCCGCCGACAGTTCGGCGGGTCATTAATAGAGAGCCGCAGTTGTGCGGCTGTTTTCACGGCCGACCTTGAGTCGGCCGTTTCATGGGGAGTTCTTCAGTGAAACCGGTCAAAGTAGGCATCTGTGGGTTAGGGACCGTCGGTGGCGGCACCTTCAACGTACTTCAGCGTAACGCTGAAGAAATTTCCCGCCGTGCAGGGCGTGGGATTGAAGTGGCACAAATTGCCACGCGTACGCCAAAGCCTCAGTTCCAAACGACCGGTATTGCGATTACCAACGATGTCTTCGAAGTCGCCACCAACCCTGAAATCGATATCGTCATCGAGCTGGTAGGCGGCTACACCGTGGCCCGCGAGCTGGTGCTCAAGGCCATCGAAAACGGCAAGCATGTGGTCACTGCCAACAAGGCGCTGATTGCCGTGCACGGTAACGAAATCTTCGCCAAGGCCCGCGAGAAGGGCGTGATCGTGGCATTCGAAGCCGCCGTGGCCGGTGGTATCCCGGTGATCAAGGCGATCCGTGAAGGCCTGTCCGCCAACCGTATCAACTGGGTGGCCGGCATCATCAACGGCACCGGTAACTTCATCCTCACCGAAATGCGCGAGAAGGGCCGTACCTTCGAAGACGTGCTGGCCGAAGCCCAGGCCCTGGGTTACGCCGAAGCCGATCCGACCTTCGACGTGGAAGGCATCGACGCTGCCCACAAGCTGACCATCCTGGCGTCCATCGCCTTTGGTATCCCGCTGCAGTTCGACAAGGCCTACACCGAAGGCATCACCAAGCTGACCACCGCCGACGTGAACTACGCCGAAGCCCTGGGCTACCGCATCAAGCACCTCGGTGTGGCGCGCAGCACCCCGGCCGGTATCGAGCTGCGTGTGCACCCGACACTGATCCCGGCCGACCGCCTGATCGCCAACGTCAATGGCGTGATGAACGCCGTGATGGTCAACGGTGACGCTGCCGGTTCCACCCTGTTCTACGGCGCCGGCGCCGGCATGGAGCCGACCGCTTCGTCTGTGATCGCCGACCTGGTGGACGTGGTGCGTGCCATGACCAGCGACCCGGAAAACCGCGTACCGCACCTGGCCTTCCAGCCGGACTCGCTGTCGGCCCACCCGATCCTGCCGATCGAAGCCTGCGAAAGTGCCTACTACCTGCGCATCCAGGCCAAGGATCATCCGGGCGTGCTCGCTCAGGTGGCCAGCATCCTGTCGGAGCGCGGCATCAACATTGAATCGATCATGCAGAAGGAAGTCGAAGAACAAGACGGCCTGGTGCCCATGATCCTGCTGACCCACCGTGTGCTGGAGCAGCACATCAACGACGCCATCGCCGCGCTTGAAGCGTTGCAGGGCGTGGTTGGGCCGGTGGTGCGGATTCGCGTCGAACACCTGAACTAATCGTTTTGCGGCAAGGGCCCCACGCGTTCGGCGGCCCTTGTTCAAGCATGCTCTAGAGGAGCCAGTCATGCGTTATATCAGCACCCGCGGCCAGGCACCGGCCCTGAATTTCGAAGACGTTCTGCTGGCCGGTCTGGCCACTGACGGCGGCCTGTACGTGCCGGAAAACCTGCCACGCTTCACCCAGGAAGAAATCGCTTCGTGGGCCGGCCTGCCGTACCACGAGCTGGCGTTCCGGGTCATGCGCCCGTTCGTCACCGGCAGCATCCCGGATGCGGATTTCAAGAAGATCCTGGAAGAAACCTACGGCGTGTTTTCCCACAGCGCCATCGCCCCGTTGCGTCAACTGAACGGCAACGAATGGGTCCTGGAGCTGTTCCACGGCCCAACCCTGGCGTTCAAGGATTTCGCCCTGCAACTGCTGGGTCGCCTGCTGGACTACGTGCTGGAAAAACGCGGTGAGCGCGTGGTGATCATCGGCGCTACTTCCGGTGATACCGGCTCGGCGGCGATCGAAGGCTGCAAGCACTGCGAAAACGTCGACATCTTCATCCTGCACCCGCACAACCGCGTGTCGGAAGTGCAGCGTCGGCAGATGACCACGATCTTCGGCGAGAACATCCACAACATCGCCATCGAAGGCAACTTCGATGACTGCCAGGAAATGGTCAAGGCCAGCTTCGCCGACCAGAGCTTCCTCAAGGGCACGCGCCTGGTGGCGGTGAACTCGATCAACTGGGCGCGGATCATGGCCCAGATCGTCTACTACTTCCATGCTTCCCTGCAGTTGGGCGGCCCGGCGCGTTCGGTGTCGTTCTCGGTGCCAACCGGCAACTTCGGCGATATCTTCGCCGGTTACCTGGCACGCAACATGGGCCTGCCGATCAACCAGCTGATCGTCGCCACCAACCGCAACGACATCCTGCACCGCTTCATGAGCGGCAACCAGTACGTCAAGGAAACCCTGCACGCCACACTGTCGCCGTCGATGGACATCATGGTCTCGTCGAACTTCGAACGCCTGCTGTTCGACATGCACGGTCGCAACGGTGCTGCCCTGGCCGGCCTGATGGACAGCTTCAAGCAAGGTGGCGGTTTCAGCGTCGAGCAGGAGCGCTGGACCGAAACCCGCAAGCTGTTCGACTCCCTGGCGGTGGACGACGCAGAAACCTGCGAGACCATCGCTGAAGTCTACGCCCAGACCGGCGAGCTGCTGGACCCGCACACCGCCATTGGCGTCAAGGCCGCGCGCGAATGCCGCCGCAGCCTGGACATCCCGATGGTGATTCTCGGCACCGCGCACCCGGTCAAATTCCCGGAAGCGGTAGAGAAGGCCGGGGTTGGCAAGGCGCTGGAATTGCCGCCGCACCTCACCGACCTGTTTGAGCGTGAAGAGCGTTGCACGGTATTGGCCAATGACCTGAAAGCGGTACAGGCGTTTGTCAGCCAGCATGGCAATCGCGGCAAGCCACTCTGAGCCAACGGCTTTGCGTGGTGGATCAAGCCCGTCTTCGTGACGGGCTTTTTCATTCTGGCGAGCCATACTTGCGCGGCGACCAACAAGAATAATCAAGGAAACCCAACCGGTGTATTTATCGACCCGAGCACACGCGTGGCTGGCATGTGTGCTGCTGCTTGGCCATGGTTCGGCAAGCCTCGCGGCTGTCAGCCTGCCGTTCAAGCTGGTGCCGGCGTTCATTGCCCTGAAGCCCATGCCCCTGACGGTCAGCGAGCAGCAATGGCTGGCGGCCCATCGGCCACTGAGAGTGGGCATTTCGATTGATGACTATCAGCCGATCGATATCACCCGCGACCGCAATCGCTACCAGGGCATCAGCGCCGATTACCTGAGCCTGATCGGCGCGCGTCTGCATGCACCGATGCAAGTCCTGGGTTTTGCCGAGCGGGCGCAGGCGGTGGAGGCCCTGCGGAGCGGCGCCATCGATATTCTCACCAGTGCCAACGGTTACGAGCGTGATGTGTCGGGGTTGCGCTTTACCGAAGACTACATGCCGGACCGCTCGGTGGTGGTCGTGCGCCGGGATGACAGCACCCAGAACGAGGACCTCAAGGACAAGAAGCTGGTGTTGCTGGACGGTTACGCCAACGTCAAGAACGTCCATCAGGCGTATCCCGGCAGCCACATCATGCTGGCACCGAATCTCTACAGTGGCCTCGAAGCGCTGAAGCAAGGTGATGCCGATGCGTTTATCGGCAACGAAGTGATCGTGCGCGCCTATAAATCGCTACGGCCCTACCTGGGCTTGCAGATCAAGGTGGAAAGCCGGCTGGCGCCCATCGGCTTTGCCTTTGCCACGCGGGAGGCCGACCCGCTGTTGGGGACGCTGATGGACCGGGCGCTGGCGAGTATTGATGAGTCTGTGCGGCGGGAGATCCTTGCGCGCTGGACCACCGGACTGGGGGTGGGCATTGCCGCCGAGCGCATCGCCTTGTCGGCCCCGGAGCGGGCCTGGGTACTTCAGCATCCGCATGTGGTGGTGGCGTCCCAGCAACTGTCTCCCTATGTATTCAAGGACAAGGACGGCCAGTGGGTGGGGCTGAATGTGGACTTGCTCAACCGCATTTCACGCATGACCGGCCTGCAGTTCGTGATGGAGGAAGTGTCCTCCACGGCACAGACCCTGGGGTTGCTGGAAACGGGCAGGGCGGACATGAACACCACCCTGGCCGAGAATCAGGAGCGCAAGGCCTTTCTCGATTTCAGCCATGGGTTCGGGGGCTCAGGCTGGGTGTTTATCCAGCGCGCTGACGCACCGCCAGTGGCCAGTTTGAGCGAGCTTTCAGGCAAGGTGCTGGCGCTGCCGGCACGCCATGTCCTGGAGGGATATATTCGTCGCGAGCACCCCGGGATCAAGCTGCAATCGGTGGATAACTACGTCCAGGCCCGGGAGCTGGTAACGCAGGGGCGCGCGGCGGCGACTATCCAGAGTGAAGTGGAAGTGCAGAGTTACCCGGCCGATGAGTTGCGCATCGGCCGCAGTGTCGAGGGCAAGTGGTCGGCCAACAGCCTGTCGGTGCGCAAGGATCAACCGGAACTGCTGAGCATTTTGAACAAGGCGCTGGAAGCGCTGCCGGTCGCGGAATTGAGCGCCCTGCGTTTGCGTTGGCTGGGTAGCGTACCCGTCCCGGTGCCGGCCTGGCAGCGGGTGCCGCCATGGGCCTACTGGACGGTCGCCATGGCGCTGCTGTTTGTGCTGGTGTCCCTGGCCTGGAACAGCCGGCTCAAGCGCCAGATTCGCCAGCGCCTCCAGGCCGAGCAGCGGCTCAACGACCAGTTGGCGTTCAAGCGCGCGCTGCTGGACGGCATGCCCAACCCGGTATTTGTGCGTGATCTGGAAGGACGCCTGGTGACCTGCAACACCAGCTATGAACAACAGTTGAACACCCGGCGCGAGCAGATCCAGGGCCTGACGCTGATGGAAAGCGGGCTG
Source organism: Pseudomonas sp. I8001 (assembly GCF_013385345.1). Lineage (NCBI taxonomy): Bacteria > Pseudomonadati > Pseudomonadota > Gammaproteobacteria > Pseudomonadales > Pseudomonadaceae > Pseudomonas > Pseudomonas sp. I8001. Next base: position 197,515 of record NZ_JACAQC010000032.1, read on the forward strand.
ATGCCTGACGCTACGGCCGCGCGCCTGCATGCCGGCCACATGGAGCAATTGGCGAGCCAGCAGTCGCTGTTCGTCGACCGGCAGCTGGAGTTCAATGGCGGGGCGTTTCATGTGTATCAGTGGACGGTGCCGTTCTTCGACGCCAAGGGCCAGCTCCAGGGTTTGCTCGGTGGCTGGGTCGATATCAACGAGCGCAAGGTCCTGGAGCTCCAGCTGATGGATGCGCGGCAGGCCGCTGACGAAGCGAACTACGCAAAAAGCGCGTTTCTCTCGACCCTGAGCCACGAGATTCGCACGCCGATGACCGCCATCATCGGTCTGCTCGAGCTGGAGCAGGAGCGTGCCCAGGCTGAAGGCAAGCCAGTGTCTGAAGCCCTGCGAGTGGCCCATCGCTCGGCGCGTGAGTTGATTGCCCTGATGGGTGACAGCCTCGACCTGGCCAAGATTGAAGCCGGTCATCTGCAACTGGCGCCGCAGGCCACTGACTTGAAAGGTTTCTTCGAGGGCATACAGCGCTTGTTCGAACCCATGGCGCAGAAAAAGGGCCTTCACCTGACCCTGGCATTCGACCCGAGCGCGCAAGGGTATTACTGGTTCGACCCGCTGCGCCTGCGTCAGGTTATCCATAACCTGTTGGGCAACGCGCTCAAGTTCACCTCGCGCGGCGAGGTTCGGGTCAGTGTTGTGCGCAAGCTTGACCCGGCGGGGGCCGAATATTTGCACCTGTGTGTGGAGGACAGCGGGCCGGGCATTGGCGTCGAGCAGCAGGCGCGAGTGTTCAAGCCGTTTATCCAGGTCAGCGCGCGGACGGCTGCCGAGCACGGCGGCACGGGACTGGGCTTGAGCATCTGCCAGCAACTGGTGGAATTGATGGGAGGCAGCATCACCCTGAGCAGCGTGGTGGGAGAGGGCACGGTGGTGTGCATCGACCTGTACCTGGATCGGGTCAGCAGTGACGACGTGCCAGCATCTGCCGGTGTACCGCTGCTGGTCGCCGGCCGCAACCTGTCGGTGTTGGTGGTGGATGACCTGCCGGCCAATCGGCTGGTGCTGGTTCAGCAGTTGCAGTTCCTGGGTCATCAAGTAGTGGCCGTCGACTCGGCCGAAGCGGCCTTGCAGCGTTGGCATCATGAGGTGTTTGACGTCATGGTCACCGATTGCAATATGCCGGGCATGTCCGGCTACGCCTTGAGTGAGGCCATCCGCCGGCTTGAAGCCCAGGAGCAACGGCCACGCCTGGCGCTGGTGGGGTGCACGGCGAATGCCCAGGATGATGAACAGCAGCGCTGCCGGGAGGCGGGAATGGATGAACTGCTGGTCAAGCCCGTGACGCTTGAGCACTGGACGCGTGTGCTCGCCCGCGTCGTGCCTGCACGCTCTTTCAGCATCCAGACCCTGCGCACCATGACCCAGGCCGACGGACCGGTTTTGCAGCGGATGCTGCAGGAGTTGGCGAGGAGCCTTGAGCAGGAGCATAACCTGATGGCCTCCGCCATGGCGGACCACGACCAGGTCCGGCTGGCCGCCTCGCTGCACCGCCTGAAGGGCATATGCTGCCTGGTGGATGCGTTGCCGCTGGCCAAGGCCTGTGTGGCGCTGGAAGGGTGTATTCGGGAGCAGCGCAACGCTGAGATTGAAATGCATTGGTTAGCGCTGCGCGAAGCATTGATCGAATTCCAGGTCGAGCTTGAGGCTTATCTGGACCCGTCCGAATAAGACATGTCCTATGGGGAAGGCGCGGGGTTTTTATTAGTCTGTGCACCCTCGCTTCTCCCCGGTAACGTTTTTCATGCGCTCCCTCAACGTCCTGATCCTCGAAGATAACCCGTTCCAACTGATGGCCCTGCATCAGATGCTCAACGCCAACGGCGTATTCAATGTACGCACGGCCGAAACGGTCGACGCCGCTCGCCAGTCACTGGAGAGCAAGGGCGCGGTGGACATCGCGATTTGCGATCTGTACCTGGAGCAGGGTGATGGCCTTGAGCTGATTCGGGAAATGGCCGAGCGCCGCCAGGCTCAGGTGTTGATCCTGCTGAGCAACGCCGAGCCGGATGTGCTGGAAGGCGTGGCGCACATGGCCCGACAGTTGGGGCTCAACGTGCTCGGCTGCCTGCCCAAGCCGGCGTCGGCAACGCTGATCGGGAAAGTCCTCGAGGCGTGCCGGGAGCGCTTGCGGCCCGGGCCGCCGGTGGTGTCCTGGGAGCGGGTGCGCCAGTTGCTGGACTTGAGCGAATCCGAGCAGTTGCCGCCTTCGGCGGATCTGAGCCAGGCCGCTATAGCCCGCTGCGGCACGGTCTGGTATCAGCCCATTGTCAGCCAGGCGGGCGCGTTGCAAGGTGTTGAAGCGCTGGCCCGCTGGCAGCTTCCTGACGGCGAGTTGCTGTTGCCTGACGCGTTTCTGCCGGTGCTGGAGTTTGCCGGAATGGAAGAGGCGTTTACCTGGCACGTGCTGGAACAAGCGCTGGGCCAGGCGGCACACGTCATGCGCGAAACCGGGCAGGTGCTGCCGGTGGCGGTGAATATCCCGGGGCGGATGCTGGAGCGTCCGCACTTTCCCCAAGTGCTGCAAGGCTTGCTGCAACTTCACGGCGTGCCCGCCCGTGGCCTGACCCTGGAACTGGTGGAAACCTCGCGCCTGAACACCGACAGCGCCCACGTCACCGGCTTGCTGCGTTTGCGGATGATGGGGTGCAAGCTGTCCATCGGTGATTTCGGCGTGGGCGGCACCAGTCTGCAACGCTTGCTGGAATTGCCCTTCAGCGAATTGAAGATCCCGCCGGCGTTTGCCAGCGGCATGGCCAGGGACGATCGCAAGGCGGCAGTGGTTGCCGGCGCCATGAGCATGGCGAGGCGACTGGGTGTGGGTGTGGTGGTAACCGGGGTTGAAAGCGCCGCCGACTATCACGCGGTAAGTGAACTGGGGGCTGCGTGGTTGCAAGGCTGCTTTATCGCCGGCCCCATGGACGCCGAGGCGCTGAAGCAGTGGATCGCGTTTCAGGCTAGGCCAGCCCGTGTTCCTGCACATAGATAAACAGCGCGGCGTCGTTGCTCAGGCCCAGCTTGCGCATGGCGCTGACCTTTTGTGCACTGACGGTTTGCTTGCTGCGATGAAGATTCGCGGCGATCTCGCCTACCGTCAGGCCGCCGGCCAGCAGGCGGATGACTTCCAGTTCACGGGGTGAGAGTTGATCCTGGGAGTGCACACGCTCGACGCCTGCCAGGTTCAGTGACTGACTGATGGTCTGGGCCACATAACGTCGCTGCTGGCGCACCTGACGGATTGCTTCAGGCAATTCGTCTGCGAGACTGGCCTTGCTCAGCAGGCCCATGACACCCAACTCCAGGATGGCGTGGAACAGGCCGGCGTTGTTCAGCATGGTCACCACCACGATGGGCAGGCCCGGGTGATGCCGGCGCAGTTGTTCGATCAGGCGCAAGCCGTCGGCCTGGGGCTCGGCGGGCATCATGAAGTCGGTCACCAGAATGTCGCAGGCACAACGTTGCAGCAGTTCGCCAAGGGCCTGGGGTGAGTTGGCTTCACCGACGATGGTTAGCCTCTCGTCACGTTCCAGGACCGCCCGCAGACCGATGAGGAAAATCGGGTGGTCGTCGGCGAGGACGATGCGCAATGGCTTGTCAGACGTTTCGTTCAATACAGGCTCCCGGGGTAATTCGGGGATTCTAGCCTGTTAACGCAGGAGAGGGTCTGATGGTGCGGTTTACAAAGGTGTAAAAAACGCCGCGTTCCCGTCCGTGGGTCAGCGGCGTTTTTCGTTTCTGGCAGGCCCGGCCGGAGCGATCGTTTAGGCGAGTAGTTTTTGCGCCACTGCCATTACGGTTCCGACAGCCGTGAAGAAGCCGATGGCGATACCAACGGGATACCAGAAATTCTCTCGGGTTATCTTGTGGGACTCTGCGTTTAGCTTGCGTTGCTCGGCATAAATTCTGGATATGTCGGCGTGAATCTTCTCTAGTATTGCCTGCTCTTTTTCGTGTTCCAGCATGGTCTTCGTCCTTCGCAACGGGGCCTTTTGGTATGCGCTGTTTATCGATGTGCCGGCATGATCAGCGCTCACCGAGTATAGGATTCACCCTCGGCATCAGCGCCAAAACGGCAACTCATTGAGTAAGCAGTTATGTGCTGCCGTTTTTTGCTTGTCATGTTGCAAGCGCATGCTGGACACGTCATCCCCCGGCAACCCTTGAAAGACGAAAAAGCGAACTTTCCTACGACGCAAATAGTCACTTAGGATAGATGCAGCTCCCGTTTACACGATTGTTTCCGAACTATTGAGTGGTGATCGAGATGGAAAGTATCAGCCTATTGCTCGGTGAAGCACTGAGCCCTTATCAGGTCACGCTGACCACCTCGGGTGTGCAGGGCGAATGCCTGGTGACCGTAAAGAATCCGGCCGGTGCCATCGTGGTCGAACGAGAAGTCGACCAGGCACAATTGACCGACAAGCGTGCATTGGTGGATGTGGTGGACTGTTTGCACCGCGACTTGATGATTGCCGAAGGACGCCTGGAACCCTCGGTCATGGCGGCCCTGCGCAATGCGGCCCTGACTCGGCCGATCGCCTGCGCATGAAGATTTATTTTTGTTGGGAACCTTCCTACGGCAAGGTGAGTCAGATTTTGTAACAGCGAGATCAAGCATTGTGCTCCGGTGCTTGTGGCTCGTTGTTACTGGTCTTTTTAGGCCCTTATTAACCCCGAGTTGTCTCCCCACTGCTCGGGGTTTCTTTTTGCCTGCGATTTGTCATGGGCTCGGGGCATCCTGGAAAAACGTCGGGTGGTCTTGCAGGTATTGCTCACGCATGACCGGGTCGAGCCATGAGGCGTAGGACTGTCGCAGTTGCTCCTGCGGGATCTCGCGCAGCACCTGATTGATCCGCTCGATAGCCGTGCGGCCTGAGGCGTTATCCGTGCAGGCAATCCGGGTCAGTTGATAGGGCGGGGTGCCTTTGATGGGGTAGAAGATCAGCTCTTGTGGATCAATGCCTTGTTGCAGCGCCTGGTAGCGCACTTCTGTCCAGTAACCCAGCACCGCTTCCAGCCGCCCCTTTCGTTGCATCTGCAGCAGGCTGCCGAGGGCGTCATTGCCGTAATGTGGCGCCAGTTTGTGAGCACTGGTGTGCTTCAGCGCTTCATCGATGATGGCGCCGTAGCTGCGTTCGGCGATGATGCCAAGGCGCGCATCCCGTGCATTCAAAAATGCCTCCAGGTCGAACCGTCCATCCACCACAAACGGCGCCAGCAGCGCCCGCTGACCCTGGCGGATCGTCACCCCGTTGCTCACGGCCGCGAAGGCCTGGGCGGAAAACACGATGGTTTTAGCGCGCTCCGCCGTCCACAGCAGGGACGGGTCGCAGGTAAGCGTGCCGGGGTCGCGGAGCATCTGCATGCCGCGCGCGCGGTTCACGTGGAGGATCTGATGTCGATACTCCGGCATGTGTTCGGCGAGTATCGGCAGCAGTTGGTCGAGGGCGCCCTGGCCTTTTTGCGGGCCTTCGAAAATCGTCACTGGCGGCAGGTCACGCAACAGCCAGATCAAGGTTTCCTGGGCCTGGCTCGACAGTGGCCAAGTCCCGAGCAGTGAACCCAGGAGGCAGAGTCGAATGATGAAGCGCCGGCCCATCAGATCGCGCCGTTCTCACGCAGGCGGGCAACGGCGGCCGCGTCGTAGCCCAATTCAGCGAGCACCACGCTGTTATGCTCGCCCAACTGCGGTCCGACCCACTCACAGCTGCCCGGTGTGTCCGACAGTTTGGGCACGATGCCGGGCATCTTGAAGTCCTTGCCGCCCGGGAGCTGCGCCTTGAGGAACATCTCGCGGGCGAGAAATTGCGGGTCTCCCAGCATGTCTTGCGCGCTGTAGATACGGCTGGCGGGCACTTCGGCCTTGTTCAGCTGTTCCACCACTTGCTCAAGCGGCAGCGAGTTGACCCAGCGATCAATCACCCCGTACAACTCATCGCGCCGGCTGTCGCGGCCATCGTTGCTGGCCAGTGCCGGGTCGTTGGCCAGGTCGTCGCGACCAATGGCCGACATGAAGCGCTTGAAGATCGCGTCGCCATTGGCGCCGATCTGCACATGCTTGCCATCTTTGCTGGTGTGGATCGAGGAGGGCGTGATGCCGGGCATGATGTTGCCGGTGCGCTCGCGGATAAAGCCGAACACGTCGAACTCCGGGATCATGCTCTCCATCATCGCGAAGATCGCCTCATACAGCGCCACATCCACCACCTGGCCGAGCCCGCCATTCACTTCACGATGACGCAGGGCCATCAGCGCCCCGATCACGGCCCACAACGCCGCGATCGAGTCCCCGATGGAAATCCCGGTGCGCACCGGCGGGCGGTCCTCGAAACCGGTGATGTAACGCAGGCCCCCCATGGATTCGCCCACCGCGCCAAACCCTGGCTGGTCCTTCATCGGCCCGGTCTGGCCAAAACCCGAGAGGCGCACCATCACCAGTTTCGGGTTCAGGGCGTGCAAGGTTTCCCAGCTCAGGCCGAGCTTTTCCAGCACGCCAGGGCGAAAGTTCTCAATCAAAATGTCGGCATCCGCCAACAGTTGCTTGAGGATTGTCAGGCCGTCCGGGTGTTTCAGGTTCAGGGTCAGGGATTTCTTGTTGCGCGCCTGCACAAACCACCACAGCGAGGTGCCTTCATACAGCTTGCGCCACTTGCGCAGCGGGTCGCCGCCATCCGGGGATTCGACCTTGATCACCTCGGCGCCGAACTCGGCGCAGATGCGCGACGCAAACGGGCCGGCGATCAAGGTGCCGAGTTCGATGACTTTCAGGCCGGCAAGTGGTTTGGCGGTAAACGACATGAGGAACCTTTCGGGCAGGGCAGGGATGTGAGCCTTTTAACATAGGCGAGTGGCGCAGTGATAAGGATGATGCAGCGCAGTATTCGTTGAATCACCTCGCCATCGGTTAGACTTGCCGCCTTTCCCTGTCTCTAGAAGTCCGTTCATGGCCCAGCCGTCCACGACCTACAAGTTTGAACTCAACCTCACCGACCTTGACCGTTCGGTGTACGAGAGCGTCAAGCAGACCATCGCCCGCCACCCTTCGGAAACCGAAGAGCGCATGACCGTGCGTTTGCTGGCCTACGCGCTTTTCTACAACGAGCAGCTGTCTTTCGGTCGTGGCCTGTCAGATGTAGACGAGCCGGCGCTGTGGGAAAAAAGCCTGGATGATCGCGTCCTGCACTGGATCGAAGTCGGCCAGCCGGACGCGGACCGCCTGACCTGGTGTTCCCGCCGTACCGAACGCACGACCTTGCTGGCCTACGGCAGCTTGCGCGTCTGGGAAGGCAAAGTGGTGCCGGTGGCGAAGAACCTGAAAAACGTGAGCATCGCCGCCGTCCCCCAGGAGATCCTGGAAGTGCTGGCCAAGGACATGCCCCGGGTGATCAAGTGGGACGTGATGATCAGCGAAGGCACGATCTTCGTGACTGACGACCGTGGCCAGCACGAAGTCCAGCTGGAATGGCTGGCTGGCGAGCGCGGCTGAAACGTCGATAACTGATTGGACGCTGGTCGAGTGTGGGAGCTGTCGAGCTTCAGCGAGGCTGCGATGCAGGCGCTGCGGTCTGACAGGTACACCGAGGTGATCCCATCGCAGCCTCGCTGGGGCTCGACAGCTCCTACAAGGGATCACCGCTAATTTTCAACATTAAAGAGAAGTTTCCGTCACCCCATGCGTATCGATCCTCGCCCGTTGCCCGCCGTCCTGCCATTCCTCGGTGAATTGCCACCGTTGTTGACCCGTCTCTACGCCGCACGCGGGGTGCAATCGGAAGCCGAGCTGGATAAAAGCCTGGCGCGGCTGATCCCGTATCAGCAGCTCAAGGGCATCGATGCCGCGGTGGACTTGCTGGTGACGGCCCTGGAGCAGCGCCAGCGGATCCTGATCGTGGGTGACTTCGACGCCGACGGCGCCACCGCCAGCACCGTGGGCACCCTGGGCCTGCGCTTGTTGGGCGCCGCCCATGTCGACTACCTGGTGCCCAACCGTTTCGAATACGGCTACGGCCTGACCCCGGAAATCGTCGCCGTGGCCCTGCAGCGCCAGCCACAGCTGCTGATCACCGTGGACAACGGTATCTCCAGCGTCGAAGGCGTGGCGGCCGCAAAAGCGGCGGGGCTCAAGGTGCTGGTTACCGACCACCACTTGCCGGGCGACGAACTGCCCGCAGCCGACGCCATCGTCAACCCGAACCAGCCGGGCTGTGAATTCCCCAGCAAGGCCCTGGCGGGTGTGGGCGTGATCTTCTACGTGCTGATGGCCCTGCGTGCGCGCTTGCGCAGCTTGGGTTGGTACGAGAACAAGCCGCAGCCGAATATCGGCGAACTGCTGGACCTGGTGGCCCTGGGCAGCGTGGCCGACGTGGTCCCGCTGGACGCCAACAATCGCATCCTGGTCTACCAAGGCCTGGAACGCATTCGCGCCGGTCGTGCCCGGCCGGGGATCAAGGCGATCCTCGAAGTGGCCAAGCGCGATCACGCCCGCATCACCTCCACCGACCTTGGTTTTATCCTCGGCCCGCGCCTGAACGCCGCCGGGCGCCTGGATGACATGAGCCTGGGTATCGAGTGCCTGCTCACCTCGGATTTCGCCGCCGCCCGGGAAATGGCCGCGCAACTGGACGGCATGAACCAGGACCGCAAGTCCATCGAACAAGGCATGCAGCGCGAGGCCCTGGCCCAGCTCAAGGACTTGCCGGTGGAGTCGATGCCGTATGGCTTGTGCCTGTTCGACCCGGAATGGCACCAGGGCGTGATCGGCATCCTTGCCTCGCGCATGAAAGAGCGTTACTTCCGCCCGACCATCGCCTTTGCCGACGCCGGTGACGGCCTGCTCAAGGGCTCCGGGCGCTCCGTGCCGGGTTTTCATATCCGTGACGCGCTGGCCGTGGTGGCCAGCCAGCACCCAACGCTGATCGCCAAGTACGGCGGCCACGCCATGGCGGCGGGTCTTACCTTGCCCGAGGCCAACTTCCCACTGTTCGCCGAGGCCTTTGACGCCGAAGTGCGTCGGCAACTGCGCGAAGAAGACCTGACGGGCCGGCTGCTGTCCGACGGCACCCTGGCGGTTGAAGAGTTTCACCTGGAACTGGCCCGCGCCCTGCGCAACGCCGGGCCGTGGGGCCAGCATTTCCCAGAGCCGTTGTTTCACGGGGTGTTCCAACTGGTGGAGCAGCGCGTCGTCGGCGAGCGCCATCTGAAGGTGGTGCTCAAGAGCGAGTGTGGATCGGTGAAGCTCGATGGCATTGCTTTCGGCATCGACCGCGAGATCTGGCCCAATCCCACCATTCGCTGGGTGGAACTGGCCTACAAGCTCGACGTGAACGAGTTCCGTGGCCAGGAAACCGTGCAACTGATGATCGCGCATATCGAGCCGCGCTGAACCCTGTGCAATCCTCTGTTGTCGACTAGTCTCTAAGCACTGTGTGATCGGTCTTGTGACCTTGTCTTATTTCAGCCCGCCGGGGACGGGTTTTTCGTCGACCTTTCAAACAGAACCCTGGAGCCTGCCCACTGCATAAAAGAGGTGCCCCATGAGTCTGCTGCTTGAACCCTATACCCTGCGCCAACTGACCCTGCTCAACCGCATCGCCGTGTCACCAATGTGCCAGTATTCCAGCGTCGATGGCCTGGCCAATGACTGGCACCTGGTGCACCTCGGCAGCCGTGCCGTCGGTGGCGCCGGGCTGATCTTTACCGAAGCCACCGCCGTGACTGCCGATGGCCGCATCACCGCCCAGGACCTGGGCCTGTGGAACGACGAACAGATCGAACCGCTGCAACGCATCACGCGCTTTATCAATGCCCAGGGCGCGGTGGCGGGCATTCAACTGGCCCACGCCGGGCGCAAAGCCAGCACGCACCGGCCATGGATCGGCAAGCACGGCAGCGTCAAGCCGGAAGATGGCGGCTGGGTGCCGGTGGGCCCCTCGCCGATTGCCTTCGATCCGCAGCACACTTCCCCCAAGCAACTCGATGAAGGGCAGATCCAGCAAGTGATCGCTGACTTCGTCGCTGCCGCCAAGCGCGCGTTGACCGCCGGTTTCAAAGTGGCGGAAATCCATGCCGCCCATGGCTACCTGTTGCATCAATTTCTTTCGCCCCTGAGCAACCAGCGCCAGGACCAGTACGGCGGCTCGTTCGAAAACCGCATCCGCCTGGTGCTGCAAGTGACCACGGCGGTGCGTGAGGCCTGGCCGCAAGAGCTGCCGCTGTTTGTACGGGTCTCGGCCACCGATTGGGTCGAGGACGGCTGGAACCCGGATGAAACCGTCGAACTGGCGCGCCGCCTGAAAGACCTGGGCGTCGACCTGATCGACGTCTCCTCGGGTGGCACCGCGGCCAATGCGGAAATTCCTACCGGGCCCGGCTACCAGACCCGCTTTGCCGAGCGTGTGCGCAAAGAGTCGGGAATCGCCACCGGCACCGTGGGCATGATTACCGAGCCCGCCCAGGCCGAGCACATCTTGCGTACCTGTCAGGCCGATATCATTTTCCTCGCCCGTGAACTGTTGCGTGACCCGTACTGGCCACTGCATGCCGACGATGACCTGGGCGGGCGCAAAGCCACCTGGCCGGCCCAGTATCAGCGGGCTACGCATCGCGACCAGCCGATTCATGAGTCGGACTTGCGGGATTAACCTTGCGTAGGAAAACGCCTGAAGCTAATGTCGAAACTATGACTCTATTACTGAACGCCTCGATTATTCCCACCCTCCAGGAGAGGGTGGGCTGACGCGTGCTGGAAAAGCATGAAAAACCCGCCCTTGATCCGGCGGGTTTTTTATTGCCCGCCGATCACCGGCCAAGCCCTGCGACACAAGGAGAAGCTCATGTTGCACCTGATCTGCGGCAAAATCGCATCCGGTAAATCGACCCTGACCCAACAGTTGTCGCAGGGCTCCCAGGCGATCCTGATCAGTGAGGATGAGTGGCTGTCACGCCTCTATCCCGGACAAATTCACGCCGTGGGCGACTACGTGCGCTGCACCGGCCACCTGCGTGATGCGTTGACGGCGCATATCATCGCGTTGCTCGGGGCCGGCCTGTCGGTGGTGCTGGATTTCCCGGCGAACACGTTGGCCAGTCGCCGCTGGATGCGCTCACTGTTCGAAGGCGCAGGCGCTGACCACCAATTGCATTACCTGGACGTACCGGACGAGGTCTGCAAGGCACGCCTGCGTGCGCGCAACGCGGCGGGTACCCACGCGTTCGAAACCAGTGACGCCCAGTTCGACTTGATCACCGGCTATTTCGAAGCACCGACACCTGCGGAAGGCTTCAACCTTGTTCACCATCAACCCTTGGAAGCACAGCATGTTGATCAAGCGTGACCTGACCGAAAAGGACCTGCCGTTGCTGGCGCTGATTGACCGTACCGAACGGATCGAGGCGTGCTATCGCGTGGAGCACGGGGAGTTGCTGCTGTACCCCGAGCACCACGACATGCGCGGCTGGCCCGAAGGCGAAGCCGAGCAGGATGCCGTGGCCTTGCAGGCGTGCCTGAAGCGCGGAGGGTGGCTGCACGGAGTGTTTGACGATGAGAAGCTGCTGGCGGCCGTGGTGCTGGACAACCGGGTTATCCTCAACCAGGGCCTGCGTATGCGCCAGCTCAAATTCCTGCATGTGAGCCATGGGGCCCGTGGCCTGGGCCTGGGTGGCCAGCTGTTTGCCCTGGCCTGTGAACACGCCCGCGCAGCCGGGGCCGAGGCGTTGTACGTATCGGCCACGGAATCGCGCAATACGGTGGAGTTCTATCTGCGGCTCGGCTGCCGGTTGCTCAAGCAGCCGGATCCCGAGCTGTTTCAACAGGAGCCGCACGACATCCACCTGTACCGGCCGCTTGTGGGATAACGCTGTAGGTCATTGCCCTGCAAGCGTTTTTTTAAGTGATTACTCTAAAAAAGTCCCACGCCCTGCAAGATAGTTTCTACGCTTAAGGTAAGCATGATTTCTGGCCCAGGAAATCAGCTTGTTGATCCTCGCAGGTCGCATCGCGGGATGGGGTTATGGGCAACCAGGAGCAGTTGATTGATACGAGGAGACAGTCCATGGCCAAGTCCTATGGTGTAGCGGGGGTGTTGTCGTCTTTTCTGGCCCGCAGGATGTCGCTGCGCAGCCGGCGCCTGAGTTCGGACGAAGAGCAATTGCTGGAACAGTACCGCGCCCTGACCGAGAGTGATCAGGTGGCGATGCGGTACTTGATTGGGGCGATGAAGAGTATTTCGCGGTTCTGAAGATCCCGAAGGGGCGTTCCCACGCGAGCGTGGGAACGTTCGGTATCAGGTGTACTTGCGCTTGTCTGGTGCAGGTGGGAAGTATTGGTACAGCCAGGTTTCGCTCAAGGTGCGGTCCTGGGTGCGGATGAACAGCCGCAGTTCAACCGGCTCGACGCTGTCGCTGGTCGGGTACCAGTCAAACAGAATTCGATAGCCCTTGATGGCATCCAGTACCAACACGCTGAAGTCTTTGACCTCACCATGGGAGCAGGTCACCACCGGCTCGATCCCGGTGCCTTCAGGCAAACGATCCAGCCCGCCGCCGTTGAAGTCCACGGCAAAGCGCCGCGCCCAGACTTCGGGGTAGTGCTCGCCCGGCGCCCAACCTTCGGTGAAACCGCCCATGCCCGAACGGGTGGCATTGACCTGCGCCAGTGGCGTGCTGACCGGCGGCAGGGCGCTCCAGTAGAGCTTGTAGCCGTAGTTCAGGGATTCGCCGGCAGCGACGGGCTTCTTCGGGGTCCAGAAGGCCACGATGTTGTCCAGGGTCTCGCCGGTTGTAGGAATTTCCAGCAGATCGATAGAGCCTTCGCCCCACGCGGTTGTAGGTTCTACCCACAGGCTTGGGCGTTTGCTGTACCAGTCCACCGTGTCCTGATAGCTGGCGAACTCATGATCGGTCTGCACCAGGCCGAAGCCTTTCGGGTCGGTGTCGGCAAACGCGTTGAATTGCAGGGTAGCCGGGTTGTTCAGCGGGCGGCAGATCCACTCGCCATTGCCGCGCCACATGGCCAGGCGATCCGAGTCGTGGATTTGCGGGTGAATGGTGTCGCACATCCGCCGCTCAACGGTGCCGCAGCTGAACATGCTGGTCATCGGTGCGATGCCCAGTTGCTCGATGGCGGTACGCGCATTGATATGGGCGTCGATGGCCATTACCACCTGGTTGGCCTGGCAGTCGATATCGAAGCGATAGGCACCAGTGGCGCTCGGCGAATCCAGCAGGGCGTAGACCACGAAGCGGGTGCTGTCCTTGTCCGGGGTTTCGAACCAGAACTTGGTGAAGTCCGGGAATTCCTCGCGCTTTTTCGCGTAGGTGTCGATGGCCAGGCCGCGTGCAGAAAGGCCGTACTGGCCGGTGGAATCCACCGCACGGAAGTAGCTGGCGCCGAGGAAGGACAGCACGTCGTGGCGGTCCAGTTCCGGGGCCTTGAACAGCTTGAAGCCGGAGAAACCCAGGTCACCGGTCAGCTGCTTGGTGTCTACCGTGGTTTTTTCATAGTTGAACAGCGAAGGGCGGAAGTGCACCTCGCGGGCCTGGCGGGTTTTCGGGTCGACGCTGTACATGCGCACCGGCGTCTTGAAGCCCATGCCGACGTGGAAGAACTGCACGTCCAGTTGGCCGTTCAATTCTTTCCACAGCGAATGCTTGCCGTCGTAGCCGATGGCGTTGAAATTCTGCGGGGTCATGGTCGCCAGGGTCGGCGGCAATACCTGCTTGGTGTCCTGGTAGCGATTGCTTGCCAACTGCTTGGCCTGGATCTTCAGGGCCTCGAAATCGAAGGCCTGGGCCTCGCCATCAGCGGCGCGGTTGCCCGCCCAGGCCTGGGCGGCCAGCAGGCCACTGGCCGACAGACCGGTGTAAGCCGCGATGGCCATGGACGCTTTGAGCAAATTCCTGCGGTGCATAAATACAACCTGTCGTGAACAATCCCGCGCCGTTCCTGGCACGTGCTGGATCAAGGAAAACGGTTCGGACATGCCTTCGGCCAAACGCAACGGACATTAAACAGATACCAAATAGCTTAAGCGGTTCGGTGCGCAAGGAAAAATGATTGATGGCGGGTTGATGGCGCTGCATATGAAACAAGACGTTTCTGTGGAAACCGTGTGGCGAGGGAGCTTGCTCCCGTTGGGGCGCGAAGCGACCCCAAACCAGACGATCGAGATCCTTCAGGGATATCTCGATCGCCTGGTTTGGGGCTGCTGCGCAGCCCAGCGGGAGCAAGCTCCCTCGCCACAATAACCTCTTCAGGAACGCCGGGATCAGCCCACTTCGCCTACCGCTCGATATGCCTCATCAATCGCCGCATGGGCATACGCGCTCCACGCGGCATCCGAGTTGGCGATGCTCACATGTCCCACCGGCTGGCGCGCCAGGTCCTTCAGTTTTTCGCTTTCATCGGCATCGTCAAACAAGCTGTTGGAGAAGGTCGCATAGCCGTGTGACCAACGGTTGACAGTGATCGCCAGAATGTCGGTCTGGTGGTTGAAGCCACCCGGGCCGAGCATGCGCTGCAGCTGATCCCGCAGTTGCGCTTCCAGTTGTTCAAATGTCTGCCCATACAACTTGCCCCGCCCGGCGCGGGCCTGGTCGCGGCCGTTCATGCCGCTGTTGGGGCTGGTGGGCACGTACACCATGTGCAAACCAATTGGCTGCGTCGGGTCGCGCGGGTGCTCGTAGCCGCCCATGCTCACCGGGTAATCCAGCTTGATCCGGCTGTAAGGCTGGGTCGCTGCATAAATCTCGTGCACCCCCAGCTTCTGGAACGACGTCCAGTTGCGTACCACCACTTTGGTGTAGACCAGCGGGTACTTCACGTTCTGGCTCAGGGCCTGGGCTTGTTCTGCCGGCAGATCGCGCAGCAGGTACGGGATCATCATGTTGTAGCAGGCCAGGATGCAGCGTTTGCCGCGGACCTGTGCGAGTTGGCCGCCACGACTGTAGCCGATGTGCACACCGTCACCGACGTTACGCACACTGACCGCAGTGCTGTTCAAACGCACCCGCACCGGCGTCCTGGGCTGATCAAGCCTGGCGTAGTCAAACGGCGCCAGCACGATGTCATCCATGGTGTGCCCCGGTGCCACTGCCGGAATCAGGCTGCGCACCAGCAAGCGTGCCAGCGAGGCGTTGCCGTCGGGGAAGTGGTAGATGTAGGGTTCTTCCATTTCTGCGGCGGCTTCTTCGCTGATCGGTGCCAGGTTCATTCCGCCGAAGCCAGGGAAACCCACGCTATAGGCATCAGCCGACGCCACCGCGTCGATACTCAAGGCCATGAAGTCGTTGGTGCGGCTTTGGAAGTACTTCACCGCGCCTTCCGAGAGTCCTACGTTCTTGAGCAGGAAATCGCGGTAGCTGGTGGTCGCGAGGTACTCGGCCTTTTCCTCGGCAGTCTTGCCCGGCAGGTAATCCTTGGGCGCGACGTGCAAGGCAATCAGCGCCTGACGGTCGGTTTCCGGCAGCGGGAAATCATTGATGAAGTCGCTGATGGAGCGCGCATGCAACTGGTCCGGGGCGATGTCGTCGGCGACCATCGGCGTCGGGTCGCCGGTCACCAGTTTGTCTTCGCCAAAGTTTTCCTTGTCGAAGAACACCCCACGGGACAAACCCAGGCCCGGGTAGAACTGGCGGTCGAAGGCGGTTTCGAAGCGCTTGATGTTCACCCCGAGTTTTTTCAACAGCCCGTTTACTTCCTTGCTGTAAAGATGATTCGGTGACTGAAACGCTTCGCTGCCGCCGTAGCCGATGATCAGCCGGCCACCGGCCTGGAACTCATTGCGCTTGGCGTGGCCGCCGAAGTCGTCGTGGTTCTCCAGGATCAGGATCTTCGCCTTCGGGTGCTTCTCACGGTAGAACCACGCCGCCGACAAACCGCTCAAGCCACCGCCGACCACCACCAGGTCGTAGTCTTCGGTGATCGGCAGTTTATCGGTGTCGAAGGCCTTCTTTTCCCAGCCCATCTGGTGGGCAACTTCGAATGAGCCGACATGGCTGCCGCGCAAGCCGGTGAGGGCGGGCGGGTAGTAGCGGCCATCGGGAGCGGCCTGGAGGATTTGCAGCGGGGTCATACCGGCGGCAATCGTGATAGCGACGCCGTTGAGGAAGTCGCGGCGGGTGATGTCCATGGGAACCTGCGAATTATTTATTGTTATTAGGAGAGCCCCTGTGGGAGCGGGCCGTTGTGGCGAGGGAGCTTGC